>JAZNBY010000039.1:0-19182 GCA_045587325.1 Lachnospiraceae bacterium | reverse complement strand
TTCGACGGGTTCCTGTGCTATACTTACTATTTAGGGACGAAGAGTCTCTAAAGGATATGATGAAAAGAGGTAAAGTATGAACCACAAAGTAAAAGGTTATTTGAAAATGATTTTGGCAATGGCGGTGGCAGCGGCTGTTGTCTTTGTTTCGTTAAAAGGAATCGGCGAGAAGAAAACAGGCAGTGCGGAAGGCATCCGCCTCGGACTTGACTTGGCAGGTGGTGTCAGTATTACATACGAAGCCGTAAAAGAAGATCCTACGGATGAGGAAATAGAAGACACTATTTACAAGTTGCGTAAGCGTGTAGATGAAAGCGGACAGACAGAAGCAGAAGTATATCGGGAAGGTACTAACCGTATTAATGTGGATATTCCGGGAGCTACCGATGCGGAAGAGACATTGAAGGCTTTGGGAAAAGTAGGTGAGATATTCTTCATTCTGGCAACGGACCATTTGGAACTGAAAGAGGATGAGGCAGCCGGAACGGCAGAATATGTGATTGCTTCGGAATGGGCAGATATTGTGGCTGCCGGCGATTTGATTTTGGACGGAAAAGACATTAAGACTGCGACTTCCGATATGCACCCGGGGCAGACGGGCATGGTAACTCATTATGTTTTCCTGGAATTAAACGATCAGGGAAAGGACAAGTTTGCAAAGGTAACGACGGCCCATGTAGGAGAACCGATTGCCATTATTTATGATGGAGAAATTGTCAGCGTGGCGACCATTAATGAGCCGCTGACCGAAGGAAAGGCGCAGATTTCCGGTAGCTTTACCGCACAGGAAGCAAAGGATCTGGCAGCAACCATCCGTGTGGGTGCACTTCCGTTAGAGCTTAGAGAACTTCGTTCCAATGTAGTAGGTGCAACCTTGGGTGCGGAAGCAGTAAGTACCAGTCTTGTGGCAGCAGCTATCGGCATTATTCTCGTACTGTTGTTTATGGCGATTCGGTATCGTTTTCCGGGTCTTGCGGCGGATTTGGCTTTGGTTATTTATGTAGGCCTGATGGTGGTGTGTCTCAATCTACTGGAGATTACCCTGACGCTTCCGGGACTTGCGGGTATTATATTGTCCATCGGTATGGCGGTGGATGCTAACGTGATTATTTTCTCCCGTATTCAGGAAGAAATCGGTGCGGGTAAGACAGTACGTTCCTCCATTAAGCTTGGTTTTTCCAAGGCGTTTTCTGCGATATTTGACGGAAATATAACAACACTCATTGCAGCCATTGTATTGTATATGCTGGGTTCCGGTACCATTAAGGGCTTTGCTACAACCTTGGCGCTGGGTATTATTCTTTCCATGTTTACCGCATTGTTTGTGACTCGTTTTATTTTAACCGCAATGTATGACATGGGAATTGATAAGGAAGGACAGTACGGTCAGGTAACCGGTTATAAGGCACGTAATTATACAAAGCATGGAAAGAAGTTTGCACTTATTTCCGGAGTATTGATTCTGGCCGGTGTAGTCGGTATGTGCATCGGAAAGGCCAATACCGGCGAGATACTGGCATACGGTCTTGATTTTAAGGGCGGGACCTCTTTGACCATTACTTTCCCGGAAGAAGTGGAGATTTCCGTTCCTGAGTTGGAAACCGTAGTAAAAGATAAGACGGGCAAAGTTGCAGTCATTAATCTGGTCAGCGGTTCCAATGCGGTTACCATCAGAACTCAGGAGATGACGGAAAATGAGAGAAATGCTTTGGTAAACTATATGGTATCAAAGTATGGTGTGCAGGAAGGCTCAGTTGAGGTACAGAACATCAGCGGAACCGTCAGTGGCGAAATGAAACGGGACGCAATCCTTGCGGTGGCGGTGGCTACGGGTTGTATGCTCATTTACATCTGGATCAGATTCTCCAATCTGGCCTTTGCGTTGAGTGCCATAGTCGCATTGCTTCACGATGTATTGATTGTGCTCATGGTTTATGCGGTAGGACGCATCTCCGTAGGCAATACCTTTATTGCCTGTATGCTGACCATTCTTGGTTACTCCATCAATGCGACCATCGTAGTGTTTGACCGAATCCGAGAAAATCTGAAGGAGCGTTTAAAGAAAGAAACTTATTTGGATATTGTAAATAAGAGTATTGCCCAGACCTTTACCAGAAATATTTATACGTCCCTGACCACCTTCTTTATGGTGGCGGCACTGGTAATCTTCGGTGTAAGTTCCATCAAGGAGTTCGCAATTCCGCTTATGGCAGGTATTCTCTGTGGTGCATATTCTTCCATTTGCATTACAGGCCTTTTGTGGTTGAAGCTTCGTGAGAAGTTCCCGGAGGATACGGAGGAATAATTTTTAGAAATTTAATGGATTGTTTATTTCCTTTTCGTACCCTTCGTGGTATACTTTTACTGCGAATATATAATGAGTCAGAGGTGACATATGGATCTTTCGAATAAAAAAACTACATTGGATGATTCCGCTTCCATTTACCAGATCAGAGAAGAAAAAACGGACCGGATGAAATGGAAGGAATGCAAGGGTTTCCGTGCAAAATGGGATCATTTTAAGGCATATTATTTATTAAAGACGTTTATCTGGGCCTGTGTGATTGCATTTGTAGGTTATGCGGTATATGAGATTATTAAGCCGAAGAAGGAAACCGTGGTATATGTGGCATTTACGGATGCGGTGATACTTGCAGGTGAGATGGAAGAACTGCGCAGCGGCTTTGAAGCGTATGTGACGTACGATAAAGAAAAGCAGGATATGATTTTTGATAATACCATGATGATTTCCAGTTATGCGGATGCAGCATCGGCACAACGGTTTACAGCCCATGCCGTTGCCGGTGATATTGATATCATCGTAGGAACGGAGAGTGTGATGAAGGGTCTGGCGGGAGCATATATGTGGCCTGTGGACGAGCAGATATCTCCGGAGTTATATGAGCTGGTGGCGGATCGTTTGTGCTATGCGGTGCCGACGGATATGGACGGCAAACCGGGAGAGGAAGCGCCGTACGGTATTTATATTACGGATCTGGTGGAGATGAGCCCGGGATACCAGGGGCAGGAACTGGTACTGGCAGTTACGGGCAACACCAAGAGACCGGAAAATGCAGAGAACTTTATCCGGTATCTGTTTGGATTTGAAAAGCTTGTTTCCACAGAAGAAAACGGCGAAGAAAACGAAAAATAACAATACAAAGGAGAATTTCGACAAAAATCGGGATTCTCCTTTCTTTCATGAGAGCAAAAACCTTAACAACTATTTAACGGGGAAATGTGATATACTGCAAACGGCGGAGTATGTCTTTTGCTGTTACTAAGGGAAAAGAGGCAGTGGAATGGACCGGCATAAAGTACATGATTGGAGACATATCATAAAGTTTTCGTGGAGGGACAGTCTGATTACCATCGGTATTCTGACGGTCGCTACTTTGTGCTGTATTTTATTACATAACGGGAATCAGGCGGACAATCATGCCCCTTTGATTTTTGTATTGGCGGTATTGTTAATATCCAGATTTACCACCAGTTATTTTTATGGCTTAACGGCCTCGGTTGTTGCGGTCATAGAAACCAATTACGTGTTTACCTATCCGTATTTTAAACTGAACTTTGCCCTAAGCGGGTATCCGATTACCTTTGTTGTCATGTTTTCCGTTTCATTGGTGGTCAGTATGCTAACTACTCGGATTAAGCAGCAGGAGAAGATTCGGGGCGAGATAGAAAAGGAACAGATGAGGGGAAATCTCCTGCGGGCAGTTTCTCATGATATTCGTACCCCCCTTACCTCTATTGTAGGCGCAGTGTCTGCGGTTATGGAGAATCATGATAAATTGTCGGAAGAAAAAACCATGACATTGCTTTCCGATGTGAAAGAAGAAGCCCAGTGGCTGGTGCGTGTGGTAGAAAACCTTCTTCTGGTAACCAGAATTGATGCAGATTCCGCAAAGGTGTCGAAAGAGCCGGAAATGGTGGAAGAGATTCTCGCCGAAGCGGTAGGGAAGTTTAAAAAACGGTTCCCGGGAGCTCCGATTACAATTAAGATGCCGGACGAGGTTTTATTTGTGCCAATGGATGCTATGCTGATTGAGCAGGTATTGTGTAATCTAATGGAGAATGCTATCGTACATGGCGGTGTTGTCAGTGAGATTATTGTGCAGGTAAAAAAAGACGGAGAATATGCCGTGTTTTCCGTAAAGGATGATGGTGTTGGGATTGCACCGAAGGTGTTGCCTCGCATTTTGGAGGAGAGTATCTACAAGGCGGACGACGGGAATGTGGATGGAAAACGGAATATGGGAATCGGACTTACGGTATGTCAGAGTATTATTCTTGCCCATGGTGGCAAGGTGAGAGCATATAATCGGAAGAGCGGCGGCGCAGCCTTTGAGTTTACGTTGCCGGTAAAGGAGGGATAGGATGCCGGTAAAAAGTAAGGTGTTGGTGGTAGAGGATGAAAAAAGTATCAGTAATTTTATAGTTGCAATTTTGAACGCAAACAATTATGATGTAGTTACCGCACGGACCGGACAGGAGGCGTACAGTCTGATTACTTCCTGTTGCCCGGATGTGGTGATTCTTGATTTGGGACTGCCGGATATGGATGGTATCGAGGTGTTAAAGGCTGTCCGCAAGTGGTCTATTTTACCGATTATTGTTGTTTCTGCAAGGACCAACGAACGGGATAAGGTGGAAGCCTTGGATTTAGGGGCAGATGATTACATAACGAAGCCTTTCGGAACCGCAGAACTGCTTGCCAGAATCCGTATGGCATTGAGACACACCAGAACCGCAGGGGCCAATCAGAATGTAGCACAGAACGGCAAGTTTACGGCCGGAGAACTTTTGATTGATTATGAGAAATACCGTGTTTATGTAGAAGGCGAGGACGCAGGCCTGACACAGAATGAATTCAAGATTGTGAGCCTTCTCGGGAAATATGCGGGGAAGGTGTTGACCTATGATTTTATCATTCGTGAAATCTGGGGACCGAATACCTCCGGCGATAATCAGATTCTGCGGGTAAACATGGCAAATATCCGAAGAAAAATCGAAAAGAATCCGGCGGAACCGAAGTATATCTTTACGGAGGTCGGTGTGGGATACCGAATGATTGAAGGAGAATAAGAAGTAAATGAGAAGAACCAAAATCGTATGCACGTTAGGACCGGCATGTAACAACGAGCAGACCATCGCCCAGATGTTAAAAAACGGAATGAACGTGGCGCGTCTGAATTTTTCCCACGGAACCCATGAGTATCACAAAGCCAATATTGAGATGTTCAGAAAGGTTCGTGATGAACTGAAACTTCCGGCAGCTATTATGCTGGATACCAAAGGACCGGAGATTCGTGTAGGCAATTTTAAGAACGGTCCGGTACAGTTAAAGGCCGGAGAATGTTTTATCTTTACCACAAGAGAAGTGGAAGGAAACGAAAAGGAAGTCAGCATTTCCTATAAGGAGCTTCCGTCACAGCTTGCTCCGGGCAACCAGATTCTGGTGGATGACGGAAAGGTATTACTTAAGGTGACGGAAACAACAGAAACGGATATTATCTGTGAAGTAATAAACGGGGGAACCATATCCAACCATAAGGGTGTGAATGTGCCGAACGTGCACCTGGATTTTCCGCATTTAAGCGAGCAGGATGAAGCGGATTTGCGTTTTGGCGTAGAGCAGAACGTGGATTTCGTTGCAGCGTCCTTTGTCCGTTCCAAGGAGGATGTTATCGGCATCCGTAATTGTCTGGATTATTACGGCGGATACGACATAAAGATTATTTCGAAAATCGAAAATATCGAAGGTGTGGAGCATTTTGATGAAATACTGGAGCACTCCGATGGCATTATGGTAGCCAGAGGCGATATGGGCGTAGAGATTGAGTACGAGAAGCTGCCGGGTCTTCAGAAGAAGTTTATTAAGAAGTGTTATCAGGCAGGTAAGATGGTGATTACCGCTACCCAGATGTTGGAGTCCATGATACACAGCACTACGCCTACCAGAGCGGAGATTACCGACGTGGCAAATGCCGTATTTGACGGTACGTCTGCCATTATGCTTTCCGGTGAGACGGCAGCGGGTGAACATCCGGCACTGGTAGTGGAAGTTATGTCCAAGATTGCTGAGCAGGCAGAACGGGATGCCTTTGAGATGGATGTATATCGTTGGGTGCAGTACGATAATGACACCAACGATACTACCAATGCAATTTGTGATGCGGCATGCACCACCGCAAAGGATGTGAAAGCTACGGCAGTGATTGCGGTAACCATGTCCGGTTACACTGCAAGACGTATGTCAAAGTTCCGGCCGCATCAGCTGATTATTGCGGCTACGCCGAACGAAAAGACCTTCCACCAGTTATCCATGTCCTGGGGCGTATATCCGGTGGTGGCATTGTATCAGCCGGATGCGAATGTATTATTTGACCATGCGGTGGCATGCGCAAAACGGTACGGTCTGATTGCCGAAAATGACCGGGTGGTCATTGCGGCAGGTGCCCAGGGTGTGACCGATGTGCTGAAGGTGCAAACGGTAAAGAGCGACCGGATGTAATCAAAAATCAAAGTCAAAGTGTACATCCTCCCGGATGAAGTTTTCGGGAGCGGATGTACACTTTTTTGTGTTGTTCTCCATTGCGGAAAATAAGGCTTTGTGATATAATAAAGTGATATGTTGTTTTTGATGAAAAGTACAAATGCAGGAGTGAGAATATGGCAGACGGAAAAAGAAAAAGTACCTCGGGCGGAGGAAGAAGAACAACAAAAAGAAGCAATTCTTCCGGACGGAAGGGAAACGGAAGAAATAAGAGAAAAGAGTCCGGCGGACCGGATTTTGTAACCATATTTTTTGTATTGCTTGCCGTCGTTTTGGTTGTGATTCTGATATCTAAATATATGAGTGAGCAAAAGGGAAAAGACAAGGAGACCCCGACAGGCACGACGGAGTTGACCGGCACACCGGGACCGGAGGATAGCGTAGGCGCACCGGATGACAGTGTGGGCGGGCCGGATGAGATTACCGGAGACCCGGAAGTGACAAAGCCGCCGGTGATGAAGCCGACCACCGCCCCGACACCGGAACCGACGCCGACGGAGGTGCCGGATCTGACATTGGCCGAAGCAAAGAAGATTGTAGCGAATATAGTAGAACTGGATGTTTACAGTATTGAGTTGTTGGATGACCATTTGATGTTGGATGGCAGCGAGTATTTTTCCTTCTGCATCAATGATGCCAACGGAGAGGGCATTCCGCCGCTTCTGATTGTGGAGAAGAAGACAGGAGAGATTCTTTGTTATGATGATACAGGGGCATCTCATGTGGAGCGGTTCCCGTTAGATAAGACCGAATCAGGCGGCAGTACGGAAACCACACTTTCCGCGGACAAGGCAAAGGAGATCTTAGGCAAGTATTCGAAGGAAGCATTGGGGTTGGAAAAGGCAGCCGCGGATTACAACATGTCCGTAGACGAATGGACCACGATTGTAGGCGGCATAGAGTGCTATGGCATCAACCTGACGGAACTTGTGGATGGCAAGGAACGGTTCCGTGGCACCTTTTATGTAGCCATGGACGGCAGCGCAATTTATAGCATGGATGAGGCAACAGGGGAGTTTATCAAACGATAATACAGTCATAGACAGGTGGATACGACGTGAAAGATAAAGTGGAACGATTGGCAAAAGGAATGTTTGAATATGAACAGCCGGAAGTGTTTGTCTCCGAAGAATCTCTTTTTATAGAGGTGGCTGCGGGGGAAACTTTTTGCGGCAAATTTTTCGTGCGCAATCGCCGGATGTCCGTGATGAAGGGCGTCGTATATTCCTCCAATGAGATGTTAGTCATAAACGAGTCGCAGTTTCAGGGCAGTGAAAATGAGATTACCTATACGGTGCCGGCTCTGTACGGTACTCCGGGAGAAGAAAGACGGGGCTATATTACCGTTGTCAGCGAATACGGTGAACTGGCCATACCGTTTACTATCCGGGTGATGCCGGTATGCCTTATGTCTTCGGAAGGGGAGGTAAGAGATTTGTTCCAGTTTGCAAGTCTGGCACAGAACAATTGGTTCGAAGCAAAGAAACTGTTTGCTGACAGCCGTTTTGTAAGTACGGTACTGGCCGACCGGGAAGAGGAAACAACCGTATACCGGCAGTTGATTCACAGCGCCCGGATTGACTACGCACTGGAGGAGTTTTTGATTTTCATCAAAAAGAAAACACCGGTTCAGATAGCGGCAGATAAGACCGTACTTCGTTTTCATCCGGGAAGTGCGGCGCTTATGGAACGGATTACCATAACAAAGGATACATGGGGCTATACGGATGTTACCGTGGAGACGGAAGGGGACTTTTTCCTTGTTTCCGCCAAGACGCTTTATTCCGAAAGCTTTAACAATAACCGTTGTCAGCTGGAAGTGGCGGTGGATGGTTCGGTGCTTTCCGAAGGAACGTATTTCGGCGCCATTTGCTTAAAGACTCCGCGGAACACCATCCGCATAGAAGTTATCTGTACCTGTGAGAAAACGGTACGTGAGGGAGAAGAGAAGCGGAGAGCCTTTCGGAAGACGGAGGCCAAGTTGTTTGGCCGTTATTTTGACTTCCGTATGGGAAAGGTAAAGTCCGGCAGTTATATTGCGGAGGCAGAGAGCATGGTGGAGCTGTTGTTGCTTCGCCTGCAGGAGAACATTTTTCCGGAGGAGATTACGAAGGAAAAGGAATTGTCTTACCGGATGTACCGGGCCTATCTGGCCATTATCGGGAAAAAGGAGAAGAATGCAGAAACAGAAATCAATAAGATAAAGTCTCTATATGAGAAAGTGAAGCCGACGCCGCGGCTGTCGGGAGCTCTGTGTTATTTAGAGGCAATGCGGCAAAAGACGCCGGAGGGAGTCAAAGAGTATGCGGATAAGATAAAGCAGTTGTCCTTGGAGGAGGATGCGGATGGACTGCTTCTTTGGTTCCGCCTGTATACCGATAAGCGGAATGAAAATGGAAGAGCACAGTGTGTGGAGGAATTAAAAGCCCGCTTTGAAAAAGGAAATACAAGTCCGTTGCTTTATTTTGAAACGGCGGTGCTTTGGAATGAGGAACCGGGACTGTTAAAGGAACTGGGGACTTACGAATTGCAGGTGCTTTTGTTTGCATTAAAGCACAATCTGTTGCAGAAGGAGACGGTACTGCAGTTTGCCATTCTGGCTATGCAGGCGGAAAAGGAGAACGGATTGCTGTTGCGGTGTCTGGAGCTTGCCTACGCCCGGTATTCCCAGAGGGATGCCCTGCAGGCACTTTGTACCTGTCTGATTGCAGCCGGCAGACGGGAAAGACGGTACCATACCTATTTCGCGGATGCCTGTGGATTGCAGTTACGTATTCCGTTGTTGCAGGAGTATTACATTTACACCTGCGGATGTGATGAGACAACGAAAATCGACCAGTCGGTGCTGCTTTATTTTACCTACGGCAATGAACTGGAAGAGCCGTACGCCGGATTTTTATATGCCTATATTGTGAGAAATAAGGAAGCGTTGAATTCCTTCTACCGAACCTATGCAAAACGGATGGAGCAATATGCCGTTGACAGCATAAAGGCAGGACGGATTGACCGGAACCTGTCGGTGGTGTATGAGGATGTGCTACGGTTGATGTTGCCGGATGCCGAGATGGCGGCTACACTGCCGGGGTTGATGTTTTCCTATGAGATAGAGTGCAGGAACAGGGAAATGAAAGCAGTATCGGTACTGCATAAGGAGGAAGAGGCGGAGTGCATTGTTCCTCTTAGGTCAGGCAGGGCAATTATCCGTATGTATACCGAGGATGCCTGTGTGGCACTCATAGACGGGGACGGCAATTATGTTCTGCCGGATGGCCGGTGCCGGATGACAAGGCTGTTTCATGGGGAAGAGTATTTGTCCCGTTGTTATGAACTGGCAGGGGACAATCCGGTGGTATTGCTGAATCTGTTAGAAAAGGTACATAATTTCCATACCGTGGATGTGGATGCGGTAGAGTTAAGCAAACGGATTGTACACGTAGAGGGTCTGTCGGAAGCCTTCCGACAGAAGGAATTGTATTCCCTCATACGGTACTGCTACGATAAATACCAGGGAGAACTGTTGGACGGGTATCTGACCAGACTGGACCTTGAGTGCCTGGAACGGGATGACAGAAACCATGTCATAGAGTTATTGATTATCAGAGGCCGTTACGACCTGGCGGTAGATGCGCTCATGAAATACGGCATGACGGGGGTATCCTCCAAGCGGATTTTACGGCTGTGTGAGCGGATGCTGTTGCAGTGTGAAGGGGAGCAGAACGATACGCTGTTACTTCTTTGCCGCCACTGTTTCTTTGACGGCAAGTTTGATGAGAATATGTTGCGGTATCTGGTAACGTATTTCTACGGAACTACGGAGGAGATGTACCAGGTTTGGCAGCGGGCCATGGAGTTTGAACTGCAGACAGAAGTACTGGAAGAACGGTTGTTGGGCCAGATCTTGTTTGCAGAAGCCTATGTACCGAAAGTCCATCAGGTGTTTTTGAGTTATCGGAAAAAACGGGGCAACCGGAAACTCATACGGGCCTATCTGTCAAAGACGGCTTACCGGCGCTTTTTACTCGGTTGTGAGGTGCCGGAGGAGTTGTTCGAAGAGATTCGCTTAGAGGCAGAAGAGGACAATGAAATCTGTCGTCTGGCGGTATTGACAGAGTATGCAGAGCAGGACAGTCTGACGGAGGAACAGGTACGGTACGCAGAGCAGAGCATGAGTCTGTTTGCGGAAAAGGGAATGATTTTCCCGTTCTTTACCCTGTTTGAGGGCAAGGCAACTCTCCCGCCGTGTATGGAAGATAAGGTATACGTGGAATATCGTACCAATCCGGAGCACAAGGTAAAGATTTCTTACCTGTATGATACAGAAGAGCGGGACAGCTTTCTTTGTGAACCTATGCATCATGTGGGGTATGGTGTGTTTGCCAAGGAGTTTATTCTGTTTTATGAAGAGGTATTGCAGTATTATATTACGGAAGAATACGACGGGCAGTCGCAGATTACGGAGAGCTTTTACCGTGAAGTGGATGCGGTGAAGGTACACGACGAAACAACCAAGTACGGTCAGATTAACCTGATTCTGACGGCACAGGATATGAATGATGAGAAGACGATGATGGATATGTTGGAGAATTATTACCGACGGGAATATTCCATCAACCGATTATTTACACCGATTAAGGAGTAGCAAAATGCAGGACACTGGAAAACTTGTTTTGGGGATTGATTTGTGTGATGATATTACGCAGGTAACGGTAATGCGTCCGCATGCGGCAGAACCGGATGCGGTTTGTTTTGATGCCCGGACAAGGAAGGAGTTCCTGCCGACACTCCTATGTATGGACCGGAACGGGGAGTGGGGAATCGGTGAAGTGATTTCCCCGGAGGTTACGGTACTTCCACCGTTTTTCTTGGCTGCATGCAAGAAGGAGAAGGTGGAGTTCGGGGACAGAATCTATGAAGGGAAAGAGTTGCTTGAGTACTACATCTCCCTGCTGTTGAAAAAGATACGGGACCGGTTCGACGGCATGGAAATCGGGTTTGTGGCGGTGACCTGTACCGAGGCCAATACAGAGGAATCGGTAAAGGCCATGCTGTATGATATTTTTGAGAACAACGAAGGATTCGCGGACCGCTGTATGGTACTGAGTCATTTGGAAGCCTTTTTGCATTATGTCATCCGACAGGAAGAGGGGCTGTGGAAAAACGGCTCCGCCGTGTTTGATTACGGAACGGAAGGTCTGTTGTTTTACAGGATGGAATGCCGTATGGCAGGAGGACGACGGTTACTTCTTGCGGATTATACGGACTATTCGGTGGAGATTCCGCCGGGCTTTGTGTCCCGGACGGATACGGAGCAGGGGGCATTGGCTTTTGAGCGTCTGGCAGGAAGTGCCCTGCAGAAGAAAGTGGCTTCCCTGTTTGTAACGGGCAGAGAGTTTGAAGGCGACTGGGCTTCGGATGTGTTGCGCCTGTTATCCAACGGCAAGAGAGTGTTCCGCGGACAGAATTTGTATACCCAGGGAGCCTGCTATGCGGGAGCGGAGGAGTTCAGAGAAGAGAACAATGTGGATTTTTCCCTGCTGATGCCGGAGCAGATTGGGGTGGACGTCATGTTATTGGCGGACAATGTGTCCTCGGATGACGGTGTTTATCTGGCTCGGGTGGGAGAACATTATAAGAAGGTAACTGCGGAAGCGGATGTGATTTTAGATACCACGGATAAACTGACCTTTAAGATAACGAAGGCAGGAGACAATGTTCCGGTACAGATCCGGGTGGCACCGGAGATTACCAGACTGCGGGGAGACCGGACCAGCCGGTACGCAGTACGGGTGTTTTTTGCAAAGCGGGATTTGATGGTGGTGCAGTTAAAGGATACGGGTTTTGGTGAGTTTTATCCGACGACCCACCGTATTTACGAAGAGCTCATTGATTTTTCCGGATGGGAGCATTAAAAAACGAACGAAAGGAGGGGGAAGTCTATGGCAAGAGTGGTATTATGTAACGGAAACAGAAGCAGGGTTCCCCTGTACTTGCGGAACGTAAACAGAGGCTTGTATTCGGCAGAGGAGATTTGCTTTTATTTGTATCATCATGCGGCTACCGCAGAAGATTACGTGAAAGAAGATGCGCTGGCGGATTTTTACGAGGAAAACCTGGGATTGCCGGGAGTGGCAAGCAGACTTCGGGTGTTAAAAGCATCCGAGGCTACGGCAAAGGAGTATGCGGTGGTGCTCTTTTCCGCTACCCGGATGTATACAGGGGAAGAAGTGGCGGAATACCTGATGCAGTTGGAGCGGATGCAGGATAGGAAGCCGTGGCAGAAGCAGAAGGCAAAGGCGGATGTGTACCTGGAGCACAGGAACTACCGGGATGCCATGAACTTGTACGAAAAGCTGTTGCATCGTCAGAAAGAGAATGAAATGCCGGAGGTGGCGGCGGGGAATGTATATCACAACCTGGCCATTTGCGAATTACATATTACGGGGGCGGGAAGTGCCGCAGGGCATTTTGCCATGGCCTATGAAAAGAACCGTTCCCAGGAGTCGTTGCGTTCCTATCTGCTGGCTCTTCGTCTGGCCCAGAAGGATGGCGAGTATTTGACTGCACTGGACCGGTACGAAGTATCGGAGTTTATGAAAACGGAAATGGATGCCATGTTGTTTGAGTGCATGGTGGAAGCCGGGGAGGCATCGGAATATCAGGATTTGGCCCGGATTAAGAAGTTGTTTGAGGACGGACAGTTGCAGGAGTACCGGCTGGCTACGGCGGAACTTCTTTTGCAGTTTAAGAAACAGTATCGGCAGGATAACATGTAAGAAAAGTGAGGAAACGGTATGGGCTTGTTTTCATGGCTGAGAGGAAAAAAGAAAAAGCATACGGTACCGGAAGTGCGTCAGGCCGGAGTGTCGGGAAATGTACAGGATGCGGAGGTTCGCCGGACCTTTTATAAGGAATGCAGTGACTTCATTGAAGAAGCGATATTTCAGAGCGAGCAGGCAAAGAACGAGTACGGTCTGGTGACCACTTATCTGTCGGATGTACAAAAGATAGAGACGCTGTCGGGTGCGGGACGGGCGGAAGTAGAGTCCGCAGCCAAGAGTCTCATTGCCCTAGAGAGCGAGAGAGCCCGGACGGAGAAACGGGAACCGGGGATTTCGGATGTGCAAAAGGGATTTTTCTCCCTTCATGAAAGAGAAATGCCGGAGACCATTCGTTGGTTAAAAGGGGAAGAAGAGCGTCAGAGGTCCATTGAAGGCAAGATGAAGTATCTGGCAGGAGAAAAAGCCGTATACCAGATGGAACAGGAAGAGTGCCTGGACCGGAATGAGTTTTTTAAAAAGCTGATTATCGGCATCAGTATCGGTGTTGCAGGGCTTCTTATGTTGTTTTTCCTGGTTATGGAAAAGACAGGGAAGGATTTGCGGGTGCCGCTTTTGCTGACTGTGATTTTTGCATTGATCTTCGGCATGTATATTATGCTGGCGACCAGAAAGAATGTGTATAGAATAAAGGTGGCGGAGATCAAACGGAATAAGGTCATTGAGGTGGAAAATAAGATTAAGCTTCGTTTCGTAAACTGTACCTGGGGCATTGAGTACGCTTACGAAAAGTACCATACCACCAGTTCCATGCAGTTGGAATCCATGTGGAAGGAATATTTGCGCATCCGGGCCGAAGAGGAGTTGGAGCGGAGAAGAGACCACCAGAAGGAAGTGTTCCAAAGTTCTATTATCAGAGAACTGCGTAAGGTGGGTGTGGTAGATGCCGGGATCTGGGTGATGCAACCGCGGGCTTTGGTGGATAAGAATGAAATGGTGGAAGTGCGTCATAACTTAAATGTGAGACGACAGAAGCTACGTGAGCATATCGATTATAATATGAAGCAAAAGGAAAAGAACGAGGATGCCATAATCCGGTTTGTGAAGGAGTATCCGGAATATGTGGAGGAGACCAAGAGTCTGATCGAACGATACCGTTTGCTGCAGAGAATGTAGGTATGGCAGAGCGGATGATGAGGATTTTGCCGGCTTGTTTGAAAAGGAGAAAGGAGGGGCACCATGGTAGATGAAAGAATAAAAAAGATACGACAAATATGTGTATCCGTTATGATGGTATGTCTTTCCTTTTTTGCCGTATTTGTGGTACAGGAAAAAACGGAGTCAAAGGCGGCGGTTGAGGAAACACCGGTGGTGCCGGAGCCTCAGGATAAGGTAGAGGAACCTCCTGTTTCGTCGGTGCCGGAAGTATTTGGCATGTATATGGCAGACGGGATAACCCATACTCCGTGGTCCCGCTTGCTCGGGACGCAGTTACCGGATGCAGTAGACAGTGAGGCACCCTTTTATGTACTGATAAGAAAGAACGGTGCTGAGATGGAGAGTTTTACGGAAGAACAGATCTACCGGAAGGGCACACTGCGGCTGACCGGGGATGTGAAAAAGGAAGATATCTACCGTATCTCGGGAAATGCATTGTATGCGGGAGACCCGGTGGTGCCGGAAGTCGTTATTCCTGAAGAACTAAAAAATGTTCCTCTTGTGCGGGAACCGAAAACCCCGGAAGAAGATTCCCTGTTGTCTCTTACGGTAAACGAAACAGAGACGGGGGCGGAAGTGATATTTGAATTTAATTCGGTGTATGAGATTGAGGTGACGGAGGACGAAGACTTTCTGTATCTGGCATTGATACCGCCCTATGAGAAGTATGATAAGATTGTGGTACTCGATGCCGGTCACGGAGGAAAAGATCCGGGTACAAGCGGTGGTGGTGTGACGGAGGCTTCCGTAAATCTAGCGGTGATAAAGTATGTAAAGGAATTAATGGATGAGAGACCGGACTGGAAGGTGTATTATACCAGACTGAATAACACCCTGCCGGACTTGTCTACAAGAGTAGAGTTTGCCAATGCCCTCCATGCGGATATGTTAATCAGTGTACATTGTAACTCCCATCCGTCCAGTAGCATGCACGGTGTGGAAGTATTGTACAGTGCAAAGCAAGGGCAGGGGGATGTATTGAACTCTCTGGTGCTGTCAGAAATCTGCAGCGATTATGTAACGGAAGAAACGGGATTATGGGAGCGTCCTCTGGTGGAACGGTCAAGCAATCTTCATATTATAAAGTATTGTACTATGCCGATGGCGTTGATTGAATTCGGCTACATGTCGAATAAGAGCGATTTGGCGGTCATTACAACGGAAGAGGCACAGAGAGAATGTGCAAGTGCCGTTTACCGGGCAGTGGAAGAAGCTTACCGGATATTAGATGGCGAAGGTGCGGAAGAGTAATTAGGTTGCAGGGCGAAACCATATATAGGTGGGTAGGTATGTGCCAAGAAAATCGGCGGCAGGAGAGAGAACAGGAAAGGAAAACAACTATGCAGCGTATTATTTTTGCAACGGGAAATGCGGGAAAGATGAAGGAGATACGGGAGATATTAAGCGATTTGCCTTATGAGGTGGTATCCATGAAGGAGGCAGGAGTGACGGCGGATATCGTGGAAGACGGTACTACCTTCGAAGAGAATGCCATGATTAAGGCAAAGACCATTGCCAAGCTGACGGGAGAGATTGCCATGGCAGACGATTC
Organism: Lachnospiraceae bacterium; assembly: GCA_045587325.1. GTDB lineage: Bacteria > Bacillota > Clostridia > Lachnospirales > Lachnospiraceae > SIG307. The sequence goes on along the minus strand of JAZNBY010000039.1, from coordinate 3,074 downwards.
CGGGCTGGAGGTGGATTACCTGGATAAAGCACCGGGAATTTATTCCGCACGTTTTCTGGGAGAAGATACTTCCTATGATATAAAGAACAAATACCTGATTGACCAGCTGGAAGGTGTGGAAGGAGCAGAACGTTCCGCCCGCTTCGTGTGTGCCATCGCCTGTGTATGGCCGGACGGAAAAAGCAAGGTATGCAGAGCTACCATTGAAGGAGAACTGGCAAAGGCTCCGGCGGGAGAGAACGGCTTTGGCTATGACCCGATTTTCTATGTGCCGCAGTACGGGAAGACGACGGCAGAGCTTTCCCTTGCGGAAAAGAATGAAATCAGTCACCGTGCAAAGGCATTGCGCGAGATGAAAAAGGAGTTTTAAGGTTGAAGGCAGTCATTGTGAGCGATTCCCACGGACGGTTCGGCGGAATCCAGGATGTGATAGAGCGGGAAGCTCCTTTTGATGTGTTTTTGCATGCGGGAGATATCCAGGGCGGCATAGGACGGATTGAGGAATGGGCAGGGTGCCCTGTGTACGTAGTGAAAGGAAACTGTGACTGGAGCGGGGATTATCCCCAGGAGGTCATGGTGCCCTTCGGCAGTCATCGCATTTTTCTGACCCATGGGCACCGGTACGGGGTGAAAACGGAGTACCGGACGTTAGCCGGAGCGGCAAAGGAGCTGGGAGCGGATGTGGCGGTACACGGTCATTCCCATATCCCGGCGGTAAACGAAGGCTACGGTGTCATTGTGTTGTGCCCGGGAAGTATATCGGAGCCGCGGCAGCCAAACAGAAGACCGACCTATCTGGTACTGGAATCGGTGCCGGGAAAAGGCCTCGTATGGGAGATAAAATATCTGGAATAAAAATCTTTCATTTTTGAAAAAAAGTTGTTGACAATTTAGAAATCGTCATATATAATATGTCTTGCGTCACGAAAAAGGAATCTCGGTTCCAAAGACTCTGACCGGGGTGTGGCTCAGTTTGGCTAGAGTGCTTGATTTGGGATCAAGAGGTCGCAGGTTCGAATCCTGTCACCCCGATTTTTCCGTGACATCATATAAGGCATGCGGGTGTAGTTCAATGGTAGAACACTAGCCTTCCAAGCTAGATACGTGGGTTCGATTCCCATCACCCGCTTTTGAAAATGCTTGCGTTTTCAAAGGCGATAAAAGCGCCTAATTTTTTTGCTTCCGTAAGGAGCATAAAATGTGTGTCAGTAGCTCAGTTGGATAGAGCAACGGCCTTCTAAGCCGTGGGTCGGGGGTTCGAATCCCTTCTGGCACATTCTGCTTAGGCAGTTTATACTATGGTGGATATAGCGCAGCTGGTTAGCGCGCCAGATTGTGGCTCTGGAGGCCCAGGGTTCGAATCCCTGTATCCACCTTGAAAGTCTATCGCGTAAGCAATAGACTTTTTTTGTAACATTTTCAATGTTACAAAAAAAGTCGGTGGATGCGCACGCTTTTGTAAGGTAGAATGTCGCATGAATGCGACCAAAAGCGGCGCGGGAGTTTCGCAAGCGAAACTCCATTTCATGACGTTCTTTATTATTTTTGGGGTATCGCCAAGCGGTAAGGCACAGGGTTTTGATCCCTGCACCCGCTGGTTCGAATCCAGCTACCCCAGTCGACAGCATCTGCATAAGATCTGTCTGTACCGATACATCGGTGATGGGCTACTAGCTCAGGCGGTAGAGCACTTGACTTTTAATCAAGGTGTCGCGGGTTCGAGTCCCGCGTGGCTCACGAGAAAGCAAGGATGGTAGTTCCTTGCTTTCATTTGCTTTGCAAGCAAAGAAACGCTCCGCGTGGATGCGCACTCGAGCGTAAGGAAGATGTCGCAAGCGACCGCTCTCGGCGCGAGAGCCCGCAAGCGGACTCTTATCTTAATTTAATAAGCGGGTGTGGTGGAATTGGCAGACACGCCAGATTTAGGTTCTGGTGGGCGACCGTGCAGGTTCAAGTCCTGTCACCCGCAGTAAGAAGAAGGACTTTGGGCATGTGCCCAGGGTCCTTCTTCTTATTGCGGGTGGAGACCTTGAACCAGAGGTTCAAGGTCGTCTCCGTTTCACTCCGGTCCGCCCAGAACCAAGGTCCACCGGACCTTGTGGGCCGGCTTCGCCTCGGTCCGCGCAGTACAAATGTCCACTGGACATTTTGCGGTCTTCGCTCCGCTACGGTCGGTCTAGGACCAACGTCCACTGGACGTTGTGGACCCTGTCACCCGCAGGTGGAGCGTTTGAACCTGAGGTTCAAGGTCTCCGCATGGACATACTCGTTAGAATTGAGCGAAGAGGATTGTTTTCTATAATTTTTGTTTTTTTGGCCTGTTATAGAAAATAACTTGCACTTTACTATGGAAAACCTGTCGAGAAGGTGGGCTAGAAGCTTGTTTTGAAGTGCTATTTTCTATAAAGGATGTTATAAGGTAGGATTGTAGAAAAAAAGGAAGCTTGATTGGGTACAAAATTTCTGAAAAGCGGTTTTATAGAAAATAAAGGAGATAGAGAAGCGTTTTAGCCTGCTTTGTGTATGGATTCTGCTGAGTTTTGGGTATAAATGCGCAAAAACAAGAAGATTGTAGAAAACCGCCAGTCAAGGATATAATCAAGTCGGCGGATAAGCAGGAAATTGAGGAGGTAAGTAAGGAGCAGTCAAGGCGGCAGACAAATTAGCAGTTGAAACAGGAGATACAACCGGAGTTTGGAAAAAATTTGATTTCCCGTTGAAATCCTTAAAAATGTGTGATATGATATGAAACGAGACTCTCTCACATGGCACGGAATATGCGCAAAGATGCGCCGGAACTGGAAAAAGTGCCCATGGAGAATAAAAGGAGGACATATATTATGGAAAAGACAATGGATAAGATTATTGCACTTGCAAAGTCCAGAGGTTTTGTGTATCCGGGCTCCGAGATTTACGGCGGCCTTGCAAATACTTGGGATTACGGTAATCTTGGTGTTGAGCTGAAGAACAACGTGAAGAAAGCTTGGTGGAAGAAGTTCGTTCAGGAAAATCCGTACAACGTAGGTGTTGACTGTGCGATTTTGATGAACCCGCAGACATGGGTGGCTTCCGGA
>JAZNBY010000038.1:0-7398 GCA_045587325.1 Lachnospiraceae bacterium | reverse complement strand
GTGTACATTATATGGATATTTATGTACATGCTGCTAGTGTAACTAAGGTAGATGCATATTCTACTTTTAATTAGGAAAATTTCAGTTTGGCGGTGCAACAAATTCGAAATTTACAGCGCATTAGAATTAATTCGGACAGATTGGGCGAGTGAGATACCTACTAATGGATGGAAATGGTTTATAAATTGACAGCCCGTCGAAAGGAGCAATTAAGGATATCAAAAATGCACTTTCCAACTGGGGTGTCCCTTTTATTCTCTCTTGTGCAATGCCTGTTCAGGCGATGAACTGGCAAGGCGTTTCCGAGAACAAAAAGAGTAAAATTGACAAAATTACCACGAAGCTTGCGAACAGAATCATGAAGAAAAAGAAGGTGAAACCGGGCATCAAAACAAAGGGATTGTTTATGATGATGCGCATGTTACAGAAAGGCGGTATGGGTTCCGGGAGGCAGAGAGGGCGTATTGGGAAGAGAAAGGTTGGCTTGGCGCAAAAAGACCTTGGAAATAGCTATTTTTCTTTTACACGGAGATTAAAATATGGTAAAATCAAATTGTTGTTGTAATATGATAATATAGTAAAGTGTATATTGGGATATCGGGAGAAAGAAGATGAAGAAAGTTATTATTGTGACGGCAATTATTGTAGTCGCAATTATCATTGGTATATTTGTTATTAATATCTATGAAGCCGATACGGAAGTAACAAAAGAGACAACGAATATAGGGATTATTCTAAACGGAAAGATTGATGACGGAAGCTGGGGACAGTCCCATTACAAGGGACTTGAAACAACTGCCGAGGAACTTAATTTATCAATCCTTTATAAGGAAAATGTGACAGCGGATGAAATACCCCAGATTATTGAAGAATTTGTGACTGCGGATTGCAGAGTTGTGGTGGCAAATTCTTTTGAGTTCGGTGATGCTATGGTTGAGGCTGCGGCGAAGTATCCGGAAGTATATTTTTTGCATGCTACGGGAACTGCTTCAGATAAAAATTTGTCCACATACTTCGGCAGGATTTATCAGATCAGATATCTGTGCGGCATTGTGGCAGGATTACAAACCGAGACCAATGAAATCGGATATGTTGCAGCGTTTCCGATTTCGGAAGTAAACAGAGGCATCAATGCTTTTACTTTAGGTGTGCGGAGTGTGAACAGTGAAGCCAATGTATATGTCAGTTGGACAAATTCATGGGAGGATGATGCGGCCACAGCAGAAGCGACAAAGAACTTGCTGGATGCTCATAATATTGATGTGCTCACAATGCATTCTGATTCTTTGATCCCGCTTGATATTGCGGAGGAAAGAGGGGTAATGTCAATCGGATATAACTGGGATAACAGCACGAATTATCCCGAGACGTATCTGACGGCTGCCGTATGGGACTGGGAGTCCTTCTATATGCCAATAATTTTGAAGTGTCTTCAGGGTAAATTTGAGGGAAAGAATTACTGGGAAGGTATTGATTCCGGTGTGGTTGATCTGGCTCCGCTTACAGATAAAGTAAATCCCAAAACACAGACTGTGATTTTGCAGGAAATGGAGAAACTCAGAAGCGGAACATACGATGTTTTTTATGGCCCGATTTATGATAATGTGGGCAATTTGCGTATAGAAGAAGGCGAGTGTATGACGGATAATGCCATGTTGAATGAATTTGACTGGTATGTTGAAGGAGTAATGATTGATGAGTGACAGCAAAAAGAAACCATATTGGCTGCTTGTGTTGGCTGCGGTTATTTTGATTTGTATTCTATTAGTTATTTTTGGAATTAACGGTGGAAAAGAAGAACCCAGGAAAGTGGGACTGATTTTAACCGGAGAGTCTGCTGATGAGGGCTGGAACGGAGCACATTATCAGGGTGTGAAATCTGCCTGCGAGCAGCTTGGGGTAGAATTACTGGTAAAAGAGAATGTGGAAGAAGGCACCGGAGAGTGTGCGAAAGCAATTGATGAGTTGGTAAAAGAAGAAGCAGGCATGATTATTCTTTCCAGCTATGCGTATCCGACGGAGGTAAAAGATACAATTCAGAAGTATCCGGAGGTTGCCTTTTATGGGATTTCTGCAGATTACTATGCAGATAATATGACCTCATACTTCGGAAGAATGTATCAGGCAAGATATCTGGCGGGAATTCTGGCCGGTATGAAGACAGAAAGTAACGTTATTGGTTATGTTGCTGCGATGCCAAACAGTGAGGTAAACAGGGGCATTAATGCTTTTACCCTGGGTGTCAGAAGCGCAAATCCGGAGGCGGAGGTGCATGTAATCTGGACGAATGAGTGGGAGTCTATGGAGAATGAGAGAGTTGCTTCAAAGAAGCTGATTGAAGAATTTGGAGCAGACCTTCTTACGTATCATCAGAACCAACATTGGGTGGCGCAGGAAGCGGATGCGGCAGGTGTGTATTCCATCGGATATAATTCCGTGGCAACCGGTTTGTCTGATAAATATCTGACGGCAGCAGTATGGGATTGGAACGCTTTGTATTTTCAGATTATCAAGGAATACCTGCAAGGGAATGCCAATCACGTAAAGCGTCACTGGTTTGGCATTGATACAGGTGTGGTTACGTTGGAAGAATGCTCCGCCCGCGTGGATGAGAATATTCGGATAAAGCTTGAGAATGCAGAGAGAGAACTGAGCGAAGGAAATAAAGTTTTCTCCGGTGTGATTTATGATAATACGGGTGTTATGCACTGTGATGAAGGTGAATCCATAAGTGATGAGATTCTGTTGGAAAAGATGAACTGGTTTGTTGACGGAGTAGTAATTCATGAGTAAGAATAATATTTTTATGAAATTAAAAAATAACCTCGGTGTGATTGGTGTCAGTTTTATTATTCTGATCATTGTCTGTATTGCCATGTGGTGGAAAATGCAGGATATTATCAATGAACATCTGGAATATCATGTTGCGGAACAGGGGAAAGCATTGTCAAAGATTGTGAATAACAGTTTTGATGAAGAATTGCGTCTGTTAAGTGAAGTGACGGTTTTTATTGATATGGAGACCGGCGAAATAGAACAATTCATGGAGGAAGAAGACGGCATTTCATATGGTGTTTTGAAAATTGACGGTGAAGCCACGTATGGTGACAAAATCGATGCTTCCGCGTATGAAGGTATTTTTGAGTCGATTCACGGAAATCCGGCTGTCAGCTGCGGAGATAGTTCGACGGTTCTTTTTACGGTGCCTGTTTACAGTGGTGAAAATGTCAAATACGTTTTGTATAAATTATACGACGGCGCAGTTTTGGCAGAGAGGATTGATTTATCCTGTTACGACGAGAATGGAATTTGCGCCATTATCAATATTGACGGTGAGATTTTGCTGCAAAAAGAGAATGTATTCCCGGGGAAAGAATTTTTTACTTCGGAAAGTAATAAAAAGGGGTTTGAATCAATCCGGGATAAAATGAATATCAACGTGGCGGCCGCGGCAGTTGCAAAGGCACCCGGAGATGATAAGGTGTTGTTTGCCTCAGAGACGGTATATTCGGGATTATATGTGGTAGGCAGCGTACCGATGAAAGCGGTAGCGGGTGACATAACGTTACTGATTCCGCTTGTATTATGGTGCTTTGGATTGTTATGGATTTTGCTGGTGATTGTTACTTTTTATCTGGTTAATGCAGAGAAAAAGGCAAGTGAAAGCGATGAACTTCGCCAGGCAAAAAAAATTGCGGAGCAGGCCAACCAGGCCAAATCGGATTTCCTTGCAAATATGTCTCATGAAATCCGTACGCCGATTAATGCGGTTATCGGTATGAATGAGATGATTTTGCGGGAATGTGAAGAAAAATCAATTCTGGAATATGCAGGGAATATTGATATTGCGAGTCAGAATTTACTCTCCATCATCAATGATATTCTGGATTTTTCCAAAATCGAATCCGGTAAAATGGAGATTGTGAATAACGAATACAAAACGGGGGAAGCGCTCAATGATGTTGTCACAATGATAGAGCTGAAAGCAAAGCAGAAAGGACTTCAATTCGAAGTCGAAGTTGCAAATGAATTGCCTGAGACTTTATATGGTGATGATGTCAGAATCAAGCAGGTTTTGCTGAATTTATTGAACAATGCCATAAAATATACGCCAAAAGGAAAAGTACGACTGGAGGTGTCAGGAGAAGAAATTTCAGAGGAATCAATGAATTTGATTATGAAAGTTCATGACACCGGGATCGGAATCCGGGAAGAGGATATTGCAGGACTGTTTGAACATTTTCAGCGCCTTGATCTGGAGGCAAACAGAAACATTGAAGGGACAGGACTCGGGCTTGCAATTACGGATAATCTGGTTCAGATGATGGGTGGTAGGATTACTGTAGAGAGTACATATGGGAAAGGATCGACGTTTACGGTATATCTGACACAGAAAAAATGCGGAAACGGACTGATCGGAGATTTTGTAAAAAATTATCGTAATTCTTCCGGACGTTTGAGCAAATATCATACTTCATATACAGCGCCGCAGGCACATGTACTTGTCGTTGATGATAATCAGATTAATCTTCAGGTGGTAACAAATCTGTTGAAAAAGACGATGATGCAGGTGACATGCTGTACAAGCGGCCGGGAGGCTTTGGAGGAGATGTGCCGGAAGCAATATGATGCGATTCTTTTGGACCATATGATGCCGGGGATGGATGGCATTGAGACGCTCAAAAAAGCCAAAGAGCTTGAGGATAATCTGAATAAGCGTACAGCGGTTATTGCGTTGACGGCAAATACGATTTCAGGTGCAAAAGAAATGTATATGAAGGAAGGGTTTACGGATTATTTAGGTAAGCCTATTGTAGGTAAAATTTTGGAAGATAAACTCGCGAAATATATTTCTGCGAATAAACTTGAATGGATTAAAGAAGCAACATCGGAAGAAACGGAGAAAGTAAAAGATTCCCAAGTTACAGAACCGTTATTAAATATTGAGATGGGATTGAAATATTGCGGTTCAAGCAAAGAAATTTATGCGGAAATTCTGCAAATGTTTTGCAATCAATACGAAGAGAAAAAATCATCCTGGGAAAAATTTTACGAAGAGAAGAATTGGAATGATTATACAATACTTGTTCATGCACTAAAGACGAATGCGTTGAACGTTGGATGTGAAGTGTTTTCTGCGAAATGTTTAGAGTTGGAGAAAGCAGGGAAGGTGTTGCGTGAGAATGATGCGTCGGAAGAGGCTTTGGAGTTTATCAGAGAGAATAATGATAAAACGAAGCAGTTCTACAAAGAGGTAATCGAAGCGGCAAAAGAGTATTTAAGCAAAGGGGAATAACGGGATGAAGAAGATTTTGATTGTGGATGATGACAGTATTAACTGTATGCTGGCCAAACATGCATTGGCAAGTGATTATGAGGCGGTAACGGTAAATTCCGGAAAAGAAGCCTTGCTTTGGCTGGAAAAAGAGTTGCCGGATTTGATTTTGATGGACATTGAAATGCCTGAGATGGATGGCAAAACAGTTGTGAAACAAATCAAGGCCTGCAAAGCATGGAGCAAAATTCCCGTTGTTTTTCTGACGGCAGATTCAAGCCCGATTACCGAAGCGGAATGTTTGCAGTGCGGAGCGGATGATTTCATTACCAAACCGTTTGTGGTGGATGTTATGAAGAGACGTGTGGCTAAGGTTCTGGAAGCTCATGAGATGCGTAAAGGGCTGGAACAGGCACTGGATCAGGAAACATTGAAATCCTATACGGATGCGCTTACCGGATTGAAGAACAGAGCGTGGCTTGAAAAAGAACTGAATCGTTTATTGGACGAAGGTCATGGAGGAACTCTGTTTATGACGGATTTGGATAATTTCAAATCCATGAATGATGTCTACGGTCATATGGTGGGAGACGAAGTCTTGCAGAATTTTGCCGATACTTTGAAGCAGTATTCCAAAGAAGGAGATATTCTTTGCCGTCTGGGTGGTGATGAATTTGTTGTTTTCTTTACAGATGTGACGGAACAGCGGATTGCAGAAGAGAAGGCGGCAGGTATTATTAAGACATTTGCAGAGAAGATGGGAACGATGGGATACGCAGGGATCGTATCTGTTTCAATCGGCGGAAAGATTACCTGGGGAGAGGAACCGTTTGAAACGCTTTACAGCGACGCGGATGATACCTTGTATTTTGTAAAAGAAAATGGGAAGAATTCCTATCATTTCTGGAGCGAAAAAAAAGAAGAAAAAAATATTGCACTAAAGATAATTGATACAGATGCTGACCTGGCAGGTATCCATCGCATGATTTTAGAAGAAAAGGGCGAGCCCGGTGGTGCGTTCCATGTAGCGTATGAGGATTTCAAAAAACTGTATGATTTTGCCATGCGTTCGGTGGTACGTAACGGAAGAAAAGTTCAGACGCTTTTGTTTACGTTAGAAGCTGCTGAGATGCAAAACGAAGTTGCATTGGATGAAATTATGGAAATTTTGAAACAAACGATTATTTCTTCTTTGCGTTCCGTAGATACCGGAACCAGATACAGCTGCAGCCAGTATATTTTATTGTTAATGGATACGGATGCAGAACACGGCCGTCTGGCAGCTGAACGGGTGATTGAGAAGTTTTATGGCAATCAGGCGGTTGCGGAGTCAGGCGTGAAAGTAAGCTATGATATTCAGTCACTGCAGGGGAATTAGTAATTTTATTTGACTGTTAGTAGTGAATACGGAGGATAATCAGGTATGAAGATTTTAGTCATCGGAGGTACTCGTTTTTTCGGCATACCTATGGTAAACGCGTTGCTGGAAGCAGGGCATGATATCACCATTGCAACTCGAGGAAGAGCGGCAGATCCGTTTGGCGAGAGGGTACAAAGGATCCGTCTGGAACGGACGGATGCGCAGAGTATGAAGGACGCGTTGCAGGGACGCTTTTACGATGTGATCATTGATAAAATTGCATACTGCTCCAATGATATCAGAAGTCTGATGGAGGCTGCAAAGTTCGGGAAGTACATCTATATGTCCAGTACTGCCGTATATGCCCCAAAGCGTATGAATACGGTCGAGTCGGATTTCGACGGCATGGGCGGAGAATTAAGATGGTGTGACCGCGGGGACGGAACGTATTCGGAAGTGAAACGTCAGGCAGAATACGCACTTTGGCAGCAGTATGGGGATAAAAATTGGATTGCAGTCAGATACCCGTTCGTAATCGGTCGGGATGATTATACAAACAGACTTGCTTTTTACGTGGAACATATGATAAAAGGAATCCCGATGTACATTGATGATTTGGATGCGCAGATGAGTTTTATCCGTTCCGACGAGGCTGGTGAATTCATGGCATTTCTTGTGGACAAGGATTTGACGGGAGCAGTAAACGGAGCTTCCGGCCAAACCATATCCATCAGAGAAATTCTTACATATGTGGAGTCAAAGA
>JAZNBY010000037.1:0-3187 GCA_045587325.1 Lachnospiraceae bacterium | reverse complement strand
CGCTGCCAATAGAATAACATCCCATTCCTTATAGTTATGCAGCACCCCTGGAATATCCTTTACATTACAATCCGCAATATAATCAATCCATTGCTTCGACCGACGCATGGCATCCATTTGCGGACAATGATAATGCACACCACCCTGCCAAAAGATACCGGAACTCATCGTCAAAAGATGTTCAATGGTAATCTTTTTGTGTAGCATATCCCGGCGTTCGTTAAATTCCGGAATATACTTTGCAATCAGGTCCTCTACACAAAGCAAGCCTTCATCCTGTGCAATTCCGATGGCAATGGATAAAATGCTTTTTACTACGGATTTTATGGGATGTCTGCTATTTTTATCACAACGATTGTAATACAACTCCGCCAGCATCTCTCCCTTCTCCCATACCAGAATACTGTTTACCTGGGGATGATGTGCCGTCTTCATATAATTGTCAATTTGTAACGCAAGCTCTGTCATATCATTCATAGTTTCATCACTCACTTTAAATACGCTCCGATAATAGAATCCTTATTTGCTTTCAACAACTCCGGTGAACCTTCCGCAATCAGATAACCACCGTCTTTTCCGCCTCCCGGTCCCATCTCCACAATCCAGTCACAATTAGAAAGCATATACGTGTCATGCTCCGTTACAATCACGGAGTTCCCCTTTTCTACCAGTTCATTTAAGAGTTCAAGAAGCTTTTCACTGTCCGAAAAGGACAAACCGGTAGTCGGCTCATCAAGAATATACAAGCAGTTCCTTCCAAGCTTTCCCTTTGCCAGCTCCTTCGCCAGCTTAATACGTTGACTTTCTCCGCCGGAAATCGTCGGAGTCTTCTGTCCCAGTTTCATATAGCCCATTCCCACACGGTTCAGTGTTTTAAGGATATGAAGAACCGTGGCATCCTTGTCTTCAAAAAACATACAAGCCTCCTCGATACTCATCTCAAGAACATCCTTAATCGTCTTTCCGTCCAGTTTCACGGACATGGTTTCCGGCACAAAGCCGTAACCTTCACACTTCTCACATTTCACATCAATAAAATTGCCAAATCCCACATGATAGTGAACCACACCGTCTCCCTTACAATACTTGCAGCCACCTTTACTGTTTACGGAAAAGTGCCCGGTTCCGAAACCAAGCTCCTTCGCCTGAGGGGAGTTCGCAAACAACTTGCGCACCCGGTCCATGATGCCGGTATAAGTTGCAGGACAAGATACTCTGGAACGTCCAATCGGTCTTTGGTCAATCACATAACAACGTTTGATATGCTCTACTCCAACAATTTCTGTGGAGCAATCCTCTGTTTCATCCCCACTGTCGACAGAAGTCCAACTTGCCTCTTCTTCCGACAGTCCGATTCCCTCTTCCGTGTCCTCTTTCTCTCCCACCTCCGGTTCATCCGTAATACATTCCTTTTGCATCAGATGCTTCAGCCCCGGAACTAAAGTATCCGAAATCAAACTGGACTTTCCGCTACCGGATACACCTGCTACACCAACCATCACACCTAGCGGAATATCCACGGTAACATTCCGTAGATTATGAAGCTTTGCATTACGTATGGATAACACTTTTCCCGCATCAATCGGACGATATTCAGCTTTTACCGGAAAACTGTGCTTTGCCAGATACGGTGCCGTTTTTGACTCCGTACAGTTCATAAACTCCGAAAATCCACCCTCGTACACCTTTATACCGCCTTGCACCCCTGCTCCCGGGCCGATATCAATGATATAATCCGCTTCTCTCATAAAGGACTCATCATGTTCTACACAGACCACCGTATTCCCCACCGTAATCAGCCGTTTTATGATAGAAATCAAATGGGCCTTTTCTTTCTCATGAAGCCCAATGGTAGGCTCATCAAAAATAAAGATAATGGAATCCATCTCCGCTAAAATGTAAGAAGCCAAAAACAATCTCTGAATCTCACCACCGGAAAGGCTCGGAATACTACGATTCAAGGAAAGATGATGCAAGCCCACATCAATCAGACACATGAGCTTCTTTTCCAGTTCTCTCTGTAAAGGTGTTTTCTCTCCCGGAAGCGCTTGCAAAAACTGATACAAATCCTCCAGATACATTCCTTCCAGCTCCGTAATGGTCTTCCCGCCGATTCTGGTATGGGCCACCTCCCGCCCAAGGCCGGTGCCTTCGCAACGCTTACAGGATACCTTATCTACACAGTCAATTTTCTTTGCCCAGGTATCGGATGCAGTACTGGCCCAGGCATAAATATTGCGAATCCATATAGCCAGTCCCTGATAATGAGGACCGCTTCCGTACATTAACTCTTCGTAATCCTCCTCCGACAGCTCCGCAAAGGTTCTCTCCGTAGATTTCTTTGTGGTTCTTCTGTAGCGCTCCATCATACGATGCATCGTTCCATTGTCACAAATATCGCTGAACAAGCTACTGATTTTGACATTCTTATCCGGAATCAACCGATCCTCATCTACAACAAAATAAAATCCCTTTCCCATACATTTCGGGCACATACCTTTCGGGGAATTCTTCTGAAACATGGCCACATGCAACGGTTCCTCGGTTTCATATCCGGCATCCGGCACACCGAAATTAGCAAACAGCGATGCCAAAAGTGTCTCTGTCTGGGTTCTGGTTCCCACCGTACTGCGCGGATTGCTTTGGCGGATAATACGCTGTTCCACCGCCACTGTCGGTGACAATCCGGTAATCTCATCCACCGTATTTTCTTTTTCTACAATAAACTGCGTTCCGGAAAACATCAAATACCGTTTTCTACCCTCTTCGTATAAAGTATCAAAGGCAAGACTGGATTTTCCGCTTCCCGATACGCCCGTAATAATCGTCAGCTTATTCTTCGGAATCGTTACATTGATTCCCTTTAGGTTATGTATTCTTGCATTTTTTATCTCAATATAATTCTTCATAATACATCCTCCAACCTTCACAAATCTACTTTTTATTATACCAAAAACACTCCCGGATTTCTACCCGAGAGTGTTTTTGTATTTATTTAATTGTCCATATAACATGTCCTAAAAACCGTTCTATTTTGTTACTACCGTATGAATTGTGGACTTTGAAATTCCAAAGGCCCTTGCCGTCTCTCTCACCGTCGCCTTATGCTCCACTATGTACCTTGCAACCTCTACAACCCGTTCTTCAATACATCCTTCCAATCTCGTACCCTCATGCAGGCTTTTTT
>JAZNBY010000036.1:0-15934 GCA_045587325.1 Lachnospiraceae bacterium | reverse complement strand
TCAGAATGAAAATTTCAAATGAATTTTCAGGGTTGTCTTACTGTTTAATTATCAAGGTTCATGTGCTGTCTCTTAACCGAAGCAGCTTAACCAGTGTACCATAGTACTTCCTGTTTGTCAAGCACTTTTTTGAATTATTTTTAAATTCAATCTTCTGCAACAGTTCTGTTTTTGTTGACAGCTTCCACAGTATAACACCAAAGAGGTCCTCTGTCAACACCTTTTTTCAATTATTTTTTTCCTTATTTTTCAAGTAGTTTCAGAACATCATTCTTTTGTATCAGACGCGTTTTTTTCTACCATATCTTGTGGGGGTGTTTCAAAATTAGTTTCATATTTTTTCTGGCCGAAAGAAAAACAAGAGCATTTCCGCCCCTTCGCGGCAAATACTCTTGTTTCACCATGTCCATTTTTCAAATCATTTGTGTTTGTTCTATATTATAGAAGAAACAACTTCATCCAATGGCCTGTCACTTACTTCTGTACCAGGTGAACGGCAAATCCGCCCAACTCATCCTTTAAGTAAATTGCAACCAGATTTCCCTTGGCATCCTTCTTTGCAGTTGCTTCATCAAAAGCAAATCCCTGCAATTCCATATGATACTTTGCGCGCTCAATATAATTGGTACGGATGGCAATGTGTCCGTGAGCTCCCAGATACGGTGCTTTCATTACTTCAACACCTGTTCCTGCAAATACGGAACTGTTTCCGCTCTTTTTCACAAAGCCGAATAACTTCTCAAAAGAACCGGCTACATCGTCCGCTTCCTCTTCACTGTTTGCATTGATACCCACATGTGCAATCTCAAATCCCAGCATGGTATTAACCGCTTCCCTGGTCAGACGCTTAATCTCATCAAATTTTCCTTCATTAATTAATGCATCGCTTACCATCCAGCTTCCACCGCAGGCAATGATCTTCGGGAAATCAAGATAGGACATAAGATTCTTTGCATTAATTCCGCCGGTCGGCATAAAACGAACCGATGTGTACGGTGCTGCCATCGCCTTAATCTTTGCAATTCCGCCGGATGCTTCTGCCGGAAAAAACTTCACCACGGAAAGCCCCAGTTCCAATGCCTGCTCAATGTCCGTCGGACTGGAAGTTCCCGGTGTAATCGGTACACCCTTTTCCTGACAATACTTTACCACCCGCGGATTTAATCCCGGGCTGACAATAAACTTTGCACCGGCTGCCACTGCGCGGTCTACCTGCTCCGTAGTCAGTACCGTTCCTGCTCCAACTAACATCTCCGGACAGGCCTGTGCCATCTGGCGGATAGCTTCCTCGGCCGCATCGGTACGGAAGGTTACTTCCGCCACCGGCAGACCACCTTCACACAATGCCTTTGCAAGGGGTGCCGCATCTTTTGCATCATCAATCTTTACTACCGGAATAATTCCCAACTTCTGAAACTGTGTTAATACGTCCATGTTATACCTCTTTTCTTATTATATATGTTGTTCTTCCTTTTTGAATTGTAAGTGCTTACATTTTATAGCATAACAAATCTCTTCCTTTTTTTCAAGTCTGAATCACAACCATTTTTCCTATCCTCTTGTAATATAAGTAGAAACCAGATTATTCTTATATAAAAAGTCCAGCACCGGATTCTCGGCAATGAGCGCCAAAGAACTGCTTCCGAAGGCGGAAGTCGCAAACATGGTTAATATACCAAATAAAATCCACACAAGCAAAACACCCTCCGCCACACCGGCTGCCATACCGGCAAACTCGTTAATCTGCCGTATAATCGGTAGCTTCGCCAGAATGTTCAGCGTATTACACAAAATGAACAATACGATAATTGCCACGATTAATGTCACAACAAACGCAATGGCGTTGATAATCACATTGGTAATCTGACGGCAAACATACTCCTCAAAGCTTCCTACATTTAATTCCAGATACTTTGCTTCGTTATTATTTTCCATAATGGTTTCTTTGATGGACTTCGGCAACGGCAGAGATTCTACCAAAGACTTCTGGTTTGCCGCATCCTCCGTCGCAGCATCCTCCGGTGCAAAATCAATGATGGTGCTGATTTTTTCATCAAAAAAGCTTACAATCCCCTCGCTGTTTTTCATAACCCCCGCAACAATCGGGCTGAACAGCATTGCCACCAAAAGAGCAACAATGGTAGAGGCCAAGGAAAAAACCATCTTAACCAGGCCCTGTTTCCACCCCAGCCATCCAAGTGCAACCAATATGCCGATTACTACAAATAAAATCCAGTTCATAAATTCCCCCTGTATTACTTTAACTTAATGACCTTTACGTGCCGGTCTTCAATAAGATAATAGCGATTTTTCCCGATTGCAAACATCCGACGGATTCCGTTTTCGAAGTTCCCGCTAAAAATAAGCCCATCCTCCACATCGAATATTTCACAGCCGGAATAGCTGTATAATACTACTTCTTCTCCTGCGGTATGTATTCCCACATACGGAGACGTGATTACCTTCTTCATGCAGAGCTCGCCGACCTTATCGTATGCTTCCAGCACTTCCTGACCGTCCCGGTTTTTCGTTATCATACAAAAATACTGTCCGATAGCAATGCTTTTTATCTCCGACAACACTTCTTTTTTGCATACCGATTCCGGAATCTCCGTCATGGCAAATACCTCAAATACAGTCTCGCCTACCACAAGGACCGTATCGTTGTCCCAAAACGTAACCCGAGGCACCATACAATCCTTATACTGGGCCTGCGCCACCAGGTTCCGCGTCTCATTCCTGCCCACTTCTCCGAAATTATAAAAAGTCACGCTTCCCACCGGTTCGTCGCCGTCTACTTTCATATAGGAAGTTACCAGCTTCTTGCCGTCTTCCGACAGAGCCAGGGCCACCGGAAATCCGTCTCTGGCTACAACAGTCTCTATCTCTGATAAAAGTTCTCCCTCTTTGCTGTACAAATAAATATAGTCGGTCTCTCCGGAATTCATCAATACCGCCGTCACACCCTGCTTTGAAACACTGATGCTCTGAATCGGATAAGGCGTGGTATAGGACTTGGTCGCTCCTGAACCATCCGACAACAAGTACTGTTTTCCTCCTACGTCTGCCACAGCCATCATGGATTTACAAAAAACAAAAGAAGGATTTTTCATGGTCGGATAAGTAACATTCCACAAAATAGTGCCATCCGGCTTCACCGCCTGAGCACCTTCCCGCCCGCAACGGATCAACGCTCCGTCTGCCTGCACATATTCCAGTGCCTCGCCGGCCTCCAGTTCCTTCTCTACCTTATAATCACTGTAGGATTTGTCCCGCAGGAAAAAGTATGCGGCAATTCCTGCTGCCACCACCACCAAAAATACAAGACCTGCTATTTTCGCTTTCTTCACGAATCCCGCACCTCCCTTTCCGTAAAGGAATAAAAGCACCGCAAGTCACAAAACCGCGCGTGCTTTTCCTATCTACATCATAATACAAACGATACGTTCCGTCAATTGCTTTTCGTAATATCCGAGTCTTTGTGAATTTCTACGGCAAAAGGAGCTCCTGCCCGGCATAAATCCAGTTTTCATCTGAAATCTGATTGATTCCCTTTATTTCCTCCATACGGACAGTGCTTCCGTAAAACGCCTTACAGATTCCCGCCAACGTATCCCCCTTTTGTACAATATATATACTCCAAGGTTCCGCATCTGCCGGTTCCTCCTGCTTCGGAAGCGGAGTCGGTGTTTTCGCCGGTGTCTTTGTCGGTGCAGCAGTCAGAGTGGACGGAGCTTGCGTGGATGTCACTTCCGTCCGGTTTTCCGGATGATAAGGCACTTCCGTCAGCGGGATAAAGTCCGCCTCCAGACCGCTTAATTTCCCCGTCTCTTCCGGATACTTCTCCCCCCCCGTATTTGCATTTACCTGTAGTGCGTCCTCACCACTCCCTTCCTGCATATAACTGACAGGTGCAGGTACTGGCGTCGGCGCCAATGGGGTCCGGTTTTTGTTCTTCTCCCGTTCCTGCAACGTAAGCACGCCGATTGCCAGTAACACTACCGCCACCGCAACCCCGACTCCGTGTCCGGTGGTGGTTTTCCTCTTTCCTCCAGTGCCTCCGGTTCCTACACTTCCCGGACCTTCCACAATTTCCGTTCCTGGCTGTCCCGGTTCTATTGCCGGCTGCTCCGACTCTTCTGTCCGGTTTTTATTCACCTGCCGTCGCAATTCCTCCATGACCGGCTCTTTGTATGCTGCATCTACCGAAGGACGTCCCCCTGCCACCAAATAGTCCTGCATCTCTTCGTTTCTTTCATAATAAATACAATAACCCGGCCAGCGCTTCAGATCCCCTTTGTCATATAAGTAAAATACTGCTTCCTTTTCCACCGGATCAATTTTATACAACACCCGGTCACGACCACCGAACCAGTCTGTATGAATCTGCACGATGGTTTCGTTGACTTCCGTTACAAATTCCGGCCCTCCCAGAAACCAACCTACCGCTTCATAGTGAGGAAAAAACCGTTTCATCTTCTCATAGACTCCGACCCACACCTCCGAAGTAAAACAGATTTCATTGTTTTTTACCGCTTCCTCCGCTTCGATTGCCCCCCTGATAAACACATATCGCCGGCCCTCTGCCTTTACGAACTCGCCCACCAGTACCGCCACACGACAATCCGCATAGTCGTTGCCGGCAAGACGCCTTAGGTAGCCTTCCGCATAATCTTCTATGTAAATCTCAGGACTGTTCCCGCCCTTTCCCATTTGTTTGATATGTTTTGGCAGTTTAAACAAAATGTTTCCGTCCTCCGGTCTGTCCCCGTCTTCTTTTTGCAATATCTGTTCCGTCATGTCCCTTTCCTTTCCGCACTCCTGCGATGTTTTTTAATCTGTTGTCCACATCATACTCCCTATGGGACGTTTTTTTTGCCAAACTCTGTCGTCTCTTTTAAAAAACGCTCTACGGCAATCGCTAAAATCTTCCGCTTTTCGCATCGCATTCTTTTTCTTTTTTGGGAACAGACCTGTTTTTTGTCATAAGCAGTCGTGCGTTTTACAGAAATTCCCAATTCTGTTCTTCTAAATCTGCCTGCATTGGGCATACTTTTATTATACACACCCCCATTTTATGCCGGAGGATTTTATGACAAACACCATTCATTATTATAATGCTTGCGATAACGCATCGTCCCTGCGGTTCGGACAAGCCTTGTTTACATTATTAAGGGACAACTTATCTCCCATGGACCATCTGATTTTTTTGTGTATCGGTTCCGATCGTGCCACCGGAGACTCCCTGGGACCTCTCATCGGGTATAAACTGGAGCAACAATCCCATAGAAGCTACAGTGTATACGGGACATTAGAAGATCCAGTACATGCAAAAAATTTGACGACAGTGCTGGAACACATCCACTGTCGTCATAAAAATCCTTATATCATTGCCATTGATGCTTCCCTGGGAAAGCAGGCTCATGTGGGCTACTACACCCTCGGCATGGGATCCTTAAAGCCCGGTGCCGGTGTAGGAAAAGAACTGGTGGCAGTCGGCGATCTGTTTATTACAGGTATCGTCAACCTGTCCGGTCTCCTGGACAAGATGCTGTTGCAAACCACAAGACTTCACACCGTTATGTCCCTTGCCGACCGGATTCATGTAGGCATCCGTTACGGCTTATCCTTATTTGATGGGAAGCTTACAGTTCGGTCCGACCATCCAACGCACGAAGTAATGTAACCTCATCAATATACTCTAAATCACCGCCCACCGGTACGCCGCTGGCAATCCGAGTTACTTTAATCCCCGCCGGCTTAATCAGCTTACTCAGATACATGGCGGTAGCCTCCCCCTCCAGACTGGAGTTGGTGGCAATAATGACTTCTTCCACATCTCCCTGCAGACGGAGCATCAGCTCCTTCATCCGCAAGTCTGCCGGTCCAATGCCAAGCATTGGCGAAATCGCACCATGGAGCACATGATACACCCCGTTGTATTTGCCGGTCTTTTCATATGCCGCCAAATCTCTGGCATTCTCCACTACCATAATGGTATGGTGGTCTCTGTCTTCCTTCGCACAAATCGGGCACACTTCCCGATCGGTAAGGGTGCAACATTCCTTACAATAACGCACACCCCGCCTTGCCTCCACCAATGCATCCGCAAACTGCTCCACCCGCTCCGCCGGCATGTTAATCACATGGAAGGCCAAACGCTGGGCAGACTTTGCGCCGATGCCCGGAAGCGCCGCAAACTCTTCAATCAATTTACTGATTTGACTGCTGTAATAATCCATTAGAACGGAAATCCTCCACCGAGGCCGCCAAGGCCTCCTGCAATGTTACCCATCACCTTTGCAGACTCTTCTTCCATCTTACGAAGTGCCTCATTGGTTGCCGCAACAATTAAATCCTCTAACATCTCAACGTCATCCGGGTCCACTACATCCGGAGCAAGCTTTACAGATACCACTTCCTTCTTGCCGGATACCTTAACGGTAACCGCTCCGCCGCCTGCGGTAGCCTCGAATTCCATGGACTCCAGCTCTGCCTGCTTCTCTTCCATCTGACGCTGCATCTTCTGTGCCTGCTTCATTAAATTTCCCATATTTCCCGGCATTGCGCCTCCCGGAAATCCTCCACGTTTTGCCATTTTATAAATCCTCCTTCATTTTCTTAATCTACATATTCAATGGACACTTTCCCTTTTAATTCGGAAAGGTCCGGGTATGCCGCTATATTCCCTCTGCCCTTCTGGGCCAACTCCACCACAATCTCCACCTGTTTGCCGGTCTGTTTTCCGATAAGGCCCTGCAGTGCCTCTATATGACCGCCGCTCTCCATGGCGGACTTGTCAAACTCGTCCCGATATACCAGAATCAATCGTGTACCGCTCTCATCCACGCTTGGTTTTGCGGTCTGCAAATAAATTTTTAACGGGCCTGTGGCGGAATTCACAATAGCGGACCACTTCTCAGCTACCGCCTTTATCTCATCGCCCACCGCCTTCGGAAGCTCTGCCGTCTTCACCGGCTCCGGTTCCGGTGCCGCCTGCGTCATACTACCTGCCGGTGCCGCACCCCGTTGCACCACAATTCCTTTTTCAAGCTGCTCCTCCAGATGCCGTACCCGGTCCAAAAGCCCGGAATAGTCGGTCTCCGTCTCCGGACGGCACAGGCGAATCAGTTCCACCTCTACCATGACCCGCTTTGCCCCCGCATAACGAATGCGATTGGTAAGTTCCGAACAAACATTAATATATCGCACCAGTGTCTCGGTCTTCGTCTCCTCCGCTTCCGCTAAAAAGCCTTCCATCTGATCACTGGCAATATCCAAAAACTCTTCCGGCGCATCCACAGACTTTGCCAACAAAAGATTCCGCAAATACCAGGTAAAATCAATGACAAACTGGGCCAAATCCCTGCCCCGCATTACCGTATCGTCTAAAATCCGCATGGCCGCTGCCACATCTCCGATACGGATGCCGCGAAGAAGTCTCCCAAATACCTCCGTATCTACCGTACCCAGCACTTCCAGTACATTGTCGTAGGTCAGAAGTTCCCCCGGATAGAAGGCAATGCACCGGTCAAGAAGGCTTAACGCATCTCGCATAGCTCCGTCTGCCGCCTTCGCCACATACCTAAGGGCCTTCTCCTCGGCCTGTACCCCTTCTCTTCCTACCAGGTCCGTCAGTCGCTCTGTAATCTCATCCACTGTAATTCTGGAAAAATCATACCGCTGACAACGGGATAATATGGTTACAGGAAGCTTATGGGCTTCCGTCGTCGCCAAAATAAAAATAACATAAGACGGCGGTTCTTCCAATGTCTTTAACAGCGCATTAAATGCACCGGTAGAAAGCATGTGAACCTCGTCGATAATATATACTTTATAACGTCCTTCCGTAGGAGAATACCGTACTTCCTCCACAATCTCTCGGATATTGTCCACGCCGTTGTTGGATGCGGCATCGATTTCGATGACATTCATGGACGTACCTGCCCCGATGGACTGACACATGGCACAGGTGCCGCAGGGATTCCCGTCTACCGGGGACTCACAGTTTACCGCCTTTGCCAGTATCTTTGCAATGGTGGTCTTACCGGTACCTCTGGTTCCGCAAAACAAATAGGCATGAGACATACGGGACGCCTTCACCTGATTGCGCAATGTCGTCACAATCGGCACCTGTCCCTTTACCTCATCAAAGGTATCCGGTCTGAATTTTCGATATAACGCAGTATACGACATAATACCTATCCTTTCTGTCCACACAACGAAAAGGCAGAAGGACATCCCTTCTGCCTCCGTATCATATTTTATCACATTTATGAAAAAATAACAACTGTGGTTTCTTTTAAACTTTCTACTACTCCACCATCTTTAAGGCGTCACTTTGCGGAATACTTTTTATCTTTCGCATCTGAATGAAAACGACTACAACATAAGATGCAATCCCAAGAGCACCCATTCTGACAAACGCATTGAACGGTACGTGATACGGCAACCATCCCGGATAATCCGCCAATACCGCCGCAAACAAATATTTCATAATGTAGTTTACAAGCGGTATGGTTCCGATGAGTGACATTACAACCACTACCGATGTCATCCATACATACAACCGGTTTATCTCTCCGTCGCTATACCCTAAAATCTTTGTCATGGAAACAGACTGGGCATTTTTCTCAATAATCAGCTTAGACAGCAAATAGATCACCAGCATAAATACGGCAATACCGAACACATAAAACAGACTCATCATCTCTCCCATAGATACTTTAAGTTGGCGGGAAGTTTTCGTCAAATCATCGGCCGTAATTTTCGTCGCAAGCAACCGTTCATCCAAATCTGTCAGTTCGGTATTACTGAAATAACCGTTAAAATAGCCCTCTCCCCGTTCAAACAATTCGTTGAATGCTTCCTGTTCCATAAAAATAGCCAATGCTGCCGGATACTCGTAAATCCCCTGCACATTGAATTCGTACGTGGCATCCCCGAAAGAATCTTCCAATGTGATTTTATCTCCTGCTTCTAAGCCGTGTTTTCCTGCATAGGCCGTGGAAATCAACACACCGTCTCTCCTTACTCCACTCACATAAACACTGTCTCGGGCTACACCATACACCATAACCTCTTCGCTTTTCAGGTTCCCTTTTCCCGTTTGTAATGCGGTTACACTATACCTTTCTGCGCCTTGTTCTTTTGTTTCCGCCGGCATCTTTAATACATACTGATAGTCACAAATCAGATTGGATGTGATGTCCTTTTCATAATTATCCACCAGCGGCGGAAGCACAAAGCCGAACAACAGCAGCACATTGGCGAAAAAGACACCCACTACGATTGTAATGTAATTCGGCAGATTCTGAAGCAAGATGCGCAAACGGAACCGGTTCATAAACGTTATGTTACTATTTAACCGAATCGCTTTTTTCTTTCTTTTCTTACTTAAATCCCTGCGAATAAACCGAAGCGGTGACAAAGAAAGCTTCCGCACCAGAAAAATAACATTGATAAAAAACATGATTCCCACCGGTATTACAGTTGTCCTAATAAAAGCATCCCCATTCCAAAGAGTAACATAGGTTGTCAGACTATAACTCTTATAATACATGGTTGCCGCCACATTTTTAAACAAAGTGTATCCCAAAACATTTCCCACAACGGCCGCCACTGCCACTACCACCATCGGCAATGCCAGATAATGTCTTATCAGTTCTCCCTTTGTATAACCGGAAGCGCGCAACGTCCCGATTACAAGCGCCTCCTTTGTAATGGTATTACTGATAGTAATAGCAAAAACAAACGCCAGGATCACAATAATAATATAGAGGAACACCGCCATCATTTTATTGTCCCGTCCCATATCATCTCCCACAAATTGAATGGCAAGATTCGACGACGACGGAAGAAAATTTATCGGCGGGTTATCGGTTCGCAGGGCCTGCTCCATCAGCACTGCCTGCACCTCCTCTGCACGTTCCGTTTTCTGTTTTTCACTTTCCGGTGCCGTATGGTATCTCCAGGAATAACTGTAATGCAGATGTACATCTCCCATCCGGGCAAACCCATCCTCGGTCATCACTGCCACTCCGAACCGGGTTGCATCAAACATCATATCCGATGGTTTTTCATACAACGCACTGTAATCCGAAAGCGCCACCAAACCGGAAATCCGCAACGCCGTCCCTCCCACGGTCAAGGTATCTCCTACCGCAAGATTGTTGTTATCCGCATGCATCCGGTCAATGGCTACCTCATCTGCTTTTTGCGGAAACTCTCCCTCCATCAGACATACAAGATTCACCTTTGTCCGGTTTTTGAAAATACGCAAGGTCCCTTCGGTTTCTTCCACTTCTTCACTTAAATAATAGTTCTCATATACTGAAAGCCCTTCTTTTTCAAGTGCCGTTATCAGTTCCTTCTCTGCCGGTGCCGTCAATTCAAAATTGCCGTCTTCTACACAATACTTCTCAAAACTTTCGTTGTATGAGGCCAACATACTGTTACTTGCCACTAAAAATCCCGAAACAAATCCGATGGACCCAACAAGGAACAAAAAGATAACCGCATACTTTCCAAACTCACTTTTTAATTCCCGAAAGAACCTTTTTTTCAGTACATTCCGTTTCATCTGTATCGCCCCCTCCCCATTCTTACCAGTCAAGTTCCGTTGCGGAAACCTTACTGTCGTTTTTATAATTGTCACGAATGGTTCCGTCATGCAACTTTACCACACGGTCCGCCATGTGCTTGATTGCGTCGTTATGGGTTACCATAACCACGGTGTTCCCGTACTTTTTATTGACCTCCTCAATTAACTTTAAAATTTCTTTGGATGTATTATAATCCAATGCCCCCGTCGGTTCGTCACAAAGCAAAATATCCGGATTCTTTACAATGGCTCTGCCGATGGCAGTACGTTGCTGCTGTCCGCCGGACAACTGATTCGGAAGCTTGTGACGATGTTCATAAAGCCCAAGCACTTTCAATAATTCATCCACATCAAGGGGATTATCACTCAAATATGCCCCGGTCTCAATATTCTCCTTAATATTTAAGTTCGGAATCAGATTGTACATCTGAAACACATATCCCAGGTGCTTTCTCCGATACCGTGTCAGTGCCTTTTCGTTCATATCCGCCATCTTTTCCCCATTGATGGCAATGTAGCCTTCATCCGCACTGTCAATTCCTCCCAGAATATTCAACAACGTAGTCTTTCCCGAGCCGGATGGTCCCAAGAGCACACAAAATTCTCCCTTCTCAATACCTAAGTCAATCCCTTTCAGCACCTCTACTCTGCTTTCTCCCTCACCAAAGCTCCTCTTAATCCCTTTGATTTCAATAAACATACTATAACCGCCTTTCGTATTTTTTTACAACTAACCTCCGGTTTGCATCCCGCGGAGCGTTTTTGTTTGATAGGAAATTGCAAAATTTCCTATCAAAAAAACCGGATGTGCTATAAAAGCAACATCCGGTCGAACAATCGGGGAAATAAAACACGACACAACATGTACACTTTTATAAGCAATACATGAGTCTCGTTGATTAAGACAAGCCAGACCAAAACGCGGTCAGTGTGTTGACTTGCCACGCATTATTCTGCGCCACTACTCCCTCACGGGTTATTTCATTGTATCCTTTTTATACCATATTATGAACATATTTGTCAATATATTTTTTAATGAAAAAAAATCAGCTTTATGATATACTGTAGAAAGTAGGAGGAATGACTATGTTTCGTATGTGGTGTAAGCTTTGGAAAAACAATCATTTAGTAAAAGATATGGTGGTAGAAAATGACCGCACGGATATGAATCGCACAAAGAAAATCTTTGCTGCCATCGACACGGTCTGCTATGAATTCGATTTATCTAAGCCGATCTGGCTGGATTCCACCGTGGCGGATTTTAAAAAACACGACAAGACCCGGTTCTATCAGGACAACTTTGTGGATGCCATTGACTTTGATTATTTGGAGATTCATGTAATAGAAGAAGACTAAAACGATAGAAAAGCGCTGTATGCCCCGATTTCAAATTTCGTATGGGATGCCGCGCTTCCTTTTTCTTTTTTCAATTTTAAAGTTTTAAAAAACATGTGACCAATCCAAAAAAACCGTGAGTATATGGTTGAAAAGCTTTTTATCATTTCACGAGGAGAGGAATCTATGGAAGATACCGAAATCATCGCCCTGTATTGGGACAGGGATGAGCGCGCCATCTCTGAAACCGCAGAAAAATACGGCAACTACTGCCATTCCATTGCGTATCGGTTATTACAAAATACCGAGGATGCCAAGGAATGTGTCAACGATACCTATGTCGGTGCCTGGAATACCATTCCGCCCCACAGGCCGGGACTACTTTCGGCTTTTTTAGGAAAAATCACCCGTAGGATCTCCATAAACCGTCTGCGGGACCGCAATGCGGGCAAACGTAGCGCCGGGCAATATACCCTTACCCTTGAGGAACTTTCCGACTGCATTCCTTCCGGGCAACGTGCGGAAGACTTAGCCGAGACCAAGGAACTGACCCGGATTTTAAATGCCTTTCTGGCCACGCTGGCCACGGAAGAACGGCGGGTATTTTTGCGTCGTTACTGGTATTTCGATTCCGTAAAGGAAATTGCAAAGCGATTTGACTGCGGTCAAAGCAAAGTAAAGATGATGTTAAAACGGACCCGGGAAAAACTTCTCACTCACCTTAAAAAGGAGGGATTTTACCCATGAAACCCGAACATTTACAGGATGCCTTAAATGACATAAACGAAGAATATATCGCGGATGCCCATGCCTGCGGTACGGCTTCTGCCCCATTGAAACCCGCCGCAAAGAAAAGCGGTAAGCCCCGTGCCAAACGGTTTCGCTTTCGCCTTGTGGCTGTGGCGGTCTATACTCTTATTTCCCTTGGCGCACTCTCTGTCTTCCGACTGGTTCCGTCCGGGACCAACGCAGAGCAAGGTGTCACCATTCCGAAAGCAGCATTACCGGACCCATCCCACACCGCGGATATGATGGGGCTTATCTGTCACAACGGAAAGGTATATCTTCAGGCAGGAAGCTACAGTTCCGACCACAAAGAAGACGTGTTCCGACTGGTAGAGACGTATCTTGGGGAAGCAGTTGCCGATGTGGATGAATGGAGCGTAAAAAAGGATGGTTGGATTACAGAACTGGCCGCCACCACCTGGGGCTCCGTTTATACTTTGAAAAGCTACGACGAAGACTTCCGTATCTGTACTGCCAACGAATGGCTGCATCCGGAAGAGGGCCATACCCGGTATTACCTGACCTACTATGAATGCTTAAACGGCATTACCCTGACCAAAGGATCCGATTTGCTGGAAGACCGACTTCACTTATCGGAAACACTTCCCGACTCCACAGACCCGGAAATAACGGAACTGGTTTCGGCCCTAAACGATGCACGGTTTGTGTATGTGGCACCAAATACTACGCCTTATAATGTCTACCTCGGTGATTCCACCGGAGATTTCCGTCGTAAAAAGGACTACTCGGAACGGCTGGTCATCACCCCGGAGGATCAGGTTCCTCTCTACTTCACCGTATACAAGAACGGATATGTCTGCTACAATTCTCATGATCTTTATAACAATTACTTTATGGTAGTGGATCCGGCCAAAGTGGAATTTATATTTGAATAACGCCTTTTCGCAAGGCACAAAAAAGAGGTTGTCAATCGACAACCTCTATCTTTCTTTTAAAACCGTGCGTTCTGCTTTGAACACCCGTCACAATCGTTACTCTGACAGTTAACTCGGCTCCGGCAACCTTACGGCACACGGAAGGTTTCGCTTAGTGCTGCTCCATTCCTGACCTGACACGGTTCACGAATTTCCGTTGCGCAAGACCAAAACGTCAACATCACTTATCAAAGGCGGCATCGCAACAAGGTGCCCGGGGCAGAACATCACCCCTGCTGTAGCGGATTGCAGGTACAGGGCACCGCTAACTCCCCGGCTGCACGGTATTCTAAGTATACTTACTTTTCACGGCTCTGTCAAGGCGGTATTTTTGAAATCTTGTGTTTTCCCGGAAAATCACTCCGATACACGTTTCATTATGCCGGTTTCCTACAAAGTAACTTGCACCGTCCGCGCTTCCCCAGTCAGCGGGCAACGTTCCTTGTAGTCATACAATAAAAATACCGGTGCCTCCAGTGCCTTCACCACACCTTCCGACGACAGGTCCCACACAGGGTAATGATACGGCTCCAGATGAGTCATTTTTTCCAGCTGCTTTGAATCGTAGTCCCCATACTCCGGCAAAAGACGTCGTTCCCCTTCTTCCCTGCGATAAATCCCCCGGATGGTCTCTTTATAGCCTTGCAAGTCCTTCCCGAAGGCCGGACGGCTCTTTAAGTTCTCTCTCAGATACATATCGTGGGTCAAAAGCTCCCGGTAGATGGCCTCATTGGCTCCGTCCCATCGGCAGGCAAAGGAAAGAAGCACCTGATAACGATAGCTTCTGGCCGGACTGTTTACCACATACCCCTGTTCCTCATAGTATTCCGCCAGGGCTTCGTACATCCGGAAGACCGAAGAAAAGGCACGTTCTAAAAAGCGTAACGTATACCGGAACTGGCTGCTGTTATAATACAGCTCCACCATTTCTTCGATCCACTTTAATTTCTGCACTTCCTCAAAGGAAAGCCATTTGGTAAAAAGCACCTCATAAGGTGCCCGGTCCATATAAGAAATCCCGAACTCTTCCGCCCGGTCTGCCATCTCGGACCCTTTTAATACTTTTAAAAATCCCAATTGCAACTGTTCCGGCTTCATAGCATACACCCGGTCAAAGGATGCCCTAAAGCTGTCGTAATCCTCATAAGGCAGGCCCGCAATCAAATCCAGATGCTGATGCACATTCTGTCCGTCTCTGATGCGGGCTACGATTTGCTCCAGCTTGTCCACATCCATATTACGGTGAATGGCCGTAAGGGTGTCCGGATTCGTGGACTGCACTCCGATTTCAAGCTGAACAAGTCCCGGTCGCATCCGGCCAAGCAGTTCCAATTCTTCTTCGTTCAGTAAGTCCGCCGATATCTCAAAATGGAAATTGGTAATCCCATTGTCATGCTCCAAAATAAACTTCCAAATCTCCGTGGCATGCTCATGATCGCAATTAAAGGTCCGGTCGATAAACTTCACCTGCGGCACCTTCTTATCAAGGAAAAATTGCAACTCTTTTTTCACCGTGGTAAGCTCCCGCAACCGCACCCGTTTATCAATGGAGCTCAGACAGTAACTGCAACGGAACGGGCATCCCCTGGAGGATTCATAATAAATAATTCTGTTTTCAAACTTTCCCAAATCTTCATATAAAAACGGCAGTTTGTCCAATTCCGTAAATTCTCTGACCCCAGTGTATCCGTTGCGCAAACACAGTCCCGGGATGTCAGACAAGGTTTTTTTTGCCCGGACTCCATCCGCTCCCCCGCTTGTCCCGTCATCCTTCCCGTCACGTTCCTCCAGATAATACAACAGCAGCTCTCGGAATGTCTCTTCGCCTTCTCCCACCATAATTCCGTCAATCTCCGGATGTTTCTTCAGCAACTCCGGCGCATCATAAGACACTTCCGGACCACCCAACCAAATCGGCACTTGTGGCATCAGCTTTTTCAACTCTTTCACAAGAGACAGCACCATTTCAATATTCCAGATATAACAGGAAAACCCGATGGCATCCGGCTTTCGTTTATAAATATCCGCCAAAACATCGGTAAACACATGATTTATGGTATACTCCGCAATTTCCACGTGCTGCTGCAACTCGCCTGCATAGGCACGCAAGCTGTACAGCGCAGGGTTGGAATGTATGTACTTTGCATTTAACGCAACCAGCAAAAACTTCATGGCAAGTCTCCTTTCCCGTAACCCGGTTCTTTTGCTTTTCCCCGGAATAAAGGAATCCAGTGGACAAGCTGCCCACTGGATCTGCATCCGTTCTTTCCTACTT
>JAZNBY010000035.1:0-4103 GCA_045587325.1 Lachnospiraceae bacterium | reverse complement strand
AAAGAGTTGAATCCCTTCTGTAATGCCGGAGCAGTAGACTTCTTCTCTAAGGACTTTCTGCCTTTTCTAACTAACTGATTAAATGTAGGCATTAATTTTTCACCTCCTATAATTTTAAGAAAAAAACTATGTGGCTGCCTGGCAGACTTAAAATCTGCATATTCCTTTGCGTTTGCACGCAAAAATAACCGCGTTTAGCACGCGCAATCTATATTATATCTGTGCCGATAACACTTGTCAAGCATTTTTTTGCTTTTTTCTCTACAATTCCCACGCCTTGCTTATACTACGGCGCCACATACTTTTTATAAGCCTGAATAATCACCTGGGGAGATTTTATCCCTTGATATTCATTCATGGAAGGCGAGAATGCAAGTGTCAATTGTACCGATGTTCTTTCCCGGTATAACTGTTGCACTGTATGTTCCCCGAACTCTTCCGTAAGATATTGTTCCAGTTCGTCCGCTCCGTGAAAAAACAATCCGGTAAGCGATGTTCCTGCCGTGTCCGTAAGCTTAAGCCGCAGGGAAGTTCCATCCTTTCCGATCCGGCGCATTCCCCAAACTTTCACGCCGCTGGATGCAAATACCGGTTTTGGGTTTCCGTTTCCGAAAGGCTCCAGATATTCCAGTTCGTCCAGCAGCCGGTCCGATATTCCGGAAAAAGGAAGCACCGCATCCAGATACAGCTTCGGTGTCAGGTCTTCTTCCGTCAGTCCTGCCACCTTGTTCAGTCTTTCTTCTAATATAAGTACATTCTTTTCCTCTAATGACAGTCCCGCTGCCATTGGATGCCCGCCGAAAGCCAGAAACAGTTCCTTTTGTTCGGACAGTTTTTCATACATGGAATATCCTTCTATGGAGCGGCCGGAACCCTTTATGCAGTTTTCGCCCTTTGTCAGTACAATGGTCGGCAAATAGAATGTTTCCCGCAGACGTCCTGCCACGATTCCCGCCAAACTTTCATGACAATCCGGCAAGTAAATCACCAACACCTGCAACGCTTCCTTGGCAAGTTTCTCCTCTGCGAGGGCAGTAGCCTGTCTGACTGCCTCCGCTGTCATCTCTTTTCTCCTATCATTCAGCTCTTTTAACTGTGTAGCCCGCGTTATAGCCTCTTCCGTGTTATCACATAACAACAGTTCAAGCCCCAACAGTGCCGTGTCCAGTCTGCCGGCCGCATTAAAACACGGACCGATTAAAAATCCCGCATGATATGCCGTAAGGGTTTTCTCCTCCAATTCATACGCCCGGAGCAATGCGCGGATTCCGACATTCCGACAGTGCGGTGCCCTTCCCAGTCCCTGTGCCACTGCAATCCGGTTTTCCCCGGTCAATTCCATCACATCACATACCGTTGCCAAGGCCACCGGTACCATCAGTTCCAAAAGCAAGTCTTCCTCTTCTTCTTTGGAAATCAAATCCTCTGCCTCTGACAACAAAAGATTGATTACCTTATACGCTACCATTGCTCCGCAAATGCCGGTCTGCGGATAGGTTTCCCCCAGTTGCTTCGGATTGACAATTATATCCGCATCTGGCAAGTCATAGGAAATCCGGTCATCCTCCATATGATTGGGAATATCGTGATGGTCGGTTACTATTACCTTCATCCCTGATTCCTTTGCACGTCGAATCGGTTCCGCTGCGGCAATGCCGTTATCACAAGTAAGAAGCAGAGCTATATGATCCCGCTCTGCTTCTTCTACCATTCTCATATTCATTCCGTATCCGTCCGCTATCCGGTCCGGTATCCGGTAATCTACGGTGGCCCCCAGAACATGAAGTACTTTATATAGAAGAAACGTCGCCATAACTCCGTCCACATCATAATCACCAATGATGCGGATGCACTCTTTTTCCCGTATACTGCGTAACAGCAGTTTTGCCGCTGTTTCTGCGTTCTTTAATAAAGAAGCATCATACAACCTTCCCTGTTTGGGATGCAAATACACACGGGCCTGCTCTGTTTCCGTTATCCCTCTGTTTGCAAGCACTTTGCAAACAGGAGTACAAAGTCCCAGTTCCTGTTCCAATTTTCCTACATCTGCTTTTTTATTTTTCAGAATCCACTCCGTCATGTTTCTCCTCATCGGTCTGTAACATTGCTTCCGTTCCGTCCGCAGTCTTTCTCTTCTTGCAGTCTTTCACTTTCTTTCGGATAAAAAGAACTGCTACCAAAATCACAATGCCCCAGACAACCAAATAGATTGCGTTGGTCACCATCCATACAGCAAAATCCGCTGCACCGTTTTTAATGTTATACCAGGTGTCCGCAAAACCATCCTTCATTCTGGAAAGCACTGTCGGGTCCTTTTCCACCGGAACAATCCGCTTTACCTCGGAAATATCCAGTGTCACCGTGGAATAACTTACCTTATTGTCATAAATCTTTAACGTAGATGCGTAGGACTCGATCTGATACCGAAGCTCGGTCAGATGCTTTTCCAAGGTAAGAATCGTATCTACCGTATCTGCCTTTTCAAGTAACGCAAGAAAACGTTCCTGTTCGATCTGTAAAGACTTTAGTCTGGCTTCCGTATCCGCATACTGTAATGTAACATTCTCTGCATTCTCCGACTTCTTGACAACCGTGGCATTCTCTGTCACACCTGCCACAAATGTATCCAGATTGCTCTGCGGAATGCGAAGGGTAAGATTGGCGGAACGATATCCGCTTCCATCCATACTGTTCCCGTAAATCATGGAATTCTGTATGTAGCCACCTACCGCTGCTACTCTCGCTTCCAAATAAGAAAGCAGGGTATCAAATTCCTTTGTCTGTAACTGCATGGTAACGGTACGAATCAGCTTCTCCTCCTGGGACTGATACAAAGAGGTATCTCCCTCCGTTACAATCCCCCCATCAAATCCGCTTCCGTACTCTAACATTTCCTTGTCATAGTAAGCATCCGCTACTGAATCCGATGTAGAATAATAATACTTTCCGTCCCCGCTTCCTGATGCCGCCGCGGAATTCTCCGCATACTTCGGTGCCTCCCTGTCATATGCCATCATTTCCTTGCTTCCCCCACAAGCGCCGAGAAGCAATGTGGCTGCAACACCCATAACCAACCATGTTTTCTTTTTCATATTGTCTCCTCTCCGCACAATACCTTCTGTGCTCTAATCAGTTAAAGTTTGTAACTGTAAAGAAACTTACCTTCCCTACTGATTAGACGAGAAATAACATTTCATGGTTCCATTTTTATGAAAAAATTCTTAATAATCTTTGTCCCTTAGCAAACCATCCTCCGTAAAGAACATTCCCGCATTCCACAGCAGCCACTCATCATAGCCGGCGGAATACGTAGCAGATATCTGGGCACGAAGTTCCTGTGCTCCGTAATTCAAATATCTTCCCTCCCCGAGATAGCTTGCAGTAAAATCCTGTAACCACGGACGCACCTCCGCACAATGCTCTCCTTCCGGAATCGTCGCCAACTTCTTTACGGAAGACTTCATCTCCATTAAAATAAGTTGGAACGGCTTGGTATCCGGATACTTTAATCCACCGTATCCCGTACTGTAGTGGGACGGATACACCATCGGACAAATATAGTCAAGATAACGGCTCAGCTCTACATAATTCTGACCAATGGCCTGACCGTCTGCATTACTGTTAATAATGGTACCGAACACATCGCCGCTTACAAAAGCCCCCATCGGCTTTAGCTCCTGACATGCATACTTTACAAATCCGGTAATGGCATCAATCCGGGTCATGCCTTCCGGAATATCGCCGAAATCTGCAGATGCCAAAGAAGAAGCAGTGGTACGCAAATAGTCGTAGTTAATCTCATCAAAGCCGGCTTCTGCCACTTCTTTTGAAATGCTGACAATATACTCCCAAGCCTCCTCACTGTACGGATTCAGCCAGCGATCGCCTGCACTGTCCGCATAAAGTGAGCCGTCCTTTTTTAAAACTGCCATCTCCGGCCGTTTCGTCGAAGCCACCAGATCCTTAAATGCTACGATACGGGCAATACAATAAATCCCGTGTTCTTTTAGCTTTGCCACAAATGCCGGCAAATCATTGATATATATATTTTCCGAACCGATTTCGTTTACAATCGGAAGATTGGAATCATATAAAATATTACC
>JAZNBY010000034.1:0-5901 GCA_045587325.1 Lachnospiraceae bacterium | reverse complement strand
GAACCGGCTGTCTGCCGGAGACGGTTCCGACATACTAAAGTACATCTTTGCGGCTTTTGTGGTTCCGAAATCACGATTGGAGCCGGTATTCTGGACTTTGTTAAATGCCTCTCTGAACATGGCATTGTGGGCTTCCTCACGGTTTAAGAGGAAGTCGATGGTTTCCCGCACCTTTTTGTCATGAATCTGACGATAGAGATATTCGTAAACCACCTTTGCCCGCTGTTCGGATGCAATGTTGGATAACAGGTCAGCGCATAAATCACCGGTCACAGTCACATAATCGCCGGTCCAGGAGTAGCCGGAAGCGTTGATGAGCCCCGGATTTAAGCCTAAGAGGACGTGGGTCTGGATTTCGCCGGCCGGTACACTGGCCGCATCCAGTTCGTGTCCGTTTAACAGGTTGATGGTTTGTGCCACCATCTCCATGTGGCTCAGTTCTTCTGCGGCGATGTCCATGAATAAATCTTTGATTTCCGGATCTTTGATACGGAAACTCTGGGACATATACTGCATGGCTGCCTTTAATTCACCGTTACCGCCGCCAAGCTGCTCCTGTAAGAGAGCGGCGTATTGCGGGTTCGGCTTTTCGATTTCTACCGGGTGAAAAAGTTGTTTCTCATGTTTAAACATAAATATTCCTCCGTTGGATTTTTTGGTGGCGGTCGCGCAGACTCATTCTTACACATTCAAGACATGTCAACAACCGACTCGAAATTTACGATACGATATTTTGGTTGTCGCAACGCTCCGCCAATCTTCCTCTAACCGGTTCTAAACGTCTCGCGGGTGTGGCCTCGAGACTTAGAACCGTTAAGAGGTGATATCGACTGCGCTAAGTGCGCGACCGTGCCTACATTTTACGAATAGGGTTTCCAAAGGGAAGAAAATTATTCCGGATAGAAACAAAGAGAATGCAAAAAAAGCAGGAACTTACAGTCTTTGATTGTAGCTTCCTGCTTTGCAATTATATAAGGTTGAACTTCTGTTTTCTCATCTGACGAACCATCTCGCCACCGGATGAGAAAATATTATCTCGCTTTTAAATAGTCCTCGTTACGTTTAATGACGTCTTCCATCACTGCCGGTCCCGGTGCGCCCAGAGTGTTTCTCTTAGTGACACAGGTTTCCATGCGGATGGCTTCGAAGATGTCTTCTTCGAATACCGGGCTGATGGCTTTGTATTCTTCTAAGGTCATGTCGTCCAGTGCGATTCCCTTCTGCTCGCAGAACAGTACCAGCTGGCCTACGATGCCGTGGGCATCACGGAATGGTACGCCGTGGTTTACCAGGTAGTCTGCTGCGTCGGTAGCGTTGGTAAAGCCGTTCTTAGCGCTGGATTCCATGTTGTCGTTATTGACGGTCATGGTGGAAATCATACCGGTGAACAGTGCAAGGCATCCCTTTACGGTATCAATTGCATCAAAGGTAAGCTCCTTGTCTTCCTGCATATCCTTATTGTAAGCAAGCGGGAGGGCCTTCATGGTGGTCAGAATGGAAACGAGAGCCCCATACACACGGCCGGTCTTACCACGGACAAGCTCTGCAATGTCCGGATTCTTTTTCTGCGGCATAATGCTGCTGCCGGTGGAGTAAGCATCATCTAAAGTGATGAAGCGGTACTCGTTGGAGTTCCAGATAATAATCTCTTCGCAGAAGCGGCTCAGATGCATCATAATGGTAGAAAATGCACTGAGAAGTTCGATAAGATAGTCTCTGTCGGATACAGAATCCATGCTATTTAAGGTGGCACCGGTGAAATCAAGTAAAGATGCGGTGTATTCACGGTCTAACGGATAGGTGGTACCTGCTAATGCACCTGCACCAAGCGGGCAGTAGTTAAGCCTAGCCTTGGTATCTGCCAGACGGGAACGGTCACGCTTAAACATTTCAAAGTAAGCACCGATGTGATGAGCTAAGGTTACCGGCTGAGCCTTCTGTAAATGGGTAAAGCCCGGCATATAGGTGGTAACATTGTTCTTCATCAGGGTGTGTAATTCTTCTAATAAGGAAAACAGCAGCTCGTCCACTGCGGCAATTTCATCACGGATGTACAGCTTCATATCAAGAGCAACCTGATCGTTACGGCTACGGCCGGTGTGAAGTTTTTTTCCTACTTCGCCTACACGGGCAATGAGGTTTGCCTCCACGAAGCTGTGAATGTCTTCCTGGGTACCGTCGATAACGAGGGTACCGTTTTCAATATCTTTTTCAATGCCGGACAGGCCGGCAATAATGGTGTCTCTTTCTGCATCGGTTAAAATGCCCTGCTTTGCCAACATGGTAACGTGGGCAATGCTGCCACGGATGTCCTGATGATAGAACTTCTGGTCAAACCCGATGGATGCATTAAAATTATGTACTAACTGGTTGGTTTCTTTTGTAAAACGACCGCCCCAAAGTTTCATAGTGGTATCTCCTTTCAAACCGCTTCTGTGCGTTATCGTAACATAAAATGAAGGGAATGTCTAGTGAAAAACAAAAATCTAAACTGTGATGTAGTTGTGAGTGTTAGCATTCGTCCTCCAAATCCTCTATTAACGCGTGTGCGCTAGAATAATGTTTCGTTTGTACTTTTCCGCTTATAATATTGCGGGTTTCTTGCATAGCTGCTTCTGTTTTTGCGTTATATCGTGGATTTTTTAAGTCAAACGGTAAGCCGCCTACAAGCAGAGACTGGTGTAAAAACATATTGATGGCATCGGAGATAGTGATGCCGAAAGAAGAATAAAGGGTTTCTGCATTATTCTTTGTTTCAGGGTCAATGCGCACGTTAAGAATTGCTGTTTTTGCCATGATGACACCTCCTTCTAATACAAATATAGCACAATGTAAATACGTTTGCAACACAAAAGTGAATGTAGATGAAAATTTCTTATGGATGGTAGTGTTTGTTGAAGTATGGAATGATATTCTATATTGAATTGTATAAAAAAAGATTGACAGGACTGAAAATGTGTGATAAAACAGATAGAAAAATCGATGTTGAAACCACAAAATTAATATTGTAAATTATGAGGAAAAGAGGTGATCCGGAAATTGGTGCGGAGAATAACAGAGAATGATATTCCGAATGTGGAAACGCTTTTTGAAGATTGGGACGAGACTATGATATGGTCTTGCCTGCAAGGTGTCATGGGAGAAATCTATGTGGCAGAGGAGAAAACAAAGCCGGAAGAATATAAGTCTGCGGTCGCTGTTCTCGGAGCCTTTGCGTTCTTTGCGGGAGAACCGAACCGGGAGCTTCTTTTATATAAGCCGGATTCATATCAGGGTGACTTTGTGATTATGGTGCCACAGAATCCGGCATGGGAAGCTTTGATAGAAGAATGTTATCCGGAATGTTGTAAAAAAGTAGAACGGTATGCGCTAAAGAAAGAACCGGAAGTTTTCAATAAAGAGAAGCTACAAAAGATGGTAGACGCTTTACCGGAAGGTTATGAACTGAAAGCGTTGGACGAAGCTATTTTTGGTGCAACAAAAAAGCCAGAATGGTGCTGTGATTGGACGGCACAATATCCGGACTGGACGACATATCATGAGCTTGGGCTGGGTGTTGTGATTCTAAAGGATGGCCAGCTTGTCTCAGGAGCATCCTCTTACACAACTTATGAGAACGGTATCGAAATTCAGGTGGATACAAAGGGAGAATACCGTCGCAAGGGCTTGGCAGAGGTTTGTAGCGCAAAGCTGATTCTGGAGTGTCTGGAACGCGGTCTGTATCCGAGCTGGGATGCCCAGAATAAGTGCTCCTTGGCATTGGCAGAGAAGTTGGGGTATCATTACAGCCATACCTATACGGCATATGAAGTATATAATTACAGGAAAGGAGAAAAGGCATGAAATTAGTATTCTTAATCGGCAACGGAGCGGTAGGTAAAATGACCGTTGGTCAAGAACTGATGAAGTTAACCGGACTTCGTTTGTTCCATAATCACATGACCATTGAGCCGGTCATTGAGGTGTTCGGCTACTATAACGGTACTGTGGTATCGAAGATGAGGCAAATTATTTTTGAGGAGTTTGCAAAAAGCGATAATTATGGTATGATTTTCACTTATATGTGGGCTTTTGACCAGCAGTCCGATTGGGATTCTGTGGAGCGTGTGACAAATATTTTCAAGGAACAAGGTGCAGAAGTCTACTATGTAGAACTGGTGGCATCTCAGGAGGTACGTTTAAAGCGGAACGAAACGGAGAACCGCCTGAAGAATAAAGCATCAAAACGGGATTTGGAAGCATCTCGGGAACGAATTCTCAGACAGGATGAGAAGTATCGTCTGGAAAGCTATGAGGGAGAAGTGCCATATGAAAACTATATCAAGATCGATAATACAAATCTTTCTCCGGAAGAGGTGGCGCGGATGATTCAGGAGAGATTTTCCTTGTAAATCTTGACATTTTTATATAATAGTGTTACTCTTTAAATTGTATTATATGTATACCGGTATACAATAAAAGCCGGTTAGAGGATACAACAGACAATGACAGAGAAAAGAAAACGTAAAAAGAGGATATTCCTATGAGTGAATTTGTATCAAAGAATCTTGCGGTAAACGAAAAGGGCCACTTAACCATCGCCGGGCTGGATACGGTGGATTTGGCAAAGGAATACGGCACGCCGCTTTATGTTATGGATGAAGAGTTAATCAGAGAGCACTGCAGAAGCTTCCGTCAGTCCATGGAGCAGTACTATGACGGTGCGGGCTTGGTTTGTTTTGCCAGCAAGGCATTTAGCTGTAAGGCAATGTATCGCATTGCGAAGGAAGAGGGCATCGGCATTGATGTGGTATCCGCAGGCGAGTTGTACACCGCAGCTTGTGTAGATTTCCCGATGGATAAGGTTTGTTATCACGGCAACAATAAGACGGAGTTTGAGCTTCGTATGGCTATTGAACATAAGGTAGGCAGAATTGTTGTTGATAACATTTACGAACTGGAGCTTCTTAATAAGCTGGCAGCGGAAGCCGGAGTTAAGGCTAGAATCATGTACCGCATCAAGCCGGGTGTGGATGCTCATACCCATGATTTTGTAAAGACCGGTCAGATTGACAGTAAGTTCGGTTTTGCACTGGAGACAGGGGAAGCTTTTGAGGCAATTAAGAAAGCAATTTCCTTGGAGAATATTGAATTTGCAGGCATTCATTGTCATATCGGCAGCCAGATTTTTGATATTGCACCGTTTGTGGAAGCGGCCAATGCGATGATGGGATTGATTGAACAGGTAAAGAAGGAATTGGGACATGAGATTACGGAGCTGAACTTGGGAGGCGGATTCGGTATTAAGTACACTGAGGCAGATACACCGGTTCCGTATGCGGAGTATATGGACAAGGTGTCCGAGACGGTGAAAGCTCTTTGTAAGGAAAGAGGTCTTAAACTGCCGTTTATTTTAATCGAGCCGGGCCGTTCCATTGTGGCTCCTGCGGGCATTACGCTTTACACCGTGGGCGGTATTAAGGAGATTCCGGATATCCGTACCTACGTGTCCGTAGACGGTGGTCTGGGAGATAATCCGCGGTATGCGCTTTACAAGTCGGAGTATGACTTTGTGCTGGCTAACAAGGCCGACAAGGTGAAGGATTCCGTAGTAACCGTGGCAGGAAGATGCTGTGAAAGTGGCGATTTGCTGGGCGAAGGTGTAAAGTTACAGACGGCTGAGGTGGGTGACACCATGGCGGTGCTTGCTACCGGGGCGTACAATTATTCTATGTCTTCCAATTATAATCGTGTGCCGAAGCCACCGGTACTTATGATCCGGAACGGAGAGGTAAAAGTAGCAGTAAAGCGTGAGACTTTGGAAGATATCGTAAGAAATGATATGTAAGGAAGCCTTCAGTATTTTTCCATAAATTTAAAAAATAGGGCTTGTTTCCGAAAGAGAATAGCGTTATAATATAG
>JAZNBY010000033.1:0-17545 GCA_045587325.1 Lachnospiraceae bacterium | reverse complement strand
CACGTCATCCCCGAGGTACTCCTGAATACCTTCCAATACCGTAATGTATTCAGATGCAGTACCCTCATAGTTACCGATCAACGCCTTCCGGTTGTTGGCATTCGGTCCGATAACACCTACCGTCTTTAACTTGCTCTTATCAAGCGGAAGAGTCTGATTCTCGTTCTTTAACAGACACAAGGTCTTCTTTGCCACTTCCAGATTAAATGCCTTCTGCTCCTTACTGTCCACTACGGAATAATCAATGGTATTGTACGGAACATGTTCCGGTGCATCAAAAATACCAAGACGCATCTTGGATACATACAAACGCTCCACTGCACGGGTTAAGGTCTCTTCACTTACCAGCCCCTGCTTTACCGCTTCCAGCAAATTCACATAAATATGACCACAGTTCAAATCACAACCATTATTCATCGCCAATGCCACCGACTCCACCGGAGACTGGGTCAGTCCGTGTCCCTCATGGAAATCCTTAATCGCCCAACAGTCACTGGTTACATGTCCGTCAAATCCCCATTCATCACGAAGAATATCCTGCAGTAAAGTCTTACTTCCGCAACAAGCCTCACCGTTGGTTCGGTTATACGCACCCATCACCGCCTCTACTTTTGCTTCCTGCACACAGGCCTTAAACGCCGGCAAATAGGTTTCATATAAATCCTGCTTGGATACTTCAGCATTAAAACTGTGACGAATATCTTCCGGTCCGGAATGTACCGCAAAATGCTTAGCACATGCCGCAACCTTTAAGTACTTCTCATCCTTTCCCTGCATTCCCTCAATAAAACGAACACCAAGACGGGAGGTCAGATACGGGTCCTCACCATAGGTTTCATGACCGCGGCCCCAACGCGGGTCACGGAAAATATTTACATTCGGTGCCCAGAAGGTCAGTCCCTTATAAATATCGGTATCACCGTACTTCTGCTGCATGTTAAACTTTGCCCGGCCTTCGGTGGATACATGATCGCCAACTTCTTCCATCATGTCCTCATCAAATGCTGCCGCAAGACCGATAGCCTGCGGGAACACCGTTGCCACACCGGCTCTTGCCACACCATGCAATGCCTCGTTCCACCAGTTGTACGCCTTAATGTCGAGACGTTCGATGGCTGCTGCCCAGTGTAATGTCTGAAACACCTTTTCCTCCAGCGTCATCTCCGCCACCATTGTTTTGGCTCTTTCCTTAAAGGATAAGGATTCATCCTGATATGCTTTCATTTTCATACCCCTTTCACTACATATTTTATGATTATAGAGAAAACAACCGGATCTTGAAATCGAAATTTCAAAATCCGGTCGCATAATATCTCGATTTTCTTTTAATATCCCTTAATCGTTACATCACTCATGAATGCAAAGAAATTGTCCTTTACATTTAACTCTTCATCAAACAGATACGGATAACTTACCTTTTGCACACCATATATCAATTCACCCGTAGATATATCAGTATATTGCTTCGGCTGATTCAGAGAACTGGTCTCATCCGTCAGTCCTTCAATGGTAATATTTACAATATTATATCCGTTCTTTGTCTCCATATTACAAATGGTGGTCATTAGATTCTTATAACGCTTCGCACATCTGGCAAGTAATTCTTCCTTTGTCAGATCCAAATCCTTTACGCTACCTTCATTAGAATCCGCACGGAATTCCGTAATATGTAATTCTAATCCCGTCGCCGCAAGCGTCTTAAACATATCTTCTAATGCGAATACGTTTGGTGCACTTACATTGTAAAGTGCCTGAATTGCAATACCATCAATGAGATTTGACGCCTTTAATATATTAATCA
The DNA here is from genome assembly GCA_045587325.1 of Lachnospiraceae bacterium. Taxonomy (GTDB): domain Bacteria; phylum Bacillota; class Clostridia; order Lachnospirales; family Lachnospiraceae; genus SIG307. The sequence goes on along the minus strand of JAZNBY010000033.1, from coordinate 15,744 downwards.
AATCAACTGCCGATTTTTGCGGTCCCTTCTCATCCAATGCATCCTGGCTATAAATCAGCTTCTGTTCTGCCGTAGCATACTTTCTTGCAAACTCACATGCCTTTACTATATAATCATCCCCTATGGTCTGATACCAGTATGAATCGGTACGATAATTTGTATCATTTCCCTGGTTTGCCGCAATTACATCGTCCAAAATATCCCAGGATACAACAAGTCCAGGATAATTGGTATTGCAATAGGACATAACATCTTTTATGTAATTCTCCATACGCAACATCATTACATCTGCAGAAGCAAATTCGATTGTAGTCGTCTCCGCTCCGGTCTCGTCAACACCCACTACCACTTGGTCTTCCGAAAAATCCTTCGTAAACACCCATGCAGGAGTCTCATTTGTAATGAGCTTCGGGCCACGCACCGAAATATTATTCTCCTGTGCAAACTTCAAAATGACATCTGCACCGGAAAAATCAAGTGCAACTCTGGTTAAATCACCGGACGCTATCGTTGCTTCATAATCCATAAAATAATTCGGAGAAAGGTCCTCCTTTACACTGATGGAATTGAACTGCTCTTTCACAATCTCCTGACGTTTCGCATCCGTAATATCTATCTGCAATACATCTAAACCCACAGTAAACAAGTCCTTATAGGCCTCATCCAACTGCGGTAACTCATTTTCTTTTTCATAATATTCTTTATACTTCTTTGTGTCGTATACACTTTCTTCTTTCACTTCATCCTTACCCGACTCTACAATTACTACCGGAGTCGGTGTCGGTGCCGGCGTAACCGTCGGTCTGGGCGTAATCGTAGGAACCGGTCCCACCTCTACGGAACCGGAACAACCAACAAAAAGAAATGTCGTAGCAACTGCTAACAATCCAAACCATTTGCCATTTTTCATATACAACACTCCTTTCCAATCACTTCCCACCTATTTTTAGGTAACACATAAGGGGCAGGCAAGCTACCCCTTATGCAAAACATACCTATGTTTAAATATTACTGATTAGCCTCAGCAATGATTGCATCCCAAGAATCCTTGATAGCAGCAACCTGCTCAGCCGGGGTTACGCTTGCGAACGGATATACCCAAAGGAGATCCGCACCCATAACGTCACCGTTAAGACCAGCTACGAGAGTCTGATTCAAGAATACGGTGGTCTTTCCATCGTTGAACATAGCGATGGTCTCATCAACTGCTCTCTCATCCTCGAAGTGAGAGTAGTAGGCCTCTAACCAAGCGTCCGGATCATCATAGCCCGGAGTAGCCATGGTGTATACATTGTAAGCAAAAGCGATGTCGCTTGCCTGCTCAGCAGTGTAGCAAGACGGAATTACTGCGATGTTATCAGCAACGTAAGAGCAGTAGTTCTCATTTCCGTCCGGCTTCGGCGGTAATACAAAACCTACAGCATCTTCCATTGCATCACCGTACATCTGGCTCGGCTGACACATATACTCTTCGTTAAACTGCATAGCAGCCTTTCCTTCCTGGAATGCCGGCTGGAACCAGTCCCACTCAGCGCCTTCCGGCTGCGGCATCTCGTAACCAGCGTTGTAAAGCTTAACAGCGAAATCCATAGCTGCAAGAGATTCTGCTGAACCGGTGTTGTTGAATAACTTACCATTTGCATCCTTACCAACGAAGTCTGCACCAGCACCGATTGCTAACATCTGGATGGTACAAGCACCCTGGGAAACGGTTGCATATACATCGGTAACACCATCACCATTGGTATCACGGGTTAACTTCTCACAAAGAGCTTCGAACTCAGACCAGGTCCAGTTACCAGCTGCCTGTAAATCATACGGAAGGTTCGGATCAAGACCAGCTTCTTCGAAAAGTCTCTTATTCCAGATAACACCTGCTCTCGGCTCAGACTTACTAGCACGCATACCATAAATGCTGCTACCAGAAGTCATAAGGTTGGTAACTGCATCATTCCACTTATCCTCAGTGAAATCAAATTCCTTTAAGGTAGCTAAGTCATAGAAAAGGCCATTCTTCATCGGGGTTGCTACGAATCTGTAGTCAAGCTCGAATACGTTAGCTGCCGGCTCACCAGCGGATACGGACTGTACGTAAGTATCGGTCATGCCGCCCCAGTCAGCAACAGTCTTAGACTGCATGGTGAAGTTGTACTTAGCGAAAATCTCGTTACGATACTTCTGGGTAGCTTCTTCCTGTGCATTGGTCGGTGCAGCCGGGGTCTCCGGAGACCAGTGGTCACCAATGATGAATGCCTGACCCTGAAGATCTCTGTCCGGGATCGGAGTAGCCTTCGGGCCTTCGTCAACCGGGGTATCTCCAGCGCCATCTCCAGCACCAGCACCATCACCATCGCCAGTGCCAGCACCATCACCCTGCTCAGTGGACGGGGTGGTATCCTTTGCGGTGTCCTTAGCCTTATCGCCGCCACATGCAGCAAGGCTACCAAGAACGGTCGTTGCAGCAAGGAAAGCTGCAGCATACTTCTTAATTCTCATACCAAAATTCCTCCTTTTTTTGTTTGGGTTTGGCGTCCCATTTCGACGTTAAACGTCGACTCCTCTTTTCTATAGCAAACGCATCCGCGCCACTATCAAAATAGTTCCAATGACATTATACTGCATTTTGTAGCAAAATGCTAGCTTTTTTTTCATTTTCTTTAATTTTTTTGTTACATTTTGATACCAGTCTGGCTCAAACTCTCCACAAATCCCTTCTGAGCGAACAAATACAGGATCAAAAGCGGGATAATTGCCATCAAGGTACCGGTAGAAATCATCTGCTCCAGCAAGGATTCACTCGCAAGAGTACCACCGCTGACATTCGCTTTTACCCACTGGTCCATACGACCGGAGATTGCATTTAAGCCCTTCGTAAGCAATTCCTTGTCTCCAAGGAACATCTTGGAATAGAAGGAATCCGTCCACTGCCATACATAAGAAAACAGGAAACAGGAAACGATCATGGACTTCGCATCCGGAATCATTACTCTTAAGAAGGTCTGGAAATTACCGCAACCGTCTACATATGCCGCTTCTTCCAATTCCTTCGGAATACCGCGGAAGAACTGACGGAGCATGAATATGTACAGACCGCTCTTAAAGCCCATACAGGTGCCGCACATGAGCAGGTACGGAATCGGAGAACTCTTTAAGTTAATCGCATGACCCATTGTCGCTTTAAAAATTCCGAAAACATCAAAATTCTGGAAGTAGAAATAAAGCGGGCTCTGGATGACCTGCGGCGGAATCAAAATCATAAGGATAACGCAGCCAAACCAGAAATTCTTAAGCGGAAACTTAAATCGTGCAAATCCGTAACCTACAACGGTTGCCGCTGCTACCTGCAAAATAGCAACAATGAAGGATACCCACACGGTATTGTACAATGCTCTCCAGTAATTAATCAGCTCATCTACCAAGCGGTAATTACCAAGTGTCCAGTCTCTCGGGACATTCACAACCGTAGGATCATACATGTTCTTTTCCTCCATGAAGCTGAGGGAAACCTTGTTAATCAGCGGCTGGAGAATCAAAAAACACAGGCCGAACATGAGGATAGCACGGATAAATTTGTATCCAATGCTTCCAATCTTCTTTTTCAAAAGGTAACCATGGGTTTTTCTGTTTCTTTCCCAGAAATCCGTTTTTTGAACTTTCACTTTTTTACTCATAATAGTACACCCTCCTTGACAGGATTAGGGCTAAAATTCCCAACACGACCGCTACGATTATAAAATAGCTCCATGCCATAGCAGCACCCAAACTATATTCCATCAATTGTACTCTTCGGTTAATCCATTCCATTACTCGGTTATCCGATTTCGTAAGGAAGTCGATTACGGTGTAAACCAGGTTTACAAGAATCATGGAGCTTACCAGCGGGAATGTAATCTTCCAGAAGCTCTCCCATGCGGTACAACCCTCAATCTTAGCCGCCTCGTACATACTCGGGGATACGGTCTGCAGGGCAGATAAGAAAATAATAATCTGAATACCGGATGCCAATGCCACATCGTACACTGCTTCAATAATTTTGAATACAGGGTCCAGTAGCTTTCCTCCGACACCGGTTGTTCGTAGCAATGCCTCCAGTGATGCCGTAATATTCATTCCGTCACCGGACTGCTTAATGAGTTCCTTCATGTCACCCATCAACTGATTGTTAAGCTCAAGTCCCGCAATCGCACCGGATGAAAGAATAACCGGGAGGAAGAAGATTGCTCTTACCAAGCCTCTGCCCTTGAACTGCTGGTTCAATAGCAATGCGATGAAAAAACTGAATACGATAATCGCCGGCACCTGAATTGCCATGTCCGTTAATACTTCTACCAGACGATTTTTATATTCCTTATCATTGAAGAATGCTTTGTAATATTGGGAACCCTTCCAGCCGCCTTCAAGTATCTTTTCCGTAATGAATCCGCCACCATTCGGATCTGCTTTCGTATCACCGAGACTCATGATAATGGATTCAATTAACGGCTTCAACAAGAATACAAGGAAACCGACAATAAACGGAACGATAAACAAATAACCCGTTATTGCATTTCTTCTACGCAAATTTCTCTGCTTTTTATGTTTCGCCACTTAGTTTCCACTCCTTTCTACCAGATAGTCTCTTGCAGGAATCGTAACTACGTCATCCACATAATCAGCCTTTGTCTTATTTACGTATACAACCGTATTGTCTTCATAAACAGTTGCCGTAACACCATCAGCAAGAATGCGGTAATCGGTAATAGCCTTATTGTTTAGACCCTTCATATCCTTCTCGTAACGATCAGCATAGGCCTTTGCCTTTTCCTTCCATGCATCGTAGTTTGCACCGAAGAAATCCATGTACTCGGTTCCCTGCAAATCATCAACGCTATCATAAATGAAGGTAAATGCAAGTCCTGCACCGGTCTGAGCACTGTCAAGCACCGCCTGCCAGGAATCACCGGCCAGGTTCACGGAATATCCGGTATAATCTACCAGACCGTGAATCGCCATTTCATAGAACGGTACCGTTCCGTCGAAAATCAAATATTCCTTACCAACCAAATCAACATTGGTCAACAACGTTGCATACGGAAGTGCATATTCGTTACCTGCATTCATGGTAATCGGAGTACCTGCCGCTACAATTTTAGCAAGCTGTTCCATCTGCATCTCCATAGACTTCTCTCTGGATACGGTTCTCTTCGGGTTGTAATCCGCACTCAACAAATATCCTACATCTTCAAAACCCACACCGGTCTTATAATCCTTTGTATAGTCTGCCAGACTATCCATTAAGTCTACACAAACGCTCGGGCGAAGTAAGTCGTGAGTTTCCATACGATTATCCTTCAGACCACCGTACCAGATATTGGAGAATACCGGAATTTCGATTACTTCACGGCTTGCGTATTTTGCCGCATCCGTGAAAGACCAATAGCCGTCAAAAATGTTACTGTTATATGCATGTTCCACACGACCGGTCAAATACAAATCAACACCCAGATCCTCAGCCAGGGAAACAAGAGATTTTAAGCCCTTTGTTCCACCCATGCCGCTGGTAATATCAATGTCACTCGGAATAGAATGATCGATACCGCCGTTCATCCATCCGGTGTAACGGAGGGATAAGTTGCCATAACCATTCTGTGCAATATCGGACAAAATCTCCTTAGCCTGTGAGAAACTCGTAAGCACTTCCGGTAAGGTAACCGGCATACCGAGAATCTGCTTTGCCTTATCTACAGCTGCAACCAATTCGATGGAAATCGGAGCATCTGCATTTTCCGTCTTTTTCAAATCCGGATATTTCTCTAACAAGCTCTCTTTGTACTCAGCCGCCATCTCCGTATAGCTATTGCCTACCAGGAAGCTGTAGGATTGCTTAATGCTGCCTTCCGGTAACTGCTTTTCAAACTCATAACTTGAAGTATCGTTCTTCGCGGACAAGGTCAACTGGCTTCCATGAATCATATTGTAACTTACATATGCATAGTTGAAAATACGACCGTCACCGGCTACATCCGCATAAATATTTGCAAGAGAAGTATAGTCCTCAACTACACTGAGTATTGCGCCATCTTCGTATGCAATACCGAATGCCGGGAACGCTGCTCTTGTCTCATTTACCAATTCGGTACGTCTCATAGCTTCATCGAAGCCGTATACCTGTGCAACATAATGGTCAAGATAACTCTTGCCGTTGTTGAAGTTAATGATAGCACCGGAACCTTCCGGAACAAGTACATAACCGGTATCCGTGGTGGTACTTGCTCCGAAGTACGGAAGCACCATCAATTCAGTAATCGGGTATGCCTTTCTGTACTCGATTTCCTCCATCGGAACTTCTACCTTAAGCTCATTGTCATCCAGACGATAGATTATGGATACATTGAAGAGTGCCTTGTCGTTTCCATCGGACACATTATAAATAGCAACGTCGTTTTTATAATCCTCTTCCGTATAGCCAACCTCTGCAAACGCTTTTTCCAGATTTTCCTTCATATAATCCTTGGTCGCTTCACGCATTTCGAATACACAAGTGGTCTCGAGGTCCGGATACTTCGCAAGAAGTTCATCTACATCATCCGTTGCAAGCAGGTTATTGATATCAATCTTACGATATGCATTATCGATTGATCGCTGCGTCTTTCTGTCGAACTGCTCGTAGTATACCATCATACGCTCTTCCGGAACAGACGGCGGAATAAGAAACTTCTTTGCTACCTTACCGATAGAGTAGTTTACCTTAATGTAATCAGCGCCCTTTTCCAGACTGTAAAGCCCGTTCGGGATGCTTTCATCCACAGTGGTAAAGGTCTTTGTGTCGCCTCGTTCACTCTGGTACTTTAATGCCAGAATAGACTGGGAAGCTTTCTTTTCATCCGGGTCGGTGGATTTTACTTCCGGAATGGAGGTCCATACCTTACCGGTTTCTTTAAAGGTTACTTTAAACTGGGTGGTAGCATGGTCAAGTTCAAACAACAACTTATCGTTTTCCAGCTTGAATTCTACCCCTTCATAATCTGCTGCATTGTACTCATAAAGTACAATCTCCTTTTCCTCTTCTGTCTTTGCACAACCGGAGAACACACCTGCCAAAAGAAGGAATACCAGTAATTTACTAAACTTTTTCACTTAAATTTCCTCCTTTCGATTAGTAGTAACGGAACATGATCTCTTTGCCTACGGAAATGAAGAATGCCACCGCATCACTTACTAAGCTGAAGAACAGCATAATAAGGAATACAATAACCAACATTCCGAAAATGGAAAATGCAGCCGCTAAAATTGCCTTCATAAGCGAGTAATCATGAATCTGCATTATGGAAATGAGCATCAGCGCCACAACCCATCCCAATGCCAAATACTCAAAGTATACGATGAATGCGCCTTCTTCTTGTGTTACTACATTACTGATAATGATAAGCGGGTTCATGATAAGGATGTACGGGGTAAGGGAATAACACATACCCATATAAATATCCTTCAAACGTCCTTTACCGTCGAACAAAGTGGTAAGACACCAGTTTGCCACACAGTAAATCAGGAGCGGAGCCAGAACACCTAATACCTCAGACCAGATGTTTACGCGTTCCCAACGGGTATCATTAAACATGAAATTGGTATAACGCATATTCCAAATGTTGGTTAAGAAAGTCAGGCCGAGCAAAACGTTTGCTGCTGCCATGGAACCTCTCTTTTCATGGGTCAAATCCCAGAACCCGTCGAACGGGTGTGTCATAATATACAGCGAATAACGGAGGGATTCCCAGAATCTTTTCATGGATTGCTTATTTATTTTTGCTTTCACATTCAAACTCATGCTGAATTCTCGCCTCCCATCTGATTTTCTTTACTTTTCTTACGATTGTCGGAATAAATCCGAGCACTACCAGGACGATAATAACATAACCTAAGTTCTTCTCAATCCATTCCTTACGATAATACTTCCATGCACGGGAGTAGTTCTCCTCATCGCGCATGACTTCGAAATACTCCATGGACTCAGCGTACTTCTCCTGACGAAGTAATGCACGACCGATACCGATGTATGCCAGTTCGTAGTTACCGTTCATATCAAGTACCTGCTGCCAGTACTCTGCGGACTTATCATAGTTACCTTCACTATACTCACCCAATGCACTGTGAATCAAATTACCGAACTCCGTTCTGGCAAATCTGGTAATACCACCGGTTGCGGTATCCAGTACAAACAAATCATTACCCATATGTTCAATGGAAACCGGGTTTTGGAAGTATCCCATCTTCGTATTACCTGCACCACCGAAAGCATATAACAGGTGACCCTGCTCATCATATGCAAAAATATGACCACGCTTATAGTCGATTACGTAATAGGTCTCATCTTCCATTGCGGTAATATCCGCAAATCTGGAAGGTCCACTCTTACCACCGGCATTTTCCCACTGTACATCACCAATCGGAAGGTGATTACCGTTTCTGATAAGAATATCCTTTCCGAGAGAATTCAACTTACGAATCGGCTTTGCAGAGCCTCCCTTTAAGTCTGCTTCTTCAAACTTATCTGTAATACAGTAGATAAACGCTTTATTGTCAATGTACAGATTGTTATACTCTGTCGGAACGAAGTCAACCATCTGATCTCTCTGTGCCTTGGTAGAGAACAACTTCTTGATGTAATCTGCCATACTGAATTGTACTTCACTTGCACCGATGAATCCTACGAACTCTCCGTTCGGCTCAAACTGCATAACACCCTTGTTGACATTCTTTGCAATTACGAACATACGGCCCGCACGGTCAACAATAACCTTGTTCGGCTCAAACGGATTCACCTGGTCAATCTGCGGACTGTCCGGTCTTGTGATAACCTTAATCACTTCCAAATCTTTGTTTACATGAAGGATACGGTTATTTCCCATGTCTGTAATGTAGAGATCACCGTTGATGTCTACAAATACATCCTGCGGATTCGCCAATGTCAGAACCTCTAAGTCTCCGACTACTTCCGTAATCTCACGGGTCACGGTATAGGTGTCACCTTCCACCGTAATCTCAACAATACAATTCTTGGTAGAGCTTACCACATAGAGTCTGTTGTCACGTACATACAGTCCCTGGGCACCACGCAAATCCTTCTCAAGTCCTAATGTTCTTCCGTCAATAAATGCAACCGGTTCATATGCATCCGGAGACTCATACTCTGTTTCCCAATAGTCGTAATTGTACGTATAGGAATTCACTACGGTTGCGTTGGCCACTCCGGCCGGGCATACGGTTAAAACCGTCAATGCGCCAAGGAGAGCCGCCGCTACTATCTTTTTCAGCTTCATATGTCTCTCCTCCTATTCCTTAATACCCGAGCTGGCCATCGTCTCAAGGATGTTACTCTCTGAGAAAATGAAAATACCAATCGGAACAATCATCATTACCAAAGTAACCGCTGCACCTGCACCTGCACGGGAAACACCGCCGGCGGTAACCTGAGAAAGTGCATACGGAAGGGTCTTTAATTCCTCGGAATAAATGTAAGTGGACTGCGGGTTATTCCAAAGGCTCTGTACCGAGAAAATAATAAGTGTCAACCAAGCAGGCTTAACGTTCGGCATAACAATCTTTGTGAAAATACCCCATTCCTTTGCGCCGTCAATCTTCGCTGCCTCAAGCAGGGAATCCGGAATACCTTCCATGAACTGCTTCATAAGGAACAATCCCATTGGAGCGGCAAGTGCCGGAACAATCGGTGCGATAAAGGTATCAATCCAACCGAGTTTTGCCATAACCAGGTACAACGGAATCTGGGTTACATAACCGTTGAACATAATTGCGGTGGTGATCATGGCAAACAATTTTCTGGATCCCGGGAACTCATATTTTGCAAGTACATATGCACCCATGGATGCAATTAATAACTGGCCTGCGGTACCTACTGCTGTAATAAATACGGTGTTGAATATGTATCTACTAAACGGCACCCAGGACTGACCCATAATTACGAACAAATCACCGAAATTGTTCAATGTCGGGTTCTGTACAAATATGGTCGGCGGGAACTTGTAAATTTCATCCAACGGCTTAAATGCCTGACATACTGCATAAACAAGCGGAATTGCAAACAATACGCCGAAGGTAATTAACATAATGTATACTCCGATATCGCCACCACGGGAACGATTCGGCTGTCTACGCTTTAATTTTATTTTTTTCGTTTTCGTTTTCATCGCTTCTCTCCTTTTCATTCTTAATAGCAAACTGTCTTCTTTCTTATTATAAGGTTCTTTTGCTTAGTTACCGACTCTGCGTAACAACTTCTGAACCAGCTTATTACAAAGAAGCATTGCAAGGAAGAGAACGGTTGCGATTGCGGAAGCATAACCCATCTCGTAACGAACACCACCGTAGTCCTTAAGGTGCGTTACAATGGTATGTACCGCATAGTCCGTACTCGGATTACCACACAACTGCTCCGGAATATCGGATACGTTAAATGCGGTGGTAATGGAGTTGATTGCACCGAACAAAAGCATCGGCTTCATACTCGGAAGAGTAATGTACCAAAGTTCCTGCATACGGTTCTTGATACCATCTACATACGCTGCCTCGTACTGCGCACGGTCAACACCCTGCAAACCTGCTACGAAACCAAGGAAGCCGGCACCCAAACTGGACCACAAGGAAACGATGATAACTACAACCAACATGTACTGCGGATTGGATAACCACATCACCGGTTCCTGACCGAAGGTTTGCATTAGGGAGTTAATCCATCCGTATGGGTCATTACTGAAAATCAACTGCCAGATTGTCATGGTAGCACCGATTGCAATAGACGGCGCGTAGAATACAACAACTGCGATTGCCTTTAAGTAACGAGGTAATTCGTTAATCAACCATGCGAACAGGAAGGATGCGATATATCCAACCGGTCCGATGATACCTGCCAACACGAAAGTATTCTTTACGGCTGTCAGGAAAACGTCATCCGCAAGTATCAGGTTGACATAGTTCTGAAGTCCAAGGAATCGCGGCGACTCCAATACATTAAAGTATGTAAAACTCAAAACAAACGACATGGCAATCGGAACTATAAAACAAAGTGTGAATAACAACAGGTAAGGCAGAATGAACAGGTAACAATTCTTATTTGCCTTCGCCTTTTTCCACATGATCTGTCTTTCTCTTTTCTTCTTACGCAAATAAAGCGATATGGTATTATTACTCATGTCATCCTCCTTTCTATTCTATCGGCAAGCCGAACTCAGCACGTTTCTTCTCAATCTCATCATTAATGGTGTCCGTGTAATCAAGAAGGGTCTCTCTCGGGTCCTGAGACTCGTTGTAAACCTTACGGGCTGCATTGGTAATATGACGGGTTACATAATATCCACCGGCAACTTCCGGAATCTGTTCGGTCCAGGACCACTGTTCACGAAGAATAGCCATCTGGTCCGCACTCCACGGAAGTTCCTCGAAGGAAACCTTGTTTGCAGTCTGATATCTTGCGGAAGATCCCATAACCGCCTCAAGCTCACGACCATATCTGGTCTGTGTCTCGGAATCAGCCCACCACTTCATGAATTCCCAACACTTCTGAGTCATTTCGTCGGAACGATCCGGATTCTTTAAAATCATGGAAGAATAACCCCAGGAAGAACAGGATCTGTCGATGGTGCCGTCCGCCTGCTCCGTACCAGGAATCAGGGAGAACTCCCAGAGACCTCTGATTTCCGGTGCAAGTACTGCCAAGGTATTGTAGGTATCGTAGTCCTGGATACCAATCGGCATCTCACCGGTACGGAAACGGTTTGCAAATTCATATACCATCGGCAAGCCGTAGTGGCTGTAGAATCTGGTGTACATCTCAAATGCCTTTACACCTGCCTCACTTGCGATGGTGGACTTAGTTAACTTTTCATTATACATGGTGCCGCCGTTCTGATACAACAAAGCCATGAAGGAAGACAAATCCGGGCTTGCCGTATTACCGAACTTACGCTCTGTAGACGGAATCGCCACTTCCAGGTTGTTCTGCTGTAAGGTAGGCAACATGTCAATCAATTCGGTCCATGTGTTCGGCGGTTCTACTCCCAGTTCATCTAAGATGTCGGTACGATAGAACATTACGTTATACACATGGGTCATCGGGAGACCATATAAGTCACCTTCGTACCAGTACGGTGCCTTTGCACTGTCCGGATACTGAGCAACCACATCTTCCCATCCTTCAAACTGGTTCAACGGCTCTACTGCATTACGAAGTGCGTAGTTGACCGGGTCGCCCTGGTTCATCTGAAGTGCGATGTCAGGACCGGTTCCTGCCAAAGTAGCATTCAATACCATCGGCTGCTGTACCAGCTTTACGTTAACCGGGATGCCGGTGCTCGGTGTGAATACATCATCCACCAATGCCTTTAATACGTTACTCTGGTCACGACCACTGGTAATCCATACAGTAATTGCTTCTTCGCCTTCGTACACATCACCGAGAGAATCATAGTCTACAGTGAAGGATGCAATGAAGGAACGAACTTCGTGTGCAATCTTCTTAAAGAATCCGGTCTTAATCTTTGCCGGCTTCTTGTCTACACCGGTAATGGTAATGTAGTCAATATCAAGCGGTGACTCAGAAAGATTGTTAATGGAAGTACCGATGGAACTGATATTACTCTTAAAAGTACCAAACTGCTTGGTAATTCTCTCGGTCTTCGCTACAAACTTTTCAAGCTGCTTTGCAAGTTTCTGAACCGTTGCAATATCACCGGAAATTTCACCGCAAAGTGCTACATAATCGTCTACAGTCTTGTACAGACGTCTGTATTCCAAATCCATAGCCTCGATAACTTCCGGATATTCCTTATCCAAATCGTAGTCACGATACTGGTCCGGAGTAGCACCGGTAAGTACAAGGATGGTACGATACATGTCATTCAAACGGCTTACGGAATCCTGAAGATCATTCAGAATCATACCCATATCACCCAAGGTAACTTCCATACGAATGGTATGGGTACCCTTGGTCAGATAAAACTCGTATGCATCACCCTTGTCATTCGCAAGAGTTACATTCTCCCAGTCCGTGCAGTACTTGAAATCAACAGAAGAAAGCTCTGCAAACGGAATCGCGCCGTCAATGTAAACGGCACGGTTGGATACACGACCACGGGTGTAGCTCTGACGAGCTTTTACCGTAATATTGTAGAAGCCGTCTTCCGGAACGGTGAATTCCCATTCCATCCACTGACCTGCTACACGCCACTGCTCGCCGCCACCATAATTTAACTTGGTCTGGGTTACGCTGTACGGTACGGTACTTGGGGATGCATGGTCGGAACGTGCGTACAGAGACTGTGCGGAACGCGCCACCGACTTTTCACCCTGAACCTCTTCAATATAATCCTTACCGCCGGATACCTGCGGACAAGCTGCAAGATACTCCTCGTAGGACGGCTTCTCTTCTACCGCAACAAGAGCAATCTTACGAATTGCCATCGGCTCGTTTACACTGTCCAGTGCAATCGTATTGCTTCCTTTTTCAAAATAGTACTCGTACGGTTCTGTATAGTATCCCATGTAATCCGTGAAGTAAGCAGAACACCAATCCGGCTTTTCCACCTGATTCGGACGACGATCGTTGCCGCGGTTATCGGTAACAACCTCGCCTGCATCTGCCCAACGTCTCGTAAACGTAAGCGCATCCGAACCGGAGAACGGAAGCACTCCGTTACCATGGAACTCACGCTCCATACTGTTACCTCTGGATTCCACCGGATAATACTCAATATATGCCTGGTACATTCCAGCTTCCGGAATGTCTACCTGCCATTCTGTATATCCGCCTTCTCCCTGATAAAGAACGGCTGCTTCTCCTTGATAGTCGGTGAGAATCTCTGTGTTCTCTGCGGTAGTCTTCACAAAGTTCGTAATATCTACTACCACATCATCCACCTGCGGTCTTGTAGCGCCTGCATGTTCTTTCAGATATGCTTCGTATGTATCTTTGCGCTCAAACTCGCCACCGGCTTCAAGATCCACTCCCTCATACTTTTCCCTGAAGTTCGTCTCGCCGCCGAATACTTTGCTGAGGATTACCACAACAGCGATTACAGCCACAACACCAACTGCAGCAAGGAATCTTTTCTTTCCTTTTGACATAGTTTTCTCCTTTCTTTGTGCATCTTCCCTTTGCACAACGATTTGTCTTTACGACAAACCAAAGCCGGAGCACACCTCAATCAGACTGTTTGACACAGTCTGACAAAAATGTGGATCGGCTTTCTTCCCTCTTATAAAAATAACCAAAGGGGCTCTTTCTCCGTTTTTGTACACAATCACCAAAAAAGGGACTGTCGGAAAAAGCTTTTTTTGTAGCGTATAGTGCCATTATAGTCCTTTTTTCGAAAAAACGCTTATCAAATATTGCTTTTCGAACCTTCACCTGTTGCTCCGTTTTGACGCGAACCCTATGAATTCGACTATTTCTGAATCGGCTCTTTACAACCTACATCAATTATATTATGATATTTGTATAATTTCAAGTATAAAATGCGGCCAAAATGAAGTTTTTTTATGCATTTTACCTTCTTGTACCAAAATCCCGCAAATAGCAATTTTTGATAAATTATTCATCTTTGTATTTATTGTTGTAACAGCATGCCGCATTCGTCAAATTTACCAACAATTCTATAAAGGAGACTCGTTTATGCTGAATAATATCCCACTAATCGATGACTCTGCCTTTTGGATGGAGATGCGTAAAAAGTCCTGTGACCGTAACGCATCCTTTCAGAAACGTGTCATCGCCGGCACCCATGAAAAGACACATCTATCAGAAGATGGTTCTTCCGCATTTCTCTGGATCAATATGGAACCGGGCATTTTCCCGCTCCATTGGCATTCCACCGTTGAGATCATTATGCCGGTGCATAATTCTTTTACCGTAACCGTAAATAAAACCACTTATCATTTGAAGGAAAACGATATCCTTATCATCCCGCCGGGGGAATTACATGAACTGACCCCGACGGAGGACGGATCCCGGTTTGTTTTATTGTTCGATTTATCGGCCCTGAATAAATTCAAAGGGTTTACCCGGCTGTTTTCCTTATTCTCGCCCTCCAGTCTGATTACACCGGAAACCATGCCGGACATCTACAGAACGGAGCGGGAGCTTTTAAAGCAGGTGGCAATGGAATATGCAGACGGCGGTGATTTGGCGGAGCCTTCCATTCTGGCTCTTTTGATTCAGTTTTTCGTTTTGCTTGCCAGAAACAACGAAGATTCCATTCCTGCTTCTCTCCCTGCCATGCAACCAAACAAGCAAAAAGAGTACATCGAAAAGTTCAATATTGTATTCGATTATATTGAACAGCATTATATGGAAGATATTACGTTAGAAGAAGTAGCTGCCCAGATTGGTTTTTCCAAGTTCCATTTTTCACGATTGTTCCGGCAGTTTACCGACACCGCCTTCTACGATTACCTTTGTGCAAGACGAATTAAGACTGCGGAAGCTCTTTTGTTAGATCCAAACCTTTCTATTACGGAAATTGCTTTGCAGTCCGGCTTTGCCAGCATCTCCACGTTCAACCGGGTATTTAAGAAATTTAAGGAATGCACCCCGACGGAATTTAAGGAGTTCAATCGGGAAAACGGTCGTCCAAATGCAAAATAAGCAAGGAAAAACGCCGTTTCGACAGAAAAATAGCGATTGACTTTTGTATAGGAGATGGTATAATTATATGTACAAAGTCGGATCGTAGCCATGTCGTTCTGTGTGCCAAG
>JAZNBY010000032.1:0-2080 GCA_045587325.1 Lachnospiraceae bacterium | reverse complement strand
CACAATTTCAGGTGATTGATGAAGGCGGAGAGGTTTTGAGTGGCAAGTCGAACTCCGTAAACCTGATAAAGCTTGACGGCAGTTTGGAGAAGCTCGGCAAATCAGGAATGCTTATACGTGTGTCAGAGAATAAACAGTCACATTCCGCAATGTTTCTCGGAAAAATGATTGACCTTAAGGGTTACAAAGGGGTTGAGATTGACGGTGTGAAATATTTGAAATAAAGAGAAAAATTTTTACAACAAAGAGTATCTTGAATGGTTTAGGAAGGAATGTTTAAAGAAACAGGAAGAGGAGGAATAGTTTTTCATATACGTCTCCTCCCACGCATAATCTCCCGTATTTTCCGCATACTAACTCCACAACAATGATTTGGAAATCATCGAAAGGAGTCAGTATGAAAGCAACAGGTATCGTAAGAAGAATAGATGACTTAGGCCGTGTGGTAGTACCGAAGGAAATCAGAAGAACCCTCCGCATACGTGAAGGAGACCCGCTGGAAATTTTTACCGATCGTGAGGGTGAGATTATTTTAAAGAAGTATTCACCGATCGGAGAACTGAGCCTCTTTGCGAAGCAGTTTGCGGAGTCCATGGCACAGACCACGGGGCATATTGCGGTAATTGCGGACAGAGACCAGTTCATTGCCATGGCGGGCAGCAATAAGAAGGAGCTTTTAACCAAGTCTGTCAGCAGGGAACTGGAGAACCTGATGACAGACAGGGAAAGCGTGGTGGCTGCCAAGGGTGAGAAGGGATACATCCCGGTAAGTTCCGAGGCGGACGACTACGAGCAGCAGGTCATTGCACCTATTATTTGCGAAGGCGATGTCATCGGTGCGGTAATGATTCTGTCCAAGGATAAGAAGGAGCGTTTCGGCAATATGGAAATGAAAATTGCAGGGACTGCGGCGGCTTTTTTGGGCAGACAAATGGAGCAGTAAAATAGAAGTAAAACGAGAACCTTTCCGTGAAATAGGACTATTTTATCATTCGTATGGAAAAGCCCTATTGCGGGAAGGTTTTTGCGTGAAAAATCCCTGTTTTTTTATAGATATTTCCAATGAAATAGCCCAGAACTCTTGACAAAACGGGCTTTTCGGTTTATAAATAAAGTATCTAATACTTTTCGAGGAGGGAATTTTACATGAACAAGACAGAGTTAGTAGCAGCTATCGCAGAAAACGCAGGATTATCCAAGAAGGATTCTGAGAAGGCATTAGCAGCTTTCGTAAGCGTAGTAACCGATGAGTTAAAGAAGGGCGAGAAGGTTCAGTTAGTTGGATTCGGTACTTTTGAAGTATCCGAGAGACCGGCTAGAACCGGTAGAAATCCGCAGACCAAGCAGACCATCACCATCCCGGCTTCCAAGGCTCCGAAGTTCAAGGCTGGTAAGGCTTTAAAGGATACCGTTAACGCATAAGTTTTGGTACCATCTGTGAATTAGGATTTTGAAAAGAGAACCTTCTTTGGGGTTCTCTTTTTTCTTATCGGTGAGGTGGCCGATAAGTAGAGAGAAAGAAGGAGATACAACCATGAGATTAGACAAATTTTTAAAGGTGTCCCGTCTGATTAAGCGCAGAACCGTAGCAAACGATGCCTGTGATGCGGGACGTGTGATGATAAACGACAAGCCGGCCAAGGCTTCTGCCAATGTGAAGGTGGGAGACATCATCGAAATCGGCTTCGGTGGCAAGGCGGTACGGGTGGAAGTACTGGATATCCAGGAGACCACTAAGAAGGAAGAAGCGAAGGAACTGTTCCGTTACCTGTAGGCAGCCGGAAAGCATGCAAACCGGCATAGGACATACAGTCCCCGCATATTCTGTAAGAAAAGAGATTTGGGGCATTGCATGGAAACAAAACAGGAGACTACTACCCACAAGCTGTGCCTGCAGGGGAGAAAGCTTCTGACCCTTACCGGTGTAAAGGAGGTACTATCCTTTGATGCAAAGGAAGTGATTCTGGATACGGTGCAGGGGCTACTGCTTTTGCGAGGCGACGAAATGAATGTAACCAGACTGCTGGTGGAAAAGGGCGAAGTGGACTTAGAAGGTCGCATCGATAGCCTGGTATATACG
>JAZNBY010000031.1:0-9510 GCA_045587325.1 Lachnospiraceae bacterium | reverse complement strand
GCTTCTTTTATGTAAGAAATTGTAATTCCGGCAGCTACTGTTACCACGATTGCTCCGTCTTTTACTTTTCCTTTAATTTCAGGCAATACTGTATCATATACATACGGCTTTAGCACAATCACAACCATATCCGCCTGTGTTGCCAGTTCCGCATTGCTGTCACAATATATCGCACCTGCAGCCTTACCGCGCTCCTTGTCAGATTCACTCATGCAGGTAAACAGAACATTTTCTCCGCCTACCACCTTTACTGCACCACATAACATCGGGTATCCCATGTTTCCCGCTCCGATAATACCGATTTTCATAATTTCCCCTATATCCTGTCGCCTTCCGATGAAAGCCGGATACTTTTCCTTTCACTTTTATTTTTCTTATGATATTGTTATCTTTTATGTAAACATAATCATTTAAGCAAATTGTAGCACACGACGATTGTGAAGTCAAATAAAAACGTACCCGTCGGATTTCTCCGAAAGGTACGTTTTTTACTCTTGTATGATGGAATTTATACCGAAAAGACACCGGGTAAGGCCTATTATGGAATTTTGGTCACATCTACCCAGATTGCCGGGCGAATCATAACATATTGGTCCTTAATCGCCTCTTCCTCAAAAGAGATTCTTCCGTCAGGCATCACTCTTGCAAACGCTACCTCCGAAAAATCTCCATCGGTAGTACCGGTAACCGTAAGAATCCATGGTGCTTCCACACCGGTAAATTCAGCCTCCCCATTCAACCATGCTCCCTTTTTCGCTGCATAAGCCGTCGGTATTGTGATTCGTGACTCCTCTGTACGGAAAAACGGGGTTCCATCCTGCGATTTCCCTTCTAAGACATCGTCGGTTTCCAACAAAAAGGTATAACCCGGGCACTGTATCATTCCATACGGATACTCATCAATTGATTCATTTTTTATCGGATTTGACCGTATCAAAGCCGCTCGTTCTTTTGCAGAAAATGCTCCTTCATAAATTGTTCGGTTCATCATCCAATACAAGTCATCCACATCCCATGGCTCCAGTTCCCGGTCTTTATCGTACAGTAACGTTTCGATACCATATTTGGATAAAAGCAATGCCTTATCCCCTTCCCGGTCCAGAACCAGCCATTCTAACGGTTCCTTTCCGTTGGAATAATCACCGTCCTGCTCATAGGCACCGAAAATCACGGAAGATCCTTTCTTTGGGTCATGTGCGTCGCTGTTAGGCTTCGAATCATACGATGCATAATTCCATGTGACACCACCATCCTTGGACACAATGCAGGAGCTTTGAGATGTAGTCCCGCTGATTTCAAAGTAACAAACAACCGTATTTTTATCCGGAATCAGGATTCTTGAAATATCTCCTTCGGCAGCTGTAACATCCTCTGCAATTAACTGCCAATTTGTCCCATTGTCTTCACTACGATAAACGTTATAATGTATGGTACCTGCTGTGGCTGAATGCGGAAGAAATGCAATGCTTACTTTTACTCCAAGTACATCATAAAACGCTATATTAGGGGAGTCTATCTCTATTTCCTCGCCGTCAATCAAAACAGTCTCTGCCTTCTCCTCTACGAATACCTTATGATAAACCGCACAAGCTTTGACCCGTTCTAATTGTTCGGCATCCACGGAAGCAAGCGGCTTAATCCCATGTCCGTCAAATACATCCGCCCAACCATCTGTGTAGTCTATGGTGTAGTCCTTTGTGTAATTTCCATAGAAAAACATTTCGGAAAGAGAATTTAACTCTTTCGAAGTTTCTGCCAATTCTTCGAAAGAAGTTTCAAACACTTCGGAATCATTAATAATCAGGTATGCATAAGGATATATGTTTTTCTCTAAGTCATATTCTGATACAACGACCTCAATCTTTAAATTTTCACGGTAACCGTTTTGTTTCAATTCAGAATAAATATAGGAAATCTCATTCGTCAAATCCAACGAATTCCCATGGGAAGGCTTCGCAGTTTCCGGCACATCCCCAACCATCAGAACCCTTCCGTCCTTTGTAATGCCAATGGTAACTTTTCCGTTGGTGTTGATTGCAATTACATCGGTCCAGTCGTCAACTTCACATTGTCCCACATCGCTTCTTCCCGGGCAAACCGCAACTACCGTTCCGTCTCCCTTTAGACCTACGATAGTCTCATATCCTGCCGCAATCTTTACAATACCGTTCCATTGTTCAATGGTGTTAATCAAATACTCATGTTCCACACCTTCGCAAATTACGGTACCGTCTTCCTTGAGGCCCACAAAAGCTTCTTCGATTCCTGCCATGTTTGTGTAAGTACAAATTTGCCTTAATTTTTTCGGCCAAGCTTCCAATGCTTCTTTGCGAAGCGAATCGCTGATGTTTGACATCATAAGGGTACCATCAGCCTTCAGCCCTGCAATTACACCGTCCGTAGCATCTGTAATTTGTACCGCATTCAAAAATGACACATCACCCCGGTCTCTTCTTGCTGCCCCGTTCTCAAACAAAACCGTATAAGTGTTATATGGATAGGTACTGAAGATTTGTTTTATTCCAAACATGCCTTCAAAGTCGTTTGCTATCCACGGTTGCGGCCCACCGGTACCATAGTTTCCGTTGTGCTCTACAGCGTCTTTGAAACTTTTATCCACGTATGCTGAAAGCTCCGCCGCATTCATAGGATATGACACCGAAAGTTTTCCGTCTTCATCAATAGCTACCAATCGCCACGGGTCTGTTCCCAGTGCTTTGTAGGTCTTTGTCAGGTCAATTCCTCCGGTAGCACCTACCGGGTCATGCTCACTTCTGGCGGAAGTATCATATAACACATGTAGCTTCCCGTCTTCATCCAAATAAGCCGCATAGTCATCACCGATGGCAATGGATATATTTGTGTTTGCAATATCTTCTGTGTATTTTCCTGCCATAGGCGAAGTTACAACGGTTTCATCAGAATCAGTCTGCTGCGAACCCGATAAGGACGAGAGATCCACCCAGATAGCCGGACGAATCATAATATCCTCGGAATAAACCACTCTGCCTTCCCGTGAAACATCACCATCCTTTGTCACTACCGATACATACAGATTGCTTTTTCCGGAAGTACGAAGCCACCATTCGGCATTTTCGCTCAACCAATAAGTGAATTCATTGTTACTATCCAGACAACATTCCCAAATATTTTCTGCAGTCGGAATAGCCATTCGTTCAGTTGCGTTTGCAAAATACGGGGTCCCATCCTGGGCTTTGCCATACAATACCTCGTCTGCACTTAAGAAGAACACATAATCTTCCGTTTCTGTAGTTTCTCCGGTGCCGGTTTCGGTCTGATTCCTTGCTTTTAAAATCATGCTGCGTTCCGCTTTGGAAAAAGCCTCCA
Source organism: Lachnospiraceae bacterium (assembly GCA_045587325.1). Lineage (GTDB taxonomy): Bacteria > Bacillota > Clostridia > Lachnospirales > Lachnospiraceae > SIG307. Next base: position 6,162 of record JAZNBY010000031.1, on the reverse strand, counting down.
CATAGAACCGTTCATGCAGCCATCTTCGCATAAAACTGTCTTTCCATGTAACTTCTTCAAAAAGCTCATCATTAAACCGGTTTGTATACAAACCGTATTTACTGAGAAGCAATACCTTGTCGTCGACACGATCCAGTACAATCCATTCCAAAGCTTCATTTCCGTTATCCCAGTCTCCGTCCTGGTCATAGGAGCCGAATACTACCGACGTTCCTACAGCAGCATTAGCAAGGTTTACCCACGGTTTTGAAGCCTGTGCAGGCATGCTCCAGGTTGTTCCTCCGTCATGAGACCAATAACAATAGCTTTGCAGGTTGATTTCATTCCGTTCAAAATAACATGCAATATGCTCATCGGTAGCAATTTCGATTGCTGCAATATCTCCGGCTGTTGTTTGAAAATCATCTGCAATCAAACTCCAGGTTTTCCCGGCATTTCTACTGCGATAAATCCGGTAATACGTAATATTATCGACAGTTTTTATCGGTACGAAAGCAATTCCGTTATATCCGTTTATTTCCACATTGTGGCTCGGCAGGGTCACGTCCTGTCCGTCAATCGTAATTGTTTTACTGAATTCAGTTTCATGCACATAATGAAGGATTGCACATTCCTTTACTCGCTCCAGCTGCTCTGTATCTGCCGCAGATAACAGGGAAATATTCTTTCCTGTAAATTTTTCCGGAACATACGTTGTTTCTCCGAAGGTACTCTCTACATAATCCTTTGAGAAGTTATTACGTACAAAGGTTGTGTAAAGACCCTCATATTTGGAAAAGGAGGTTTGATATATCCATGTATCGTTTATAACAATACAAACATACGGAAGCAACTGTTTATCCATATCATATTCGGAAATCCAAGCTTCCAGCTTAATGACATCCGAAGCTCCGTTTTTATATACAAAACCATTTTCATAAAGTGCTTCGGCAATGTAGCCGATACTCTCCTTATACTCAGCCAAATCGGAGCCGGTACTCTTGCCGTAGGAAGGCTTTATTACAGTTGGTAGCTTTAATGTATCTGTTCCCAGATAGGTGATTGCCGCCTCGTGAAGCAGTAATTGGATGGATGATTCCTCCATTGCACTTATAACAAGCGGTGCGTTCTCGTCCATATATATGGTCGGTGTACAGAGATACCATACATCACTTCCGTTTCGATCTACTTTCAGGTAAAGGCGTTTCATTTTAGAATCTGTGGTACAATACACATCATACGTGCAATCATACTTGTTTTCCGGATAGTCTGCCGGATGTAAGTATGCTTCGTGATTCAAATAGGTTAAGAATGCCGCTTTTACCTCTTTATAGTCATACCGCTCCGGTAATTCGGAATCAACGATCGTAGCTCCTTCTTTGTTTACAGTGATGTTTTGTTTGTCCGCATCCGTTCCTTCTGCTTGGTTTGATTCACCGATTTCTACCCAAAGAGCAGGTCGAACGCCCATCTTACTGTCAACGGTAGTTCCATCCGAAGCAAACTTACCGTAATAATCGATTCCAACCACGGAAGGATATAATTCATAACCATAGGATACGGTGGTCGACTGGGATGAAGCGCGTAACCAATAATTTGCATATACACATTCCGCAGGATTTATATTTTTAACATCAATCCAGCGGTACCATCTTGCTGTACGTTCCGCATCGGTTTGAAAATATCCGTCGAATTCATAAGCAGTGCTTTCCGGATACTCTCCGGTATACTCGAAAGAACCGGCTAATATCTCCTCCATTGCCGGGAGAAATACCTTATCCTCTGTATACTCATATTCTGCAAAGGTATTCCAAGGATTCTGTACATTTTCCAAAAGCGTCGGTACAATCCTTTTCTTTTCTTCGTCATCAAAGGAAGACTCGTAAAATTCCCCGTTTAACCATTCTCTGAGGGTACAGTTTGCCCAGGAAACTTCCTCCCCGTACGCATGATACGGCATCGGATCCAATACATTCTTACTGAGAAGCAGTGCCTTTCCGTCCTGTACATCCAGCACATACCAGTCCATTTCATATTCTGTAACACAGCAGTTGCCATCTCCTACCCAACGGCTTCCGAATCGCACCACATAGCCCGGTTTTGCTTCTTCAAGCGGAACCATATCTTTGAAACGACCGCTTCTTGTATGAAACATTTGCTCGGTCTGTATCTGTTCGGACGAAACAGATGCTTCTTTTTTAATCTTAAACTCAGCGTCGGAAAGATTGATTCTGATGGCCGGACGGATTGTGTTTCCTTCATAAGTCTGATAGGTGTCATAAGACAGTTCTCCGTAACCACTCACCCTGCTGACATGATGGGAACTTAACCCCGGGGTACGTAACAGCCACGGACTGGCCATACCATCTTCATTCTTTCCTTCCCAGGCACCGTTGGCTTTTGCATAGGCAGTTGCCGTCATAATACTTGCTTTGTTCTTATAATCAGATTCTTTTTTGCTATAGGTTGTCTCGTTTTCAAATATTTGAAACAATTCATCAATACTAAGCAGATATACCTTATCTTCGGTAATTCCGTTATCATACATTCCATACTTTGCACTGGAATAATTCTCTAATTTGGTGGTAAGAATCCCTTCTCTTTCCGACTTATTAAACGCTGTCTCGTAAAACTCTCCGTTTAACCATTCCCGTAAAGAGCATTCCATCCAGGTAATGCTTTCGGATTCGGTATGATACGGCTTTGCATCCAGTCCGTATAAGCTCAGCAACGAAGCTTTTCCGTCAAAGACATCCACTACCAACCATTCAATGGGTTCTGCGCCGTTTTCTGTTACATTATCCTGTTCATAGGAACCAAAGGTGATAATGTCTCCCACATTCGGGATGTCTTTTTTTTGGTTCTTTTTCCGGTTCGGATTGGTCAAAAAGCAAACTGCCAACACTACACAAAGAACTACCGATGCAAGTATAATCCAAAATGCAGGTTTTTTATAATGTAATACGGACTTTACCCTGCCTTTGACTCCGTTTTCGCCAAAGGCCAACGGACAGGCAGAAATCATCTTTTTAGATACACTACAGTTTATCAATGCGGTAGAATAAGGTTTTTTCTGCTCTATCCCCAGTTCTTTAATGACCTTTTCGTCACAGGCATACTCGATATCCTTACATAAAAGGATATAGGCTACCCATAACAACGGATGAAACCAATAAATGCTTAACAAAAGAAATCCTAACGGCTTCCAAATATGATCCAGGCGTTTTAAATGTGCCCGTTCATGGGATAATACATATTTTCGGTCGTCTTCCGCTATATCAGACGGCAAATATATCCTCGGACGGATGATTCCTAAGATAAACGGGCTGTCAATGCTGTCACATACCCGTACATTTTTCGCATACGGTACAGATTCTGCCACTTTTCGGTAGATCAGGAAATAACTGAAGCCCGTATAGACAAGCATCAGTCCAAACCCGGATAGCCAGATAATTGCAAGCACAGTAGATAGGTCAGTCTTGCTTTGGGAAATATTCTTTTTTTCTGTCTCTGTTCCTGTACTGTTCCATTGAATATCGCCGGTACCCGAATTATTTGGAACGGACTCTATGTACTCTGTTCCCGGTAATGTCCCTGTCTGCGGAATGCTTCCTTCTGTTTGAGAAGGAAGTTGTTCCGTACCTGTGCTATAGCCTTCATTTTCAATTCCCGGCATAGATTCTACAGAACCTTGTGATAATTCTCCGACATGTTCCTTCTGCACAGTCTCCGGGGTTGTTATTTCATTCATTTTGTCTGCTTGTTGGAAGAAATTTTCCGAAAGTGTTTCTTTTTCCACCGGCTCCGTATTCCGCAGCAGACTAAATCTGCTTTCTATCATAAACGGACACACCAGACGCACTGCAACAATGGCCCACAAAACCGGGAACAATGCCTTTGGTGCTTTCTTTTTGAAAAGCAGACGTATGAGTAACACTGCCAATACAATCCACCCGGCTGTAATACTCATATTCAACATTTTAATAAAGATTGCTTCCATGTCCTACTCCTCCTCATATTCCGCCACCATACGCCGTAGCTCGTCGACCTCCGTCTTTGATAATTTTCCTCTTCTTGACGTAAACGCCGCCAGAAACGCCGGTAATGAGCCTGCAAAGGTATCCTGTACAAATTGTTCACTTTGCATTGCAAAAAACTCATCCCGCTTGATTATAGATGTTACAATACAATTGTTGTTTTCAAAGATTCCTTTGTCACAGAGGCGTTTTAACACCGTATAAGTCGTAGACTTTTTCCAGTCCAGTTTTTCTTCTGCCAAACGCACCAGCTCTCTGGAATGTACCGGCTCCAGTTCCCAAATCATATCCGCAAATCTGGATTCTACCGCTCCCATTTGTAATTCTGCCATAGATAGCCCTCCTCACTCGACATCATATAGATTGTAATTTCAGTCTACATCACGTGGAGTGGTTTGTCAAGAGGAAAATAAAAAAGACAGAATCACATTTCGTGTCCTGTCTTTTTCATTTTATATCAAATATTTTTTTATTTTACATCCTTAATGAACTGCTCGATTCTATCTAAGCCCTTCTTAATTTGCTCCATGGAAATTGCATAGGACAGACGGATGTGGTCGTCAAACCCAAAGTCTGCACACGGAATTACTGCGGTCATGTAGTCCTCAATAAGAATCTTAGCAAGCTTGCCTACATCACCAATCTTCTCGCCCTTGTAGGACTTCTCAAGAAGCTTACTTACATCTACGAATACGTAGAATGCACCAAGCGGCTTTAAGGCATCTACAAGGTCCATCTTATTCACACGCTCGTACATATAAACACGACGCTTATCAAACTCCTTGTTCATCTCCATTACGGTATCCTGCGGTCCGAGAAGAGCCTCTACGGTTGCCTTCTGGGCAATGGAGTTCGGATTGGAAGTCTGATGACTCTGTACACTACCCATCAGTTTAGCAATCTCAGCGGAGGACCCGGTGTAACCGATTCTCCAACCGGTCATAGCGTAGCTCTTTGCCACACCGCTACAAGTAATGGTTCTCTTATAAATCTCCTCATTTAAGGAAGCGATGCTGACAGCCTCGTATCCTTCGTAAATGAGGTTTTCGTACATTTCGTCGGCTACACAGTAAATGTCCTTCTCCACGATCACCTTTGCAAGAGCCTCAAGTTCCTCGCGGGTATAAATCATACCGGTCGGGTTGTTCGGAGTGTTAAGTACCACTGCCTTAGTTTTCTCGGTGCATGCCGCAGCCAGCTGCTCTGCGGTCATCTTATAGCCCTGCTCCTTACCGCAACGAACGATTACCGGCACACCGTCCGCCAGACGAACGATTTCCGGATAGCTTAACCAGAACGGTGCCGGGATAATAACCTCATCGCCCGGATTTAAAATTGCGGAAAATATATTAGTTAAAGAATGCTTACCTCCGTTACTTACCACAATCTGGTTCGGCTCGTAGTGAAGCTTATTAAAAGTCTCGAACTTCTTGCAGATTGCCTGCTTTAACTCCACCGTACCTGCAGCCGGAGTATACTTGGTAAAACCGGCATGAATCGCATGAATTGCGGCATCGCAGATATTCTCCGGCGTATTGAAATCCGGTTCGCCTGCGCCAAATCCTACAACATCCAGGCCCTTTGCCTTTAATTCATTTGCCTTTGCGGTAATTGCAAGTGTGGAAGAAGGCTTAACAGCCTGCGCTTTTTTCGATAACGTAAGTGCCATATCTTATCTCTCCTTCAAAGTTCCATGCAAATGTATCATTGTATACAATCGCACAGAGTATTCTTATGTATTGTAATATAAGACATTGGAAAATGCAAGTACTTTTTACGAAAAGATGGAAAATATTTATGTATCATATTTAATGTCAACAGTATTAAAGCCGTAATTCCTTCATTATTCCTGCAAATAGATACGTTCATATATCTTCTCTAAATCATCATGACTGTCCACCACACAGCATATCTTTCCTGTATTTATAAAAATGTTCTCATCAGCAATTTTCCCTACAAAATCCAAAACATGACTGGTAACTACTAGGATTGCCTCTCTTTTTTTAGCCTGTTCAATCTGCTTTTTCAATGTAATGATTCCCTTTGTATCAACTCCGTTTGTTGGCTCATCCAACAATATCAAAGAAGGAGTTCCCAAAAAAGAAAGACATAAGGATAGCTTTTTCTTCATCCCCAAGGAACATTT
>JAZNBY010000030.1:0-5675 GCA_045587325.1 Lachnospiraceae bacterium | reverse complement strand
TACCTGACGGGTGGTGGTGGTGGCACGGTTTAAGGTACGGCTTCCGGTTTTTTCACCTCTGCCGCCGACTAAAGCAAGTACCTTTCCGGTGTATTGGTCCATGATACAGAAAGAAGACTGTGGTTGAGGGGCATAGCTGCGCCGTTCTCCCAAAACGATGTCCCCTTCTTCGCCGGTTTCTTCGTTGGCTTCGGTAACATGGGCAGCATAAAACTCATCCAGATATACATTCATGGCTTCGTCACTGGAGCAAAGAAGCTGATAAACACCCTTGGTCAGTGTGACAACAACGGAAGGGTCATTCTTAAACTCGTCAAAGTAATGAATCAAATCCGACAACTGATAATGAATCACGGTACCGTCCGCTTTCTGGACGGAGAGGGCATAAGTGAGTTCATACAAAGAACCCTCAGAGGAACCGGTACCGAAGGCCGGAAACATGGACTCGTCGGTATATACCTCGTCACAGATTTTTTGTATGGTGCGGTCTTGGGTAGTATAGATTTTCAGGCCGCCGGTATAGACCAGGTCAGCAGCCTGTGCCTGGGTATATCCTCTCTTTTCCACCAAATCGTTGATAACGGAATCGATAACCGCATCGGTAAAATAGCTGTAATAGGAAGTATCCTTTTCCTGGGCAAGTAACTGGATACGGCTATACGGATCATCCGCCATGGCTTCATCGTATTCCGCCTGGGTACAAAATCCGTTTTCTAACATTAGATTTAAACAATCGTCCCGGCGTTCCTTGTTGGCTTCCGGATAATAAATCGGATTCTGGAAGGTAGGAGAATACGGGATGGCAGCAAGGACGGTAACTTCAGACAGAGTCAGTTCTTTTGCATCTTTCCCAAAGTAGGTCTTAGATGCTGTCTGAAGTCCGTATGCCGTACTACCATAGTTTACGGTATTAATATAATATTCAAGAATCGTATCCTTGGACAATTTGCTCTCCAATTCTATTGCAAGGAACTGTTCCTGGATTTTTCGGGAGATTTTTACAAAGGGATTATTTTCGTTACCGCCGCCGAACACCTGATTTTTTAGGAGCTGCTGGGTAATGGTGCTGGCACCGTAACCCAGACTTTTTTCTTTTAAGTTGGAAACCAGCGCACGCATGATACCACGCATATCAATGCCGTGGTGCTCGTAGAATCGTTCGTCTTCCATAGCAACAAAGGCATATTTGATGTAGTCCGGCAAATCGATAATAGAAACATAGTCACGGTTTGCTTCTACACCGGCTAAGGTTTCCGCATGGGTACCATCACTGTAATAAGTATTGGAAGCGTAACCGGACGGAACTACGCTGATCAAGTCGATGTTCGGTACAGTAGCAGAAAGTCCGTTTACAACGCCGGCTACTGCAGCTACGCCGATAGCGCAGACAAAAACCACTCCGATCAGAAACAAACGGAAAATTGTTACGTTTACCTTCGAAGAGAGCTGTCTGGAATGGGTTTTCAGATTACGTATTTTTTTGTTGGTTTCTTCTTTACTGAAATTCATAGTTATCCCTTCCTTATGAACTTATACTCAAATTGTTTTGTTCTAATGAAAAGCATTTCCGTAACCATGACAGGTTATACGGAAAAGAATACGGTTGCACCATCTACGATACAAAACCAGACAGGATCCTGTTCGGAAATATCCGCTTTGCCTGAGGTGGCTTCCGTAACTTTTTTTCGGAACGCGGAGTTAGTATCCTTTGTGGTAAGTACCGAAATTGTGACGAGGTCGGTGTAAAGAGTTTCTATGGTATGCAATTCCATTTGGGCAATAATATACTGTAGCTTTCCGATGCTGTTATAGTCCGTCACCACCGTAACCGGAATGCCGTATTGCTTTTCCGTAACGATACAGGCATCAAGACCTGCTTTGGTGGCCGCCTGATAGGCACGGACAAGACCACCGGTACCGAGGAGCGTGCCGCCGAAATACCGGGTGACCACTACACAGACATTGTGAATGTCCTCTGCAAGCAGTACATCCAACATAGGACGGCCGGCGGTCTTTTGCGGCTCGCCATCGTCACTGCAACGGGCGGTTTCATGTCTTACTCCTAAAGTATAGGCGGAACAATTGTGGGATGCATCCCAATATTCTTTTTTCTTCTGTTCGATAAAAGAAATGGCTTCTTCCTCTGTGGTAATGGGAATAACGGAAGCGATAAAACGGGATTTCTTTTCCACGATTTCGCCTACGCCACCCCGATAGACGATTCGGCAGGCATCCGACATAAGGTTTCTCCTTCCCGGACCAGGGGATAAGGAAAGTTCCCCTGCGTATTTTCTCTCAAATCAGTATATCAAAAACGGGCAAAGACTTCAATAATATTAGGAGATTTAATAAATTTGTAATGAATGAAACTCTTTAAAAACTCTTTACAAAACTGTATTCTGCGGATATACTATAGAGGGTGTGGGAAACCTTGACGTTAAAGAGAAAGGACGCGTTGTGATGTTAGAGTTAAGAAATGTTTCTTATTATGTAGAGAATGAGGGCGCGGGAAAACATATATTAGAGGATATCAGTCTGACCATAGAGGATCGTTTTGTGGCAATTACGGGACCGAACGGAGGCGGAAAGTCTACTTTGGCCAAGGTGCTGGCAGGTATTATCAAACCGACAAGCGGTCAGATTTTATTTGACGGGGAAGATATTACGGATTTATCCGTAACCGAGCGTGCCAAGAAGGGTATCAGCTTTGCATTCCAGCAGCCGGTACGCTTTAAGGGAATTACGGTAAAGGATTTGATTGCACTGGCGGCAGGAAGAAAATTAAGCATTGCGGAAGTATGTAATTACCTTTCGGAAGTAGGACTTTGTGCAAAGGATTATGTGAACCGCGAGGTAAATGCCAGTTTGTCCGGCGGTGAGTTAAAGCGTATCGAGATTGCCACCGTTATGGCAAGAGGAACGAAGTTATCCATTTTTGATGAACCGGAAGCGGGAATCGATTTGTGGAGCTTCCAGAACCTGATTCGTGTATTCGAGAATATGCATGATAAGATTCAGGGCTCCATTTTGATTATTTCCCATCAGGAGCGTATCTTAAATATTGCGGACAAGATTGTGGTGATTGCCGGCGGTAAGCTTGAAAATATCGGTACCAAGGAGGAAATTCTTCCGGGACTGTTAAACAAAGCGGCAATGTGTATTAAGCAGAAATAAGGCGAGACAGGAGAGTTTGTTATGGATGAAATACAAAAAACATTATTAGAGCAGATAGCCGGTCTGCACGAGGTGCCTGCCGGAGCATACAATCTGCGCATCAACGGAGGCCTGGGGGGAAGAAATACCACAGCCAATATTGATATTGTAACGAAGACGGATGTATCCGGCATTGATATTATTATTAAGCCGGGGACAAAGAACGAAAGTATTCATATTCCGGTGGTGCTCAGCCAGTCAGGATTAAAGGAAAGTGTGTACAACGATTTCTATATCGGAGAAGACTGTGATGTAACCATTGTGGCAGGCTGCGGTATTCATAACGGCGGCGACGCTGCATCGGAGCATTCCGGTATCCATCGCTTCTTTTTAAAGAAGAATGCAAAGATTAAATATGTAGAAAAGCATTACGGCAGCGGCGAAGGCACCGGAGAGCGCATTATGAATCCGACCACCGAGATGTATTTGGAGGAAGGCGCTTATATGGAGATGGACACCGTACAGATTAAGGGCGTGGATTCCACCAAGCGTGTGACCAAGGCAGAGCTGGCAGAGGGGGCGACCCTGATTGTAAAGGAAAAGCTGATGACTCACGGAAAGCAGACGGCGGAAACGGAGTTTACCATTGATTTGAACGGAGCCGGTTCTTCTGCGAATGTAATATCCAGATCCGTGGCAAAGGACACTTCCCATCAGATATTCCTTTCCAAAATCAACGGAAACAATGCCTGTGCGGGACATACGGAATGTGATGCAATTATCATGGATTCTGCCAGTGTCCGTGCAATCCCGGAGATTACCGCAAATCATCTGGAAGCAAGCCTGATTCATGAGGCGGCTATCGGCAAGATTGCGGGAGAGCAGATTATTAAGCTGATGACATTAGGTCTCACGGAAGAAGAGGCGGAAGCCCAGATTGTAAACGGCTTTTTAAAGTAGAAGTGTTCCCGCACTTGACAAAATGCGGATGCGTGGTAAAATAAACAAAGACCGTTATTCAACGGAATAACAGTCTTTGTCCGATATAAAAGGGGAGGATAAGTTTTTTGCTTTCTTTCGTACTCTCTTTCCCGAGGGGGAATCGGAAAAGAAGGTATCCGGTAAATACACCGGATGGTACGGATGTTATTTGTCCTGTACCTAAAGATAGTATAGCCGCCTTTTTACGGCTTATACAAAAGAAATTATTTTTTTTTGAAAGGAACGAAGTTATGAGTCTTTTAAAGGATTGGCGCGATAGTGCGTATTCACTGGACATTAATTCTAAAGAAGGAAAGCTTTTTTGGAATAACTACTTTGTAATCGAGCAGGGAATTTATGAGAAGCTGTTAGGAAATCCGGATTTTATTGAGTGCGGAACGGTGAAGCAGCTTGCAGAGAAGTATGAGACCAACATTCTCATCATGACCGGATTTTTGGATGGTATTAATGAGAGCCTCGTAACTCCGAATCCGATTGAAGAAATGACCGAGGATACGGAAGTTCGTCTTGAATATGACAAGGAGAAGTTGTTCTACAACATGGTAGCTGCAGATGCTCCGTGGTTGTATGAGTTACCGATGTGGAATGATCTTCTTACCGAGGCGCGCAGAAAGGAACTGTATCTGGAGCAGAAGAAGTCCGGTACCGTTCGTAAGGACAAGAAGATCGGTCGTAACGATCCGTGTCCGTGCGGAAGTGGTAAGAAGTATAAGAAGTGCTGCGGCGTTAACGCATAATTTATAGCAGAACATGATAAGATTGGAATGAGGTAATGGTGCTCTGAAAGAGCATCGCACTTCATTCCTTTTTTTGTTCTGATTGACAAATGGGAAAGTTTGCAATATGATAAAATAGAAGGTACTATAGGTATCCTATGTGATTCGGAAGGTAGGGGTAACGCTATGAGAAGAAATCGATATTATGAAGTGCGTCCGAAGCGCCGTAAGAAAAATAAGTATTCCGGCCCGGATTTCGGAAAATTATATAAAGAAAAGAAGAGTAACCGCTTTTTGGGGTTCCTTTTGGTGCTGGTTATTTCTGCAGTCATCGGAGTGGGAACCTATATGGCGGTAGATTTTTGTTTGGATAAAAAGGAAAAGAAGGGAAATGAGGCAGTGACGCCGGAACCGACGTTAAGTCCGACACCGGAGGTAACACCGGAACCGACCCCGACTCCGGTGCCTGTGGTTACTCAGGCGGTGTATCCGGACGGTTTTATGGCTGATTTTGTTGATACCCGTGTAAAGACGGATGTGAAGGGTATTTATGTGAATACCACCTATCTGGGGAAAGGAAATTATCCGACCTTAGATGAACTGATTGAATTAATCGATAACACCGAATTAAATGCAATGGTTATCGATATTAAAGATGATTATGGTAATATTTTATATGATTCCAATCTTCCGATTGTAAACGAAATCGGTTCGGAAAATATATATATCAATGATTTGCCGGCATTTGTGGCAAAGCTAAAAGAACACGGGATTTATTGTATTGCCCGTATCGTAGCATTTAAG
>JAZNBY010000029.1:0-4343 GCA_045587325.1 Lachnospiraceae bacterium | reverse complement strand
TATTATTATGACGACCTTTCCGTAAAGGAAATTTCCGAGCAACTGAATATCCCGGAAGGAACCGTTACCTGGCGACTTTCGGAGGCTCGGAAGAAATTGAAAAAGGAGAGTGACAGTATGAAAGAGTCAGCATTAAGACCTGTTGAATTGGTTATCAGCATCAGTGGTTCGGGAGAATACAATGGGACCACCAAACCGTTTCCGTATACTTATATTAACGATGCATTGTCTCAAAACATGTTATATCATTGTTATGAGACCCCGAAAACAGTGGAAGAGCTGGCAGAACTCTGCGGAGTGCCGGCTTATTATGTGGAGGACCGCATCGGAAATCTGGTAAAGAGGGAAGCAATATCGGAGCCGGTAAAGGGAAAGTACAGAACGGAGTTTTTGATTTATTCCGACAAGCTGAGAGAATGCAGGGGAAAGGCAGAGGGGCTTTTTCGACCGGTGGCAGCGGATATGGTAAAAGCAATGAAGCAACTGGCAGATCGGGTGGACGGACTCGGAATTTACACCGCGGGGAAGTCTGAGGAAGAGCTTATTTATCTGTACGGAATCATGGCGATGGAGCATCTGAGTAAAAAACATAATCCGGTGGAGTGGAAAGAGTATCCAGTACGTCATGACGGAGGACGCTGGAGCTATCATGCACATTTGCTGAGTGATAAAAAATATCCGGTGCGCGGACTGGGGAGAGAACAATCGGGGAACAGGGGGAGCGAAGGAACCTATTCCCATACCTCGTATCATTTTAGTGATTTTTCCTATCGGGAAATGATGTGGTCCAATCAGGTAAACGTGTGTGAAGCTATACTGAACGGCACGGAGGTGGCGGATAAAGAGGCGGCAGCTTTGGCAATTGAGACAGGTTACATTAAGAAAACAGACGGGAAGCTGACGGTTGCCGTGCCGGCTTTTACAAAGGCACAGTATGAGAAATTCACAGAACTGGCGGAAGAAGCGTTTTCTACGGTGATAGATGCCTACACGGAAGCGGTGCGGAACTATGTTGCCTGTTATAAAAAGCTGTTCCCGGCGCACTTGGAGGATGATGTGGACCGGGCATGCAATTATATGTTCCTGACAATATTTGCGGTGGATATCTGTGATATGGCAACGGAACAGGGCTTACTTACACCGCCGACAAAGGGAAGCGTATGTGACGTGTTGGTGCAGTATAAGGAGAAGTAGGAGCATGCTATGGCATTAGGAGGTTATTATATTGTCAGATGTTTTTGTTAAAATACCATGAGATAATGAGTTTCTTCTCTATGTCATGGCACGAAAAAATGTTTTTTCTTCTTTGTTACCATGATATAGTGCTTGATTATTGGTTTTCATGGTAAAAAACAGTGAATTTACATTTGCTTATGTAGAGTGTTGAATAAAAAACATAAATTTGTACCATGAAATCCGGTTTTGGGCTAGGGTTTCATGGTACTTTTCTTTTGTGCTTCTTTTTTTATACCATGATATGTCTATCCAATCGTGTTTCTCATGGCAATCTGTCAGATGTGTTAAAATTTCGTACCATGACCATTAGAGGAGAGGCATTTCTTCATGGTAAGAAGTCATATCTTTGTGAAAATGTGGATTTATTCAAAAATACCTCTTGACACATAATACTATGCGTGATATAGTATTGTGTGTAAGGAGGTATGCTATGGATATTCAATTGAAACGCGGGCTGTTAGATATCTGCGTGCTGGCATCGATTAAAGACGTCGATTCCTACGGCTATCAGATTATCAAAGACCTGCAGTCCTATGTAGAGATTTCCGAATCTACCTTATATCCGATACTTAGGCGTTTGGAGGGAGCAGATCTTCTGACGGTACGGAATGCCGAACATAACGGCAGGTTGCGGAAGTATTATCATATAACACCTGCAGGGCTTGGCCGGATCGAGGAGTTTAAGGAAGAGTGGAAGGAATTACAGTCGATTTATGAATTTGTGACGAAGGAGGGAGTAAGGAATGACAAAGAATGAGTTTCTTACGGAATTACGGAGCCGGCTGGAGGGGCTGTTTGAGGCGGACAGGAACCAGTCGTTAGACTATTACAGTGAGATGATTGATGATCGGATGGAGGACGGACTGTCCGAAGAAGAGGCGGTGGCAGCAGTAGGTACACCGAGCGAACTGGCGGAACAGATTTTGGGCGAGATGCCGTTTGCGAAGCTGGTGAAGGCACGGGTGAGGAATCGTCGGAAAATGTCCGGCGGTGAGATCGCGCTTTTGATTATCGGTTTTCCGTTATGGTTTCCGTTGTTGTTAGCCGGCCTCATTATTTTGTTCGCGCTTTATTTTTCATTCTGGGTATCGATTGCTTCTCTGTGGATTACAGAGGCGTCGTTGGGACTCGCTGCTGTCGCAGGAGTGGTGTCTTCTCCGTTATGGCTGGTACAGGGATTGGGTTGGCCTTGTATGTTCATGCTTAGCAGCGGATTATTTGCGGCAGGTCTCAGTATTTTTGGCTGGTATGGATGTATCTATGCCACCAAGGGCCTATGGATGGTAGGTAAAAAAATGATACGGGCGATTAAATTATGCTTTATCGGAAAGGAGGCAGTACAATGAATAAAAAAATGAAGAATTCCTTTTTAGTTGCCGGGGGATTATGTGTGGCAGGTCTTGTACTGTTTCTGATATGCCTGTTTGGCGTTGGATTTGATTTCAGAAAAATGAGTAACGTAACTTATGAAACCAATACTCACGAGATAAGTGATACGTTCACCGATATCAAGGTGGATGTATCTACGGCGGATGTACGTTTTATGCCTTCGGATACGGATTTCTGCAAGGTGGTATGTAAGGAAACGAATCAGCTGAAGCATTCGGTGAAGGTAGAGAACGGTACACTGGTGATTGATGCGGTGGATCAGCGTGAATGGTTCGACTTTATCGGTTTCGTTTTCGAGAGTCCGGAGGTGACGGTATATCTTCCGGAGACGGAATATGTTCGCCTGGATATGAAGGGGAATACGGGAGATGTGAAAGTGCCGGAGCAGTTCCGATTCTCTCGGGCGAAGGTTGAAGTAGACACGGGAGATATTTTTTGGAGCGCACCGGTGACGACTACCCTTGAGTTAAAGACGGATACGGGAAATGTAAATGTTAATAATATCGCTGCAGAGGCCCTGACGGTGAAAACCTCAACGGGAGATATGACCATAACTACTGTAACAGTCAACGGGGCAATATCCGCAAAAAGCAGTACCGGTAACATCAAAATAACAGAGGCTCAGTGTAAGACACTGCATGTGGATAGCAACACGGGAGATGTCAAACTGAAAAATACCGAGGCATCCGAACGAGGAGAGATTACTACCGACACCGGAGATGTGATTCTGGACGGTTTTGATGCGGCATACATAGTGATAGAGACGGATACGGGAGATGTGGAAGGAACCGTACTTTCGGCAAAGACATTTTTTGCGGATTCCGACACGGGAGATGTTTCCGTGCCGCGTATGGTTGCAGATGAGATTTGTGAGGTCACTACCGATACGGGAGATATTGAAATAAAGATAAAGTAAGGAAAGAATGAAAGGGCTGTTGCTGGGTGCAACGGCCCTTTTCTTGCGGTAGGCTGGGATTTCTAAAGAAGAGCAAGGTTGATGGCCGGGATACTTCCTATTATAATGAGAATTGGCGGGGTATTTTCTATAAACAGCATGAATTATTTGGGTTATACCCAAGAACGGGGAGTTCACGTGGGAAATCATTGGAAAGTGGAGGCTGGCGAGGGGGGCTTATCTATAAGAAGGCTTCCTGAGACAAGCTATAGAAAAAATGAACAAGAAATTGGGTATAAAGCGACGGATTTAGACTTCTTATAGAAAAAGGGGACTTTGGACCGTTGCAAACTGGAGAAATAAGATGGAGACAGGGCGTGTTTTGGGTACAGTGGTGGGGATTTTGAGGTTTTATAGAAAGTGGAATCGACATTATAATAATGAAAGAACACATTCCGAAGAAGTTTTTGGAAAAACATGAAAAATCCCTCAAAAAAGTGCTTGCAAAATGGAAATATCGGTGATATAATGATAGACGGACTTTTTTCGAAAGGAGTGAAAAGAAGTGAAAGTTAGATCTTCCGTAAAACCGATTTGCGAAAAATGTAAGATCATCAAGAGAAAGGGTGCGATCAGAGTTATCTGTGAGAACCCGAAGCACAAACAAAGACAGGGCTAAGACCTTTGCTTTGTAGGGAGTTTCCCTGAAAGCAGGTCGTTTCAATAAATACCGCAAGGTAGATAGAGGAACAGTTCTTGCTTTTTGTGTTACAAGCCCCTGCGTGTGACCGCAGGACGGTCTGCAGTGGGAACATTGTGATAT
>JAZNBY010000028.1:0-2101 GCA_045587325.1 Lachnospiraceae bacterium | reverse complement strand
TATGCCTACATATGATTTTATATCAAAACTCCTCGAATTGGAAGACATTATTTTAAAAGATTTTTCATTCACCGATACAGAGATACATCTTTCTTTTTCCTTGAAGAGAAAACCTACCGTTTGTCCGTGTTGTGGCTTTATCACAGAGCAAGTACATGATTATCGTCTGTCTACCATTAAAGATCTTCCGGTAATGGGAAAACAGCTCCTCTTGCACTATAACAAGCGCAGATACCATTGTCCGTCTTGTAATAAGCACTTTTACGAACCGTTTCATCTACTTCCAAAGTACTGCCGTATCACCACACGGCTTGCTTTTTATTCTTTACATATGCTGAAAAATCGGTACAGCGTGCGTAACGCTGCTACTTTCCTTGGGATATCCGATTCCACCATCTTTCGGAGACTGAAGGATGTCCGTTATCCAAAACCGGATAGACTTCCTACCGTCCTTTCCATTGATGAATTCAGAGGTAACTCAGGTGGTCAGAAATTTCACGCAATCTTAACAGATGCCCATAATCATGAGCTTTTTGACATACTTCCCTCTCGCAGCCAGACCGATCTGATGCTTTATCTGAATACTTTCAAAAACAAAAAGGAAGTCCGTTACCTCATTACCGATATGAACCGGGTGTACAAAGATTTGGCCGTTCAATACTTCCCGAATGCTACGATTGTAATTGATAAGTTTCATGTGGTCCGGTACGCCACCTGGGCTTTGGAAAACGTCCGAAAACGGGTCCAGAAGCAGATGTTCCCATCCAAACGAAAGTATTTCAAACGCAGCCGACGCTTGCTATTATCGCATAAAGAGAATCTAAACGAAGAAAGTCTTCTGGCTCTTGAAGTTATGTTATCACAATCAAATGACCTTGCCGTTGCCTACCACTTAAAAGAATTATTTTTTGACTTTATGAAGTCGCCCGATAGAACAGAGGCCAGTCGACGGTTGAAGTTCTTTATCTTAGCAGCAGAAGCAAGCAATCTTCCCGAATTTAATGCCTGCCTGACAATGCTCCGGAACTGGTCGAAGTACATCTTAAACGCCTTTGATTGTCCGTACACAAATGGATATACAGAAGGAACCAACAATGCCATTAAAGTAATTAAGCGAAATGCTTTTGGATATAGAAACTTTAGAAACTTCAGGAATCGAATCTTCCTTGCCTTAACTTAAAGAGGCACAGGAACGAATTCCTATGCCTCTGAAATATTTTACCCCAACTCTTGACAAAGAGCCCCTTATTAATTTAGAAAGTGAAACAGCCTCCGGGGGTTTGACCGGAGGCTGTTTGCGAGAAAGAAAGGAATGAATAAACAAATAAATTGATATAAGCGTAAGTTAATTTGAGTGGAGCTGTATTAGCCCATGGTTACGGTAACATTGTATTCGGTCTTGCCCTTTACATACGGGATGACACAACCGTCTACCTTTACACCGTCTACAGTAAGGGAAATAACACCCTTTTCTACATTCTGCGGATTCTTTACCGTAATGTTGTAAACACCCTCACGGAATGCTCTGGTTAAAGTGAAATCACCGAAGCCCTTCGGTACACACGGATTAATGGAAAGTCCGTTGTGGGTCGGGTAAACACCTAAGATGTACTGGGAGATGTTTACGAAGGTCCATGCTGCGGTTCCGGTCAGCCAGCTGTTCTTGGCTTCGCCGTGCAACTTTGCATCACGGCCTGCTACCATCTGGGAATATACATACGGCTCGGTACGATGGATTTCACTGATTTCTTCTACATAAGCCGGACAAGTCTTCTGGTAAAGTTCAAATGCACGATCACCTCTGCCGATTACGGTCTCCGCAATGGATACCCACGGATTGTTGTGGCAGAAAATACCAGCGTTTTCTAAGTCGGATCGTAGCCATGTCGTTCTGTGAGCCAAGGAGTTGAACCAAATCCTTGTCTTCCTAAGACCGCTTGGCCTCCGACTTGGTATCTTCTGCCACAACAATCCGTGGGTATCCATCGCTGAGACCGTAATCGGCAGAGGTGATCGTGCATTTGAAATTTACCAAAAGACTTGTCCAAGTCGGATCGTAGCCATGTCGTTCTGTGAGCCAAGGAGTTGACCCAAATCCTTG
>JAZNBY010000027.1:0-6679 GCA_045587325.1 Lachnospiraceae bacterium | reverse complement strand
CGTTACCGGCTGGCAGGAGATTGTGAAGCGTTGTAATTATGCTCATCAGTTTTTAAAGTTTTTGGAGTATCCCGTGGCACTTTGTAAGGGAGAGAAAGCAGTAAAGGAAGGAGAGCATGTGATTGAGTTTGAACATGTGAGCTTCCGTTATCCCAGAGGCGAGGAATATGTGCTTAAGGATATCAATCTGAAGATTGCTTCCGGAGAGCATCTTTCCGTGGTAGGGTTAAACGGTGCGGGCAAGACTACCTTTATCAAGCTGTTATGCCGTCTGTATGATGTGACAGAGGGAAGGATTCTCATTGATGGTGTGGATATCAGGGAGTATACCGAGGAGGAGTACAGGAAGCTGTTTTCCGTGGTATTCCAGGACTTTAAGCTGTTTGCGGCTACGGTAGCAGAAAATGTAGTCATGGACAGAGTGACGGAGGATATGCAGGATGGTATTCTGGAAGCGGTGACCAAAAGCGGATTTGCGGAAAAGCTGGCATCTTTTCCGATGGGAATTGAGCAGGAACTGACCAAGGAGTTTTCCGAGAATGGAACGGATTTATCCGGTGGAGAAGCCCAAAAACTGGCGGTAGCCAGAGCCTTTTATAAGGATGCGGGACTGGTATTTTTGGATGAGCCGTCGGCAGCTTTGGACCCGATTGCGGAGTATCAGTTAAATCGTGCCATGAGAGATGTGGCAAAGGAGAAGACGGTGTTATCCATTTCTCACCGTTTGTCCACTACACGGGATGCGGATGTAATTTATGTTATGGAAAATGGACATGTCATCGAGCAGGGAAGCCACGGGGAACTGTTAAAGCAGGGGGGCGTGTATGCTGCCATGTGGGAAGCACAGGCCAGCAGATACGCATAGGAAGAATTTCTCATTTTTTCGGGTTGACATGTGAGAATGAGAGTGCTATAGTAGACGAAATACATTTTCGGGGGAATGTATTCAAAAAGTCAAGATTGTGTTCGGGGAAAAGAGTAGAATAGGTAGGGAATAAGTAACAATCGGTTTCGTATTGAGAGGAGAATAGGGATGAAGAAAAAGAAAGAGAGGGAACGTACCAGGGCATTTCGTAACAATTTGTATGCGCTGAAGCTGGGCTGGAAGCTTGCGCCGGGCTTGGTAGTACATATGGCGGTGGCCAGATTGTTAGGCTATTTTGAATGGCTGTTTTACAGTGCCTTTTTCATGCGGTACGTAATCAATGCCATGGAAACGGAACAGGAAGTTACATCCATTTTCGTATTCCTGGGTGTAACGGTGACGGTGTTTGCGTCCATGTCACTGTATAACAATTATTTAGAAGGAAAGGTTTGGCCGATTGCAACTGCTAAGGTGCATAAGAAGTTAAACCTCCGGTTGTTTGATAAGTCTACCAACGTGGAGTTATCCTGCTTTGAAGATAGTGAGTTTTATAACAAGTATACGCTGGCGACGGAAGGTGCAGCGGATAAGCTGATTGATACCATCTCAAATATCTGGGGTGTGCTTTTCGGAAGTATTGCGGCAGTATTGGCGTTTTATCTGATGTACGATATTGACAAGTTGTCGGTGTTGTTTGTCATTTTCCCGATTATCGGAAATTTTGTATTTAACCGTAAGATAGGACAGATTAATTTTAACCGGAATAAGGATATGGCACCCCACAATCGTAGAATCGCATATGTGAATCGTGTTATGTATTTAGCAGAGTATGCAAAGGAAGTGCGTCTCACCAACGTATTTTCCCTGATGCGGAGAGATTACAGAGAGGCCATTAAGGGTGTTGCGGATGTAACGAAGAAGTATTCCGTAAAGGCAGTGGTGCTGCATTGGTTCTACGTTCAGTTTACCTTCTCCTTTATTTTTGAAGGGGTACTGATTTACGGTGCATACCGCACCTTGGTGAACGACAGTATGAGCCTTGCAAAACTGGCGGTTTTAACCAGTATGATGGTATCCTGTACCTGGATTTTAATCGGGTTCACGGACTATTTGGCGGCAGCCTTTAAGAACGGTTTATTTGTGGATAATTTGCGAAATTTCCTGGAGTACGAGGAAAAGATTCCGGAGGATTATAAGGGTGATGATCCGGGGAATGTGATTGAAAGTATTGAATTCCGTAATGTATGCTTCTCTTATAAGGATGAAGAGGTTATAAAAGATTTGTCCTTTGAGTTACGGGGCGGAAAGACCTATGCCTTGGTAGGGCATAACGGTGCAGGTAAGTCCACCATTATTAAGCTTCTTATGCGGTTTTATGACCCGACTTCCGGTGAGATTTTCTTAAACGGAAGAAATATTAAGGAGTACGAGTTGCAGAAATATCGTGCCTTGTTTGCGGGAGCCTTTCAGGATTATCAGATATTCTCCCTGCCGGTACTGGAAAATGTACTGATGCGCAAGGGAACGCCGGAGGATGAGGCGGAAGTGGTGCGGGCCCTGAAACTGGCGGGCGTGTATGAGAAGGTGGAGAGCTTACCGAAGGGTATTTATACCACTTTGACCAAGGAGTTTGATGAAGAAGGTGCGGTGTTATCCGGCGGTGAATATCAGAAGATTGTGGTAGCAAGAGCCTTTGTGCAGGAACGGCCGGTGAAGATTTTTGACGAGCCGTCTTCTGCCTTGGATCCGATTGCGGAGTACAAGTTGTTTGAAAGCATTTTGCAGGACGGACAGGACAAGACAATGTTGTTTATTTCCCATCGTTTGTCTTCCGTACAGAACGCGGACTGGGTGTTTATGTTGGAAAACGGAACCATCATCGAGCAGGGGTCCCATAAGAAGCTGATGGCAAACAATGGTGCTTATGCGGATATGTACGAGAAGCAGGCCGTAAACTATCTGGCAACGGACAGAACTTCCTTAGAGGGAAGCTTCTTTGCCGCAGATAAGGAGGTGGCTGAGTAATGAAAAAAACATGCAGTAATCTGTGGTTTCTATGGAAGTTATGTTTTAAAACAGCACCGGGCTTTATGATTTATCATTTGTATGATGCGTTTCGTTATCAGATTATGATTTTTATTGAGCATACGCTTTGTATTCAGTATGTGCTAAAGTGTGCGGAGTACGGAGAGCCGTTTTGGAAGGCGCTTCTTGCTGTGGGCGGATATTTATTGCTTATGATGTTGGTAATCATTCCGGACGGTTATTATCAGCATGCCATGGTATTTCGGGCAAAACCGAAACTGTATAAGGCTCTTAAAGAGCAGATGTATCAAAAGGCGGCGGAGTTGGATCTCTCCTGTTACGACAATCCGAAATATTACAATGAGTTTGTGCTGGCGGTGTCGGAGTCAGAGACATCCATTGACCGATTCCTGACCTTTTTGCATAATACAGTACAAAGTGTAACAATCCTGATCAGTACCGGTGTGTTTTTTATCCTGACGGATTCCATCGGAATTTTGTTTGTGGCGGTATCCTTTGTGGCATCCTTCTTCCTGGCGAAGAAATTAAACAAGCTGAATTACGATGTGCGCATGCGGGTGAATCCTTTGGAACGTAAGCGCAATTATGCCAGTCGTGTGTTTTATTTAAACGACTATGCTAAGGAGCTGCGTCTGAATAAGGATGTGGCAAAGATTTTAAGAGAAGATTTTGAAGAGGCCAATGAGGCGATTGTGACGGAGCAGAAGGCAGTGGCAAAAAAGAGAATCGGACTGTCCTTCGCGCGGTATTACTGTGCCGGAGATTTTATCACGGATGGCTTGTATGTGGCGTATCTGATTTTCCAGGCAGCGGTGTTCCATACCATTGACTACAGTAATGCGGTAGTATTGTTTAACCAGACCGGACGTCTTCGTCGCGGCATGCGCGGTATTGCGGAAATTGCACCGGCAGCGAACGAAAACAGTCTCTACATAGAGAAAATCAGAAATTTCCTTGCTTACGAACCTGAAATGAAGCAGGGCGTAGGGGATGAGGTGCCGGCAGGAACCGGTAGTCTGGAACTGAACCATGTGTCATTCCGTTATACAGAGGATTCCGAGGAGATTTTACATGACATCAGTCTTAAAGTAGAGCCGGGAGAACGTGTAGCAATTGTAGGATACAATGGTGCCGGAAAGACAACGTTAATTAAGCTTCTCATGCGTCTCTATGACCCGAGTGCCGGTACGGTATCTTACCATGGAAAAGACATCAAGGAATATGTGTTGTCCGAATACAGAGACCGTGTAGGTGTGGTATTCCAGGACTTTAAGATTTACGGTGCTACTTTGCTAGAGAACGTGGTACTGGAGGATGTGGGTGACGGAGCTACCGAAGAAGCGGCGGTAACAGAGGCACTGCATAAGAGCGGATTCGGTGACCGGATTGAGACGTTACCGAAGGGGCTTGCTACCGGTCTTACCACGGAGTTTGATGAAAAAGGTGTCAATCTTTCCGGCGGTGAAGGACAGAAGGTGGCCATTGCCAGAGCCTTTTACCGGAATGCGGATATTCTTATTATGGATGAGCCGTCCTCGGCGTTGGACCCGATTGCAGAGTACAATCTGAATACGGCCATGCACGAGGCAGCGGAAGGAAAGACCGTATTTTATATTTCCCATCGTCTGTCTACCACCAGAGATGCAGACCGTATCCTGATGCTTGAGAAGGGACGAATTATTGAGGAAGGTAGCCACGAGGAGCTGCTTGCTAAGAATGGTCAGTATGCCGAGATGTGGTACGCACAGGCAGGGAAGTATACGGCGTAGTGTTCGGGCGGGTGGTCACCCGACCAAACGAAATGGCTAAGAAATAAAAAACAAGTTTATGACGTACTTAAGAAGGAAAGGAGATAATCATGCGGGCGACAATAGAAACGGAACGATTGATCATAAGAAATCTCAAACCGGGAGACGAAAAGGCAGTGTATGCCTGGGCAGGAGACCCGGATGTGGCCCAGTATATGATTTATCCGTTGTACCGGTCGGAAGCGGACGGGATAGAGTGGCTCAAGGAGCGAGAAGAGAACGCTGATGCCCCGGACGATTATGACCTGGGAATTGTGTTAAAGGAAACCGGGGAGCTCATTGGAAGCGGCGGCCTTGTATACCATCCCGAAAACGATACCTGGAATATGGGCTACAATATCCGGAAGGATATGTGGGGAAACGGGTACGTGGTGGAAGCGATGCAGGCCATTATGGATGAAATCCGGAAGACACGGAAAATCCGGGCCATCGAAGCACAGTTTGCGGTGGAGAACTATAAGAGTCAGCGTGTCATGGAAAAGCTGGGAATGTCTTATGACAGAGATTCTTCCTTTGAAAAGTTTGATCAAAGTGCCAAGTTTCAATCGAAAATCTTCCGGAGAGAGTTTGAGTAGGGATTGAGACAAAATTAAGATAGTCAGGTTTGTATATAGGTGTGATACAAACTTGACTATTTTTGTCTATATGATAGAATTAAGCGTAGAGAAATAAAACAGTGAGGATAGAGCCAATGAAAAAAGGTATGGATTATATCGGCGTTGTAGAGCGTGTGGATTTTCCGAATAAAGGATATGTACGGGTGATTCCGGAGGGTGAGGAAAATGCGGCAGATGCGGAGATTCGTGTGACTATAAAGGGTGTCATAGAAGGGCAGAAGGTGAAGTTTCGTTTGACGAAGCTTCATGTGAGCAGCAAAAAGGGCGAAGGCCGCTTGTTGGAGGTGGTGACACCGGCACCGCAAGAAACGGAAGCGCCATGCGGTTTGTTCGGTACCTGCGGAGGCTGTGCGTACCAGAGCCTTCCTTATGAAGCCCAGCTTGCCCTAAAGGAGGAGCAGATTCGCCGTTTGATGGATGCGGTAATTACCGAGCCTTACGAGTTTTTACCCATTCGCAGAAGCCCGCAGCCGCTTCATTACCGGAATAAGATGGAGTTTTCCTTCGGAAACGAGTACAAGGACGGGCCGCTTTCTTTAGGTCTGCATAAGAAGGGCAGCTTTTATGATGTGCTGACTACGGATGCCTGTCAGATTGTTCATCCGGATTACAATTTGATTGTACGGGAAGTGCTGGCTTGTGCGAAAGAGACCGGCCTTGCCCATTTTCATAAGATTACCCATAAGGGGTATTTCAGACACTTGGTGGTGCGCCGTGGGTTAAAGACCGGCGAGATTCTGGTAAATCTGGTGACAAGCTCCGATACCGGGACGTATAGCGGTGGACAGACGGACAAACCGGCATTTGATGAAGAGGCTTTTTTAAAGAACTTGTGTGATCGGTTGTTGGCCCTTCCTCTTACAGGTAAATTTGCCGGCATCATTCACAGCAGAAACAACAGTCTTGCGGATGTGGTAGTCAGTGAAAAGACCACCATTTTGTATGGAAAAGACCATTTTTACGAGGAACTGTTGGGCCTTAGGTTCCGGATTACGCCGTTTTCCTTCTTCCAGACCAATTCTCTCGGTGCGGAGGTGCTTTACAGTACGGCCCGCGAGTTTATTGGCGAGGTAGACGGACAGCTGGTATACGATTTGTACAGCGGCACCGGCACCATTGCCCAGATGGTGGCGTCCGTGGCACGGAAGGTTATCGGTGTGGAGATTATCGAAGAAGCAGTGGAAGCAGCAAAGGAAAATGCAGCAGGCAATGGCCTCACCAACTGCGAATTTATTGCAGGGGATGTGCTGAAGATGTTAGATACCATCGAGGAACGTCCGGATATGATTATTTTAGATCCGCCACGGGATGGTATCAATCCGAAGGCACTGGAGAAGATTATA
>JAZNBY010000026.1:0-3460 GCA_045587325.1 Lachnospiraceae bacterium | reverse complement strand
TGTTCTGGGTGTTATTTCTTGCATTGTTCTGGGTATTCTCATTATTATAAGACATAATACTACCTCCTGACACATACTTGTTTTCGGGTTACAAGCATAGTATCCTCAGATGACACCGAATTATGCACTTCCTTTTTTTGTGAAAAGAACCGATGCAACCATGCTTCCCAACAACACAACAAAAATAAATACTATGGACACACTTGTAGGCACTACAACCGAAACAGACTGCATCAGCAATTTAACTCCCGTAAAAATAAGGACGGCAGAAATTCCATATTTTACATAAACAAAACGATTTGCGATTGTCTCCAGGCCAAAATACATCTGTCGCAATCCGAGTACCGCAAGCAAATTAGAAGTATACACAATCCATGGATTTGTTGTTACGGAAAACACCGCCGGCACGGAATCCACCGCAAATAAAATATCCGACAGTTCCACTACAACCAATACGACAAATAACGGGGTCGCATACCGACGTTTCTTCTTTCCGGTCGCAGACTCTGCCTTGCGAACAAAAAAACATGTCCCGCAAAAATCGTCTGTGACGGGCATAAATTTCCCTACCAGTTTCCGCCCCCATACAGCAGAAACACCTTCCTCTCCTTTTTTTGCGGGTAGTATGGTTTTCACACCGTTTACAACCAGTACCGCGCCGAACAAATACAAGACCCACTCAAACCGGGAAATCACCGCCGCCCCGCACAATACAAATATCATCCTGAGAACCGCAGCCCCTAGGATTCCGTAATGCAACACTCTGTGCCGCAACTGCTCCTGTACGGAAAACGAGTTAAAAATCGAAAGAAAAACAAACAAATTATCCACACTCAGACTCAGTTCAATCAGATAGCCTCCCAGAAATTCCGTCGCCAACTTTGGACCCGCCATACAATATATACCTATATCCACAAGCAACGCTATTACAATCCACATGTTTGTTCCGTCTCTTTTTCTATCCTCACTTTACTATATGCATATTATCTTTTTTCTACCCGGCTTTCTTTATTTTGTTTTTCCGTTTGTTTATACTTTTTTAATTGCTTTTTCCATGGTTCTATACTAGAATAAAAGCGTGTTAAGGATTCCCCTAAGTCCTTAGCACAATATAACCCCTTATAAATATTTATACTCCCCTCATGGAAAAGACTACCTACCCCGGTAGTCTTTTCCTCTTTTTGTAGGTCTCGTCAAAATACGACACCATGGGACATTCTTTTTTGGCAGTTCTTCCGAATCTTAGGTTTTGCTTGCAAATTCTGGGAAAATTAGGTATAATAGGACTGTTTTGGTGCTTATGCACGACTGCAGTTATGCCGGATTCGGCACTGGAAAGGAATTTTTTATGAGTATTTTATGTGTATCGGATTTGAACCATGGCTTTGGTGACCGTACCTTATTAAAAGACGTATCATTCCGCTTATTAAAGGGGGAACATGTCGGTCTGATTGGTGCCAATGGCGAAGGCAAATCCACCTTCTTAAACATTATCACAGGAAAGATGATGCCTGACGAAGGAAAAGTAGAATGGGCAAAAGATGTCCGGGTCGGATATCTTGACCAGCACTCCGTTTTAGAACCGGGAATGACCATCCGGGATGTCTTAAAATCTGCATTTGAATTTTTATATGATGTAGAGGCCCGCATGACCGAACTTTGTGCTGCCATGGGAGAAGCTTCCGATGAAGAGCTTCCGGCCATGATGGAAGAGTTTGGTAATATTCAGGATCTGTTGGATGTCCATGACTTCTATATTATAGATACCAAAATTGATGAAATCGCCCACGCCTTCGGTTTGGATGCCATGGGCCTGGATACAGATGTAACCGCCCTTTCCGGCGGCCAGCGCACCAAGGTGTTACTTGGAAAGTTGCTCCTTGAAAAACCGGATATTCTTTTATTAGATGAGCCGACCAACTATTTGGATGTGGAACACATCGAATGGCTGAAGCGTTATCTGATTGATTATGAGAATGCCTTCATCCTGATTTCCCACGATATTCCGTTTTTAAACAGTGTCATCAATCTCGTTTATCATATGGAAAACGGTGAATTGACCCGTTACGTGGGTGACTACAATAAATTTGAAGAAGTTTACGCCGTAAAGAAAGCACAGTTAGAAGCCGCCTACAAGCGTCAGCAACAGGAAATCAGTGAGTTAAAAGATTTCGTTGCCCGCAACAAAGCCCGAGTTGCCACCCGTAACATAGCCATGTCCCGTCAGAAGAAGCTGGACAAGATGGAAGTAATCGAACTGGCTGCAGAACGTCCGAAGCCGGAATTCCACTTTAAGGAAGCCCGCGCCGCAAGCCGCTACATCTTCCAGACGGAAGGACTTGTCATCGGCTATGACGAACCGCTTTCCCGTTCCATTACCATTTCCATGGAACGTGGCGAAAAACTGGTTTTAAAGGGAGCCAACGGTATCGGAAAGACCACTCTGTTAAAGAGCATTCTCGGTATTATCCCTCCGATTTCCGGCAAGGTACTCCTTGGAGATTACTTATATCCGGGGTATTTTGAACAGGAAATGACCGGCGCCAAGAACAACACCTGTATCGAAGAACTTTGGCAGGAATTCCCGTCCTATACCCAGTACGAGATTCGTACCGCACTGGCAAAATGCGGTCTGACCACCAAGCATATCGAGAGTCAAGTCCGGGTACTTTCCGGTGGCGAGCAGGCAAAGGTACGTCTTTGTAAGCTTATTAACAAGGAAACCAACGTTCTTCTTCTGGACGAGCCGACCAACCACCTGGACGTAGATGCAAAGGACGAATTAAAGCGTGCCCTTACCGCATACAAGGGCAGTATCCTTCTCATCTGTCACGAACCGGACTTTTACGAAGACTTTGCTACGAAAGTATTGGATTGTAGCATGTGGTCTACAAAAATATAACAACAAAGCCGATCTCAAAGTCAGACAACGTTCTGACATCGAGGTCGGCTTTTAATAATAACGAAATACTCTCCTTTAACCAATCAATGGACCGACCGGAGTGAAGCAGAGAATTCGAACTCGTTCGAGTCCGAACCGGACTCGAACAAAAAAAGAAATAAGTAAGATAAATATCCTGCCTATTTCTTTTTTTACGATGTACGTGAGAAGGTCCACAACGTCCGGGGGACGTTGGCTCTGGACCGACCGGAGCGAAGCGCAGAATTCGATGTACGTGAGAAGGCGCACGAGGTCCGGTGGACCTCGGTTCTGCGCGGACCGAAGCGAAGCGCAGAATTCGAACTCCGTTCGAAGACGCATCGTCTTCGAACAAAAAATAAGAGATAGGATAAAATCCTATCTCTTATTTTTTACACGATGTACGTGAGAAGATTCGAACTCCCGACACCTTGGTCCGTAGCCAAGTGCTCTATCCAGCTGAGCTACACGTACACACAACATGAAGTTGTTTGCAGTAAAACTGCAAATGCCGCAGACCGGAATCGAACCGGTACGGGA
>JAZNBY010000025.1:0-3920 GCA_045587325.1 Lachnospiraceae bacterium | reverse complement strand
CGCCAGGTATCGCATTCCTGTTCCTCGCCGGTCTCTATCGCCAGACACAATGCTTCCGTATATATTCTTCCGTTCTCTTCGTCAAAAAAGGTAAGCGGGTCCATTTCAATCAATTCCCTCTCCGAAAGATTCATGCCCAGTTCTTTAAGGTACTTTTTATTTACCCGGAGAATCTCTATTTTTCCATTATGATACTCAAAGATTGCCGCACCACCTACAAAACTATTAAAAATAAGCGTTTCCTGTGATTTCGGCTCCCAAAAATCATGGGCTTCTATGATGTTTGCCCGATTCTCCTGTATTGACGTTCTGTCAATCATGGTATTTTTCAAAAGAGTTTCAAACTCCGCTTCCGGAAGAGGCTTGGAATACAAATACCCCTGAATGTACTCACAACCGATGCTACGCAGGAAATCTGCCTGCCCCATGGTCTCTACACCTTCTGCAATCACCGGCATGTCAAGCCACTTTGCCATACGTACAATGGAACTGATGATGGTGCCGCCTCTGTTGTTGTTTGCCTTTTCGGAAAGGAACAACATATCTAGTTTGATGACATCCAAATCCACTTCCCGCAATACATTCAAAGAGGAATAGCCACTGCCGAAATCATCCATTTCCACCACATAACCGCACTCCCGCAACCGTTTTACAATCTCATTTACCCGTTCACTGCCGCCTACAATGGCAGATTCCGTAATCTCTACTCTGAGATACTTTACCGGCACATCGTACTTCATTCGCAGTTCTTCCAGCTTTTCCACAAATCTCGGTTGGAAAATATCATACTGGGAGAAGTTGGAGGATACCGGAATAATCGGAATGCCCTGGTCCATACACTTCCGCAGGAAGCAACAAACATGTCCGAACACATACAAGTCCAGTGCGGTAATAAAACCATTCCGCTCAAAAATCGGAATAAACAGACCCGGAGAAATGAGCCCACGCTCCGGATGCTTCCAACGTACCAGCGCCTCTGCCCCTACCAGACCTCCTGTGGCATGATTATACTGCGGCTGGTAATATACCAAAAACTGCTCGTCCGCCAGTGCTTCTTCCATAACACCGGAAATCTCCTGTTCACTGAGCAGATTATTACGCATTTCTTCCGTATAATAATTACACTTCACCGTGTAACTTCCCTTAATGGTGGACTGCGCCATAATCGCACGATCCATCATGGAAACAGCGGGAACCTCCTCCGATACGGTCATATACACACCAACATTACACAAAATCGCAAACGGAAGACTGTATGCCGTCAACCCTTCCAATAATTTATCGATTAACTTCTCCAGTTCTTCTCCATAGGTGTTGGTAAAGAATATGAACCGGTCCGAACCAATACGACAGGCCAAATCCTTATTCTGCATCAGGCCACTAATCAAATCCGCCACGTAGCAGAGTACCTTGTCGCCCTCTGCTATGCCGAACATATCATTAATGGCCTTAAAACGCAACACATCAAAGTATACCATGGCATACTTTCCGTCAACGACGTCCGTCACATTGTTCTGTACCAGATGATCTACCTTTCTGCAAAATGCGTTCAGGTTTAACAGACCCGTCAGTTCATCATTTTCTGCCCTCTGTTTAAAACGCTGACTTGCAGAAATTTCATTTGTAATATCAGTAAGAGTGATTGTCACTGCGGCACCGGGAATCGTGGTAATAAATCCGACGCAATACCACTTACCGTCCTGTCCGGTGTTTCGAATGAAATATTCCTCGTAAAATGCCTCCGGAATATCCGCATTAGATGCTTTTATGATTCTGGATTCCAAACGCTTTGTTGCTTCATCAGAGCAAAGACCTTCTTCTTTAAAAATCTCCCATAACGGTCTGTCGTCAAAATCAACCGCAAATTCTTCGCTCATAGTTTCCGGATAAAGAAATGTTCCTTGTTTGCAATCATACAAAACAACAAAGTTTTTCTCATATCGGCTCGCGTCCCTGCTAGCGATATCATATCCTCTTTTCGTCTGTCCCTCCCGGTGTTGCGCTTTTACGGGCATGGGCCTATCCATCCGTGTAATCATATATACCTCCTCCACTTTTCCGTAAGGTACTCAAAAAGAATAGCTTTGGCGGAATCAGTTTTAGCTCATGATATTAGATATACTTATTCATATTATAAGCCACAGGCCCTAAAATAGCAATCTTTTTTTATCTGAATACAAGCTTCTCTGATAATAAAATGTGACTGATTTATGCGGAACACTCCGCAATCCGTCAGTCACATTCCCTTTTCTTATTTATCCAGTTTCTCACTGGCTTCCTTCAACAACTCGATAATCGGCAAATGTTGCGGACATACACTCTCACACTGTCCGCATCCGATACAGTCTCCGGCACGGCCGCTTCTTCCCACCAGTCCGTTATAGAAGAAATGCGGACGGTTATCGTTTACCGGATATAACCGTTTGGTATTCAACGCGCGGAACACATCCGGAATCAGGATGCCGGACGGACAGCCGTCCACACAATACCGACAGGAGGTACACGGAATAAGCGGCATGTTAAGCATCTTTTTCACGACCGTATCTACTGCCTTTTGTTCCTTCTCCGTCAGCTTCTTAAAGTTCGTAAAGGTATTGATGTTATCCTGCATCTGTTCTTCCGTGGACATACCGCTCAAGATTGTAGCAACGCCGTCTAAGGAACCAACAAAGCGAAATGCCCAGGACGCGATGGAAGCTTCGCTGTTTTCTGCTTTAAACACTGCCTCCAATTCATCTTCCATCTTCGCCAGCATACCGCCCTTTACCGGCTCCATAATAATCATCGGAATATTATGGTTTCTTAAAATCTCATATAACTTTCCGGAATGCACAATCGGGTTGTCCCAATCCACATAGTTTAACTGAATCTGCACAAACTCAATCTCCGGATGCTCCGTAACAATCTTTTCAAGGAGCGCCGGCGTCCCGTGGAAGGACAGACCGAAGTGCTTAATCTTACCCTGCTTTTTCTTTTCGATTCCCCAGTTAAAACAGTCATACTGTACATACTTGTCATAATTGCCGCCGTCTTCCACACTGTGAAGCAAATAGAAATCAAAATAGTCCACACCGGCACGCTCGCACTGGATGTCAAAAATCTTGTCTCTGTCCTCAAAGGAATGCACTTCCCAGGCCGGAAGCTTCGTTGCAAGATAAAAAGACTCTCTCGGGTAGCGGTCTACAATGGCCTCTTTTGCCGCCACTTCCGACATTCCACCATGATACACATATGCCGTATCAAAATAATTCATTCCGTTTTTCATGTAGGCATCTACCATGTCGCACACGCGCCCCATGTCAATCGCTCCGTCCTTTAACGGCAACCGCATCAATCCGAACCCAAGCTTCGGCAGCTTACTTACATCCACACTCATCTTTTATCCTCCTCTCACAAATTGTGATATATTCATTTTGTATCGACTCCCCTACTCCTTCAGTATACCATAACTCACATTATGCCGCATTCACTTCCTTTTGCATAATATGAACCATAATGATCCAAAATGAATCTTTTTTTATATTTGCCTTTTTTTCTTGTAAATTCCTATTCTTTTTCGATTCCTCCATTGACGTTTTTCTCTTTACCGAATATAATATATTTAATAATTTCATCATGAGTATTTTCACAAAACGTACACCATCTGCAAAGGAGGAGTTTTATGAATATTTACGTAAATCAAATGGGATATCTCCCACATAGCAAGAAGACTGCGGTCATCGCCATTCCCCAGGCAAAGGATACCCCGGCGCCGCAGCTCGATGGCACCGTAAGACTCTTTAAGGAAGACGGCACTTCCGTTTTAGAGAAGGAAGCCATCCCTTTCGGTTGGGATGAGGCCTCTGGAGACTATGTTTTTCATATGGATTTTTCCGAGATAACCGATGCCGGCAAGTATTATGTGACCTTTCACAATGTCA
>JAZNBY010000024.1:0-5598 GCA_045587325.1 Lachnospiraceae bacterium | reverse complement strand
GTCTCGGATTTCGCGGTGAGGCACTTTCCAGTATTTCCGCAGTTGCCCAGGTGGAACTGATTACAAAGACCAAGGATGCCTTTGTGGGCACCAGATATCAGATTGACGGCGGTGTGGAGCAGGCTATGGAAGAGGCAGGCTGTCCGGACGGTACGACGTTTTTAATTCGGAATCTGTTTTATAACGTACCGGCACGCCGGAAGTTCTTAAAATCCGCCATGTCGGAAGCAGGACTTTGTTCGGAGCTGATGCAGCGTATGGCACTTTCCAGGCCTGAAATCGCTTATAAGTTTATCAATAACGGTAAAATCGTGCTGCAGACCTCCGGAAACGGCAACTTAAAAGAAGTGATTTACCAGATTTACGGACGGGAGATTACCGCAAATCTGTTAGAAGTGAACCATATCGAAGAAAGCGCAGGAATTTCGGTCAGAGGCTTTATCGGAAAGCCGGTGGTATCCCGTGGCAATCGCAATTACGAGAATTATTTTATTAACGGACGGTACATTAAGAGCAGTGTGGTCAGCAAGGCCATTGAGGAGGCGTATCGCTCCTATATGATGCAGCATAAGTATCCGTTTACGGCATTACATATTACCATGGATACGGCAATGATCGATGTAAATGTGCATCCGACAAAGCTGGAGGTGCGGTTCTCCGACAGTGAAGCAGTGTATTATGCGGTATACCATGCAGTCCGAGATGCACTTGCAGGAAAGAACATGATTCCGCAGGTGGGATTCGGAAAAGAAGAGAAGACTACACATGTAGTAATGCCGAAGAAAGAGACAAGACCGGAGCAGTTTGAAACCATGAGAATGGCGCAGCAGACGGAAAAGAGAGTGGAACCGGTTGTAAAGCAGGAGGTGCTGCAAGAAAATAGGAAAGTGGAACCGGTAAAGCCAGCCGTTGCCCATCCGTCAGAGCCACTGATGCTGAGAGAGGAGAAGGCACCGTATGAGGTTAAGAAAAGTGATGGCGGCTCATTGAAGACTACTACTGTAGAAGATGTTGCAAAGAGTAGTTTTGCGGATGATTTGGGACTTTTCCAAGAAAAGCCGGAACCGAAGGAACCGGTAATTCCGAAAGCAGATGTACCGGAAGTGAAAAATTCGGAAGAAAAGGAATCTGAAGTGAAGGTACAGGAAATTAACCTTTCGGAAGATAAGACGCAGGAAGTCAAGGTGCAAAGTGAGAAGGCACGGGAGGAGAAAGTACAGGTAGAGAACGTACAAGAAGCCCCGGTATATGTCCAGGAACAGATGGAACTGACAAATCTTCTCAGTGAGGACAACAAGAAAGAATACCGTATCGTAGGCCAGTTATTTGCTACTTATTGGCTGATTGAGATGGATGGCCAGTTATTTATGATTGACCAGCATGCGGCTCACGAAAAGATTTTGTTCGAGCAGACTATGAAGCGTATCCGTGAAAAGGAAATACTGACCCAGCAGATTGCACCGCCGTATATTGCCGGCCTGTCTCTTCGGGAGGAAGAAGTATTGCAGGCACAGGCGGAGATATTGCGTCGTTTGGGCTTTGAATTTGAGCATTTCGGCGGCAGGGATTATAAAGTCACCGGTGTACCGGCTGACTTGTGCGGATTGACCGGTGGTGAGCTTTTTCTGCAGCTTCTGGATGAACTGGTGGCGGAGAAACTTCACGGTAGCCCAGAAGTTTTGGTGGAAAAGGTGGCTTCCATGTCCTGTAAGGCGGCGGTAAAGGGAAATATGGTATTGTCGGAGACAGAAGCAAAGGCAATGATTGACCTGCTTCTTACCTTGGATAATCCGTATCATTGTCCGCACGGACGACCGACCACCATATCCATGACAAAGCAGGAGATTGAGAAGAAATTTAAGCGTATTGTGTAAGCTAAGATTGGAGGTTTGTGCATGAGTGATATTATTCAAATGAATGAGAACACATGGCGGATTGAGGATGGCATGGTTCGGATGTTTTTACTGACCGGAACGAAGGAAGCTTTACTGGTTGACAGTGGAATGCGTACTCCGAATGCAAGAGAGATTGCGGAAAGCATTACTGACCTTCCGATAAAGCTTATCAATACCCATGCGGATCGGGATCATGTAGCAGGAAACGGTGGTTTTGCATCCTTTTACATGAGTCCGTCGGAAGAAGACTTGTACCGGAATAACGGTGGTACAGGGGAAATTGTTCCTGTGAAGCAAGGGGATGTCATTGATTTGGGCGACAGACCTCTTGAAATTATCGATTTGCCGGGACATACGCCGGGAAGCATCGGGATTTTGGATGTAAACAATAAAGTATTAATCGCTGGCGACTCCATTCAGGACGGACGTATCTATATGTTTGGTGCTCATCGGAATTTGTCAGATTATATTGTAAGCCTTGAGAAGCTTTCTGCGTATGAAGGAAGATTTGATGAAGTATATGCCTCTCACAGCAGTGTATCGGTGCCGCCGAGCATCATTCCGAAGCTTATTGAGGGAGCAAAGCAGATTCTTGCGGGAGAGGCTTCTTATGAGGAAATTGATTTGTTCGGAAATGCCGTGTGGTTATATCAGTTTGAGTATGCGGGATTTTTTTGCCCGAAGAAATGATTCGAATACGAGAAAGGCTTAGTGATCAATTGTTTGTTGATATTATTTTCGAAATAATACTTGACGTGAAATATATAGAATGTTATATTATTAAGTGCATGATATGATTTCTGAAATAATATTGAGAAATCATATTTAATATTTTACGGAGGTATTTTATGGGCGAGAATAATTATCAAGATGCGGTAAACCAGGCTCTTAAGTTCCCTAGAATGCAGGAGTTTGAAGAGGAGCTGATTCGATTGATGAATCAGCCGAATGCGGAGGAAAGCAGTCCAATTATTATTGCACTTACGGATTGTGATAATTTTAATGAGATTAATACCGAGTTCGGACGGGAATATGGTGACAAGTTATTGATAGAAACAGGGCTTTATCTTGCAGGAAAGCTTCCGAAAGGAGCTTCCATTTATCGTGTATCCGGTGATGAGTTCGGTATTATTTTTAATAGTGAAATGGAGAAGGAGGATGTATTCTTGTATTTGGAAGATGTTCGTCGAGGGTATGCGATTGAGCTGTCGAACGGGGAGCATCTTACAATATCCATCGGAATTGCCGCTGCCTTTGAGGATGCTACCAGAGTACAGGAGTTGGTTCGGAAAGCAGAAAGTGCGCTTTTTCGTGCAAAAGTAAATGGTCAAAACAAAATTGCGTTGGCAAAAGAAGAAAAAATGGTGCCGAAAACCTCCCACTATACCAATGATCAGCTGAAATGTCTGACGAAGCTTTCGAAAAAAGAAGGTGTGGGCGAAGCTATTTTGCTGAGAGAGGCACTTGATATGCTTTTAAAAAAATATGATATATAGGGATAATGGGAGAATTTTATGAAGTATGATGAATTATTTTCTTATGTAAAAGCCACACTGTCGACCTATGACCACCATGGTGGTGTTTCTAAGAACAGAATCAAGTACAGTCGTTTCGAGCATACGGAACGGGTCTATCGTTGGGCCATGATTTTGGCAGAGGATTTAGAGAATAAGATTGATATGGAGGCATTAAAAATTGCTACGATTTTTCATGATATCGGCTATTCCTTGAACAAAGAGGATATGCATTCTCATGCTGAGGATGGTGCTGTACTGTGTCATGCGTATCTGGAGTCTATCGGTTATCCGCAGGAGAAGACGGACTTTATTTGTAATCTGATTGCAAGACATTCCGATAAGGAAGCACTTCATTGCGAGGATTCGCCTTTGGAACTTGTCCTTTTAATGGAGGCGGATTTGTTTGATGATACAGGGGCTCACGGCATTGTGATGGATGCGTGGATACAGGCAACGAAAGATGATGTAAGTTTTGAGTCTATTTTAGAGCATATTAGGAAGTTTTCCTGGAAGCAGATGCAGAAGAACCCTATGCGGACGGAAAAAGCCCGTCGCATCTGGGAGGAGAAAAAAGAGTTGACGAATCAGTTTGTGGAGTCTCTGACCGTAGATTTGTACGGAAAGTCCGAGAAAGGTGGAAGCCTATGAAACGCTTATTTACCCTGGATTTACATGATTATGACAATAACTGGAAGCATGACCTTCGTCCAACGGTGCGAGGCATTATAGAAAAGGACGGAAAACTTGCGCTGATACATAAAAAAGAATATGATTATTATGCATTTCCGGGTGGCGGTATCGATGAAGGTGAGACCTACGAGGAGGCCTTGATTCGTGAGGTGAAGGAAGAAACCGGACTGATTGTCATTCCCGAGAGTATTACAGAGTACGGCGGAGCACTTCGGTTAAATAAAAGTACCCGTTTTCCGGAAACCGTGTTTGAACAGGAGAATTTTAATTACAAGTGCCGGGTTTTGGATGAGGTAGGAGAACAAAATTTGGATGAAGAAGAGGCTGAAGAAGGCTTTGACTTGGTATTTGTTACTCCGGAGGAGGCGCGCCGGAAGAACCGTTATGATGACCACAGGGAGGAAAACGGCGGAATCTGGATGGAACGGGAAAATATTTTACTGGAGATGCAGATTTTTGAGAAAAAGCTTGCAAAAGAGCCATTGGATATTAAGGATGGCATCTATTATTTCGATGCCCATAACCATGGTGATTACTTTGGGGCGGAAGACGCGGCCGAATGGGATAACGGACGTTTGGGAAATAATTGGAAGAAACGTAAATTTCTTGAAAATCCAACAACTAAGAAATTGGTTAAAACGATAATTGAGAATGGGAAGGAAATTATTGATCTTGCCTGCGGGCCGGGAATGGGGCTAATTCCTTCCGTGAAGAAGCTGGATCCGGCCTTTCATTGTACGGCAAGCGATGCCAATGCAATGGTGTTAGAACATTGGAAGAAGTATCTTGATTGGAACTATATGACCCACGGTGTTGGTTTTGCTCAATTTTCGGTACTGGATATGCCGTTTCAAGATGGTTCTGTACCGGCATTTAGTAGTAATATCGGCTTGTCATCGGTTAGAGGTGGGCAGGAAGACTGTGATAAGGCAGTAAAGGAAGTGTATCGTTGTCTGGAATCCGGCGGATACCTTTATGCCATCGAAAGTGAGTGGATGGATGTGACTGCGATTTTGCAGGTGTTTGAGAAATGGGGACAGGTGCCGTGGACTTGCTTTGCAGAATCGCAGATGAGTTGGCATGATCGTTTCCTTGCGGCAGGGTTTGAGATTGTTTCGGAGAAGCCTGTGCAAAATCGTATTTTTACCGAAGAAGATAATGAACTTGGCGAAGCTTCTGTGAAGTTCGGTATCCCGGTGGGGACGAAGGAAACGGCGTTTGTGCTGAGGAAGAGGTAATGTTTCGGTGAAACATAAGTATACGGATAATAGGAGGACACGCAGATGGAAATTGTTTATTTCAATGAAATGACCGGGGCAGAATACAATGAATTACGGCTCAGTGTGGATTGGAAATCTTTGACACCGGGCCAGGCAGAACGGGGACTTGCCCATACTGCCTTTGTGGTGGCAGCAAGAGACGGTGAACGGATTGTAGGCATGGGAAGAATGCTATTCGATTTCGGCTATACTGCATATCTCGGCGATGTGATTGTG
>JAZNBY010000023.1:0-2136 GCA_045587325.1 Lachnospiraceae bacterium | reverse complement strand
TCCCATAACAAAGAATACGGCTGTAGCAAAAAGCACAACGCCCGCAACACACAGAACAATCACATCCTGCCAAACAAGCAATGACACTCCCGCAAAAAACACCGCCATTACAAACAACACAAAACCAAATTTTCTTTGTACGTCTTTATTCATAAAACCTCCCCCGGTCCCTCCGGAATTCGTTTCTTTTCTTAATGATAGCACACTCTTTTTCCGGTGTCAAAGAAAGAAACGGCCGTTTCCAGAGAAATTACAGAGAAAGCAAGGTTTCTTCGACTTTCTTCAACAATTCCCGAACCTTCAAGTGCTGCGGACACTTTCTCTCACAGAAACCACAGTTTGCACAATCCTTAATGGTTGCTCCCGGATTCTTCTCGTTATTCACATAGTCTAAGAAAGATTTCTTTGCAAGCTCGTGTAAACCATACACATTGTGATAGGTATATGCCTGGAAAATCTTCGGAATCTGGATACCCTTCGGACACGGCTGACAATAGCCGCAACCGGTGCAGTAAAGCTCGGAAAACTTTTTCAAGTTCTCCAATGCATCACCAACCTCACGCCACTTCTCTTCCGTCATCGGATCCGGCAAAGATGCCACTGCCGCATTCTTGTCTACCATCTCGTAAGTCTGCATTCCGGACAGCGCACAGGACACATTCGGGTTCCCGAGAACGAAACGGAATGCCAGCTCATAAGTGTTCAGATTACCGCTGCCCAGACGCTGTGCCAACTCCGTCGGTGCTGCCAGACGTCCGCCGCCTACCGGTCCCATAACAATTACACCAAGGCCCTTTTCCTTTGCATAAGCAATCATTTCCTCATTCGCGCGGTCCAAAAGATTATACTGTAACAATACCGTCTCCATCTCCGGCGCATTATCGATAATATACTTCAATGCCTCCGGTGAATCATGGAAGGAGAAGGAAATATGACGAATCTTTCCCTTTTCTTTCAGCTTCTTTGCTTCCTCTAAAAGACCTAACGGCTTGATAACCTCATCAAATGCCTTACGTCCGATTCCCCAGAAATGATAAAAATCCACATAGTCTGTGTCAAGCTTTGCAAGGCTCTTATCAAGCATACCCTCAAAGTCTTCCGGCTTCTTCACCCGTTCAAGCGGGCACTTGGTGGAAATATACACCTTATCACGAATCGGCTTTAATGCCTTACCTACCGCAATTTCACTGTTCTCATGGCAATAATAAAATGCCGTATCAAAATAATTTACACCCAGGTCATAGGCATGACGGAGCATGGCATCCGTCTTTTCCTGATCCACCTCAAACGTGCCTTCCGAAACCTCAATCTCCGGTAAACGCATACATCCAAAACCCAATGTGGAAATCTCTACTCCTGTGTTTCCAAACTTACGATACTGCATAAAAAACTCTCCTTCCTCTTCTGAAATTCATAAAAATATTGCTTTTAGACAGTATACCATATTTTCAACTGCTTTTCAACGCAAAAACTGTTATCTTCCGCATTTCCCAATCACTATAACAAAAAAGCGGCAAAAACATTTCATGTTTCTGTCGCTTTTTATATAAATATTTTATTCTGTATAATAATATTCTCCGATGGATACAGACTTATTTCGCATATGCCTTTAACTGCTCTGCCACATCCGTCTTCTCCCACGGCAAATCAAGGTCCGGACGTCCGAAATGACCATATGCCGCAGTCTGCTTGTAAATCGGGCGACGGAGATCAAGCATCTTAATGATACCTGCCGGACGAAGATCGAAATGCTTTCTTACGATATTTACCAACTCTTCATTGGAAACCACACCGGTACCGAAGGTATCTACCATGATGGAGGTCGGCTGTGCTACACCGATGGCATAGGAAAGCTGAATCTCGCACTTCTTTGCAAGGCCGGCTGCCACAATATTCTTTGCCACATAACGTGCCGCATAACAAGCGGAACGGTCTACCTTGGTGCAGTCCTTACCGGAAAAAGCACCGCCGCCGTGACGTGCATAACCACCATAGGTATCAACAATAATCTTACGACCGGTCAAACCGCTGTCGCCGTTCGGTCCGCCGATCACAAAACGGCCCGTCGGATTAATAAAGAACTTGGTATTCTCATCAATGAGGTTCTTCGGAAGCACTGCATCAAACACATACTTC
>JAZNBY010000022.1:0-3004 GCA_045587325.1 Lachnospiraceae bacterium | reverse complement strand
GATGCTTCCAAGCCCATATTCCGGTGCGTTCCTTCGTCTCGGTGATTACACCGTTGTCTTCCTTTGCATTCACCAGCGTTACGTAGCCTTCATCGGCTTCCGGCTCCTCGTCCATAAAGGCAAAGATGCGGGATGCACCTGCCAATGCCGTTACAATAGAATTGAACTGATTGGAAATC
This sequence comes from Lachnospiraceae bacterium, assembly GCA_045587325.1. GTDB lineage: Bacteria > Bacillota > Clostridia > Lachnospirales > Lachnospiraceae > SIG307. Next base: position 2,825 of record JAZNBY010000022.1, on the reverse strand, counting down.
TGTGAAACCGGACCTGTAAAGCTTCTTGATAATGTCAGGAACGAAGCAAGCATACCGAGGGTCATAGTCCCGGTCCCCGTAAGCCCCAGGTTCGGCATTCCCGCAATGGCCATATATGCGCCCAAAATTGCGATAATCACATACTGCACATAGCCCAGCGCATTCATCATCGGCATCATGGAATTGGCATAGCCGCTTGCACTGGCGGCACTGTGCGCCCACGCCTTATTTTTCTCCCTCAGTTCTTCTTTTACTTTCTCTTCGTGGCAGAAAACTTTAATTACCTTCTGACCGTTTATCATTTCTTCTACATAGCCGTTTACATCGGCAAGGGTCTTCTGCTGCATCATAAAGAATACGCCGATTTTTCCGGTCACACTCTTTACAAGCCGCAGAATAAGAAGCATTACCACAACGGCAACCAGCGTCAGCCAGACACTGATGTACAACATACATACAAACACCGCCACAATGGTAAATACCGAAGAAATCAGCTGTGCCATTGCCTGCGCAATCATCTGACGCAGTGTGTCGGTATCGTTGGTGTAGAGACTCATAATATCTCCGTGGGTTCGTGTATCGAATGCACGAATGGGAAGACGCTGCATTTTTTCAAACATATCATCACGGATTTTTTTCAGTGTTCCCTGTGCAATCGTAACCATCACACGATTGTAAAAAAGTGTGGAGAAGATTCCCACCAGATAAATAACACCGATGAAAAGCAGTGCCTTGAAGAGTTCCGTAAAAACGGGATTCGAAGTTGCCAGCAAAGGTACGATGTAATCATCAATCAGTTTCTGCAGAAACAGGGAAGATGCTGCAGAAGCAACGGAACTTAACAGAATACATGCCACAACGAAAATCAGCTGTGCTTTATAGCCTTTCATGTAAGACAGCAATCTTACCAGCGTCTTTTTGTCAAATTGAGGCCTTGGCGGCATACCCGCAGGCATCTGTCCCATCGGGGGCATTTTATCCTTCTTATTCATGATCGCTGTCTCCTTTCTTCTGAGATTCATATACTTCGCGATATATATTGCAGCTTTCTAAAAGCGTTGCATGGTTACCAACGGCAACAACCTTACCATCGTCCATAACAATGATTTGATCTGCGTGTTGTACCGAACTGATACGCTGTGCAATAATGATTTTGGTTGTGTCCGGAATATATTCCGCGAAGGATTTCCGGATGGATGCGTCGGTCTTTGTATCCACAGCACTTGTGGAGTCATCCAGAATCAAAACTTTCGGTTTTTTCAATAAAGCGCGGGCAATGCATAGACGCTGTTTCTGCCCACCGGAAACATTTGTGCCGCCCTGCTCGATATGCGTATCATACTTATCCGGGAAGCTTTGAATAAACTCATCCGCACAGGCAAGTTTGCAGGCCTGCTCTATTTCTTCATCCGTGGCATTTTCATTTCCCCAACGCAGATTTTCTTTGATGGTACCTGAGAATAACTCGTTCTTCTGAAGAACCATGGCAACCGCATTACGAAGGACTTCAAGGTCATATTCACGGACATCAACACCGGCAAGTAAAAGGCGACCGCCGGTTACGTCATACAAACGCGGAATCAACTGCACAAGGCTTGATTTGGATGAACCCGTACCTCCTATGATGCCGACTGTTTCGCCCGAAGCGATGGTGAGATTAATGTTATCAAGTACTTTTTTGTCCGCTTTGGAAGCGTAAACGAAGTCCACGTTTTCAAAACAGATGGAACCGTCTTTCACTGCCATTTGCGGATTGGCCGGATTCGCAATATCTGTTTTTTCGTTTAAGATTTCGGCAATACGACGTGCCGAAGCCATGGAGATGGTCATCATGGCAAAAACCATGGAGAGCATCATAAGGCTCATGAGGATTTGTATCGCATAAGAAAACATCGCGGTCAAATCTCCTGTTGTCATACCCAGCGCGGCATTGTTTCCGCTCACGACAATCGCTTTGGCACCAATCCAGGAAATGAGTATCATACATGTGTACATGAAGAACTGCATGATGGGAGAGTTAAATGCCAGAAGTCGTTCTGCTTTGGCAAAGTCCTTGTATATGTTTTGGGAGATTCCCTTGAATTTATCAATTTCGTATTCTTCCCGATTAAAGGATTTCACAACGCGGATTCCGCGTACATTCTCCTGCACGATATTGTTTAACTCGTCATAGGTACGGAAAACTCGACCGAATATCGGGTGTACACTTCTGACAATCAAAAGCAGTAAAGCCGCCATAAGCGGAATAATCGCAAGGAAAATCCATGCAATCGAGCTGTTTATGCTAAAAGATACGCACATGGAAAAGATAAGCATAATGGGGCCTCGAATCGCCATACGGATTAACATCTGATAAGCATTTTGAATGTTGGTGACGTCCGTGGTAAGACGGGTAACAATCGATGCGGTTGAAAACTTATCAATGTTGGAAAATGCAAAGGTCTGTACATTATCGTACATATCCTGACGAAGATTTGCAGAAAATCCAACCGAGGTGCGCGCTGCAATATGGGCAGCCAATACGCCCGTGATAAGCTGAAGCGCCGCAAACAGGAACAGAATGAGACCATACTTCCATACTGCGCCCATATTCCCAAGATCAATCCCTTTGTCAATTACGTTTGCCATGCAAAGCGGTATTAATATTTCAAATCCCGCTTCCAGAATTGACAGAATAATTGTTAGAACGGAGCCTTTTTTATGCTCGCGCAAGCTTTTTGCCAATGTTTTTATCATAGTTGCCTCCTTTTGGTGTAGCATGCTACACTTTATGTCTAAGTGAAAGCCGATATGCAACCGGCTTACTTATTCAAGATTTTTATATA
>JAZNBY010000021.1:0-2944 GCA_045587325.1 Lachnospiraceae bacterium | reverse complement strand
CTGGAAGGTATGGTAAGGCTTTGAAACAGTCAAATACCCTTTGTATGTAGTATAACCACCCAACTCTGCTTCTATCTTATGCTCTCCGTATTCTAACGTCAAGTCCTGTTCGTAATAATCCACCCGTTCCCCGTCAATCTTAAGCACCGCTGAAAACGGAGTAATCTTAAACCGTACCTGGGCAGACTCAATAGGCTTGCCGCCGTATTCGTATAAATCAATTACCAACTGTTCGTTCCGGGCCACCGTTACTTCTGCCGCTGCCGCCTGCCGGTCTCCTACCACCGATACGGTATATTTCCCTTCCCGCACCAGATAGGTCGGCTCTCCGTCAAGGGTATGGCTTTCGTCTCCGAAGGTCACCTTTGCCCCCTGAAACTCGGAACAATTCACAAGCTTAATGGAACCATGTCCCTTCACCACCCGGATGGCTAACACCTCCGAGCCTAGCCCCCACAACTCTACCCGGTCAATATCCCGTACTTCCCCGTGGGCAATACGCTCGTCTTCACAGTAAGCCACCGTAGCCTCCGTGATTTTGTAGTTGGCACCGTTTACAGAAAGCATGGAATCACTTACGGAGAAATCTTCCACTCCGTGAAGTTCCCAGTGTTCGGAAGACAACTGCATCCGCACCAACACTCCGTCCGGGTTATACTCTGCCCTAACAATATCACCAAACTTCAGAGAAGCTGCATAGGTCAGGTTCCCGTACTTGCTGCGGATATCCGCTGCCAGACCGTAGGTCAGCACTACCTCGCCGCCTTCCTCCAAGTCATACAACGTAATGCTTCCCACCTCTGTATCCACCGACTTTACAAACAACAATTTATTGTATTCCGCTTTGATCTCTTCCGCCGCCACTGCCTGGGTAGGCTTTCTAAGCGGTTTCTTATTTCCTTTGGGCTTGTCCTCTCCCGAAAAAAGAGTCAGCACCGTCACAAGGAGAATTACCGTTGCTGACGCTGCCAATAAAAAAAGAACGCGCTTTTCACTTTTCATGTAAACTCCTTCCGGCCCATGGCCTATGAGAACATTATATCGAAAAACGCGCTCTGATTCAAGATGTATTTCTGCTTTTTACTTCACTTCTACCTACACCACCTCTCCACCACTTCCCGTAGCAGTGCTTCCTTCTCCGCCTCCTGCTCCTTTACTGCCAAAAGCTTCTCTGTCGTCTTTTGCGGAATCCAGGATTTCTTTCCGTTATGATAGCTGTTGGTAATCTTCCAGAATTTTTCCGGATAGGAAAGTAACAGGTAAAACACCTTCCATTCCTTTCCTTCCACCTTCCTCACGGAACTGTATGCGGTAATCAACTGTTCCGCCAGGTCTTTGTCCCACCCGGTCTTCTCCATAAACTTGCGGAAAAACAAATAAAAATCGCTGATTTGCACCCCAAAACATGCCTTATCAAAATTCACCGTCACTAGACTTCCGTCATACCGGGTCAAGAGATTGTGATGGGTATAGGTACCGTGGCACACTCTGCCTTCCGCCACCGCTTCCTCTAACAACTCCCCGCAACCTTCCCGTCTTGCTGCCTCCAGGGCCTGTTCTGCTTTCTCGTAAAATTCCGGAAACACATTGATGTACACCGTTTCAAAATAGGCTTTCCGCTTCTTTTCTCTAAGAAAAGCCCGCACCCGCCGCAGCTCCCGGTTTCGTTTTTCAAACAACTCCGGCAGGCTTTTTTGTATCGCTCCCTGTAGTGTCTCCCCACCGGCTCCCAGCCCGGTCAGGGCATTATGAAGGGCCGCCAGATGTCTTACAGCCTGTAGAACATGCTCCGGCTTTTTTATGTTGCATTCTTCCCCGTAATACCACTTTTTCATTAAAAAGGGATCTCCAAACTCGTCCTGTGTCACAAAAGCTCCCTCTTTATTTGCCACATATTCGTCTACGAGAAAGCCCTGCTCCGTTAACCGTTCCAACAACGACTGTTCAAACACTGCCCGATTTTCACTTCCGCTATATGGCAATAACAGCATAGGTCCCTGCTCCGTATCTATCCGAAAAGCACCTCTTGCTTTTACACTTCCCGTTACCTCAATTTCATATTTTTCGAAAAATTCAAGACTCTTTTCCTCCACAATATCTCCTCCGATTCCTCATGCCGGGTCACCTCACGGCCCAGACAGGTATATTCTCTACATACTATGAAGGGATGCCCCAAATCATGTGTATGATTTTTCATAAGTTTTTGCGCTATAGAAAATGTGATTTTTCCAGGAAAGCAACAAAAGAGCCCTTCCTGTTTCCAAGAACGGCTCTTTCTCCTGCAAATTGTCCTATTTAATTTTCACTGTTTTTCCATTGCTTTGCCTGTAACAACAGCGTCTCTTTTGTATTCAACTGTGGGTTCTCGATTACCGTCATCAGAAGGTACTCTAACAGTTCTCCTAGCTCTTTTCCCGGGGCGAACCCTTCTGCAATCAAATCACTTCCGTTTACCGCCAGATCCTTTAGGGACGTGCACTCTTCCCTCTTCTGTATTTCTAAGAACACCTGCCATACCTTCCTAAGACCTTCCAAACCTTCGGTACAACACGGCTCTGCATGGGCCAACAAATCTCCCCGGCGCAGTTCAAACAACAGAGGGAACAAATCTTCTCCGATTCTATGCATGGCACGACGCAGTGGTGCATCCTCCGGTACAAACTTATAATCATGCCACTTTACCAGGCGGGATACCGTATCAATGGTGGCATTGTCTGCTTTTAACCGGCGGAGTACCTTTTTCGCCTGCTCCGCACCCACTTCTCCATGACTATAGAAATGAGAAATTCCTTTCTCATCCACGCTATGGCAGGCCGGCTTGCCCACATCATGAAGCAACGCTGCCAGTCGCAAATGCCGGAACTGCTCTGTAGAAAATCCCGTCTCTCCCCCATACTCCGACATCCTTTTTACAAGCTTGACGGTATCCAGAGTATGCAACCCC
>JAZNBY010000020.1:0-3577 GCA_045587325.1 Lachnospiraceae bacterium | reverse complement strand
ATCGTGGAAGAACTGGCAAAGTACGCCGGGGTACCGGTATGGAACGGACTGACCAATGAATTTCATCCGACCCAGATGTTGGCGGATGTTCTGACCATCAAAGAGAAGTTAGGCAGAATTAAGGGCGTAAAGCTTACTTATATGGGAGATGCCCGTTATAATATGGCAAATTCCCTCATGGTAGTATGTGCAAAGCTGGGTATGCATTTTACCGCATGTACTTCCGCAAAGTATTTCCCGGATGCGGAACTGGTTGCTACCTGTAAGGAAATCGCAGCACAGACCGGAGGTACCATTACCCTCACTGAGGATGTAACGGAAGGTACCAAGGGGGCGGATGTGGTATATACGGATGTATGGGTATCCATGGGCGAGCCGGACAGCGTATGGACGGAGCGTATCAAGGAGCTTTCTCCGTATCAGGTCAATAAGGCGGCCATGGACAATGCAGGTCCGCAGGCGATTTTTATGCACTGTTTACCGGCATTCCATGACTTAAAGACCGCAATCGGCAGAGAAATCAGTGCGAAGTTCGGTATTTCTGAGATGGAAGTGACGGATGAGGTGTTCGAATCCCCGCAGTCGGTAGTATTTGATGAGGCGGAGAACCGTATGCACACCATTAAGGCTGTGATGCTTGCTACGTTGGGTGAGTAAATCTTTTGAAAGATAAAGGAGAAAAAATATGAGGAACAGAAGATGGAACAGTTTATCCGGTATTTTATTCGGATTGCTGTTTGTATTTGTCGGTGGTGGATATTTGGCGGAGGCTCTGGGAATTGTGGATGAGTTTTCCGTGTTTTATGTGTTTTTTGACGGATGGTGGACATTATTCATTATTATTCCGTGCTTTTGCGGCTTGTTAGGAAAAAATGGTGAAAAGGTAGGGTATCTGATCGGTCTTGCCATCGGATTGTTTTTGCTGTTGTCGGCACAGAATGCCATTGTTTCTGATAAGCTGTGGGCAATTTTCCTGGCAGTGCTGTTTGTGATTATCGGTGTAACCATGATTTTGCCGAAGAAGGTTAAAACGGACGCTGATACGGACAAAGCGGACCGCTTCGACCGGGAAGACCGGGTAGTGGCGGATGCTTCCTATACGGAGTGCGACTGCAATGAAGGACAGGATACTGCAGGGGATGAGAATGAACAGTTCTTTGACGAAGCAGCAGAAGGCGATATGGGACCGGGAGAGCGGATTTCCAGCGTTGCGGTTTTTTCCGGAAAAGATATCTGTATCAATCGCACCGTGTTTGCAGGCGGTACGGTGACTGCGGTGTTCGGCGGAATTGATTTGAATCTGAAGAATGCCATTATCCGGGAGGATGTCACCATTGAGGCAAAGGCGGTGTTTGGCGGAATCGATATTCTTGTACCGCCGAATGTACGGGTGATGGTTGACTCCACCTCGGTGCTGGGTGCCATAGATAACGGTGTCGTGACACCGCAAAGCGGGAAAAAGATACCGACCATATACGTCAAGGGGACCTGTGTGTTCGGTGGTGTAGATGTAAATTAAGAAGCGGAGGCAGTTATGTACGAGGGAGATGTGGTGCTGTGTGTCAGCAATGCCTATGAGAAAAAGTATTATCTGAATGAGGATTTTGAGGCTCTTCCGAAGGCCATTAAGGATGAGCTTAAGATTATGTGCGTACTTTTTACGGAAGATGTGGGCGGAATTCTTTCCCTGGTATATGAAGAAGACGGAACGCTTTTGTTTCGGGTAGATGCGGACGAAGGGGATTTGCTTTACGATGAAATCGGCAGCGCGCTTTTGATTAAGAAGTTGCAGGAAGAGAAAAAGGAATTACTGGAGTCGCTGGAAGTTTATTTTAAGGTCTTCTTTTTGGGGGAAGATGCCGGAAAGCTGATTGTTCCGGGATATTAAGGAAAGAACGGTGCGAGGGATGAGATTCGGTCATTCCTCGCCCTTATGTATTGTTTGGATGTGGGAATTGCTCTGCAGTCGGTAGAAGTGTTTGCCGGGAATGGAGGCATCTGTGAAATGCGGAAAGGAGTAAAGATATGTTATTGGCTATTGATGTAGGAAATACGAATTTTACTTGCGGCATATTTGACGGAGAGGAACTGGTAACCACTTTTCGTATGACTACAAAGGAGAAGCGGACCTCGGATGAGTACGGCTTTTTGTTTTGCGGTCTGGTGGAGAGTAAGGGTGTGAAAAAAGAACGTATTACCGATGTGATTATTGCATCCGTAGTGCCGGATGTGATGCATTCCCTTACCAATTCCATGATTAAGTACTTTGACTGCAAACCGATGATTGTAGGCGCAGGGACGAAAACAGGCCTTCGCATCGCAACCGCCAATCCGAAGGAAATCGGTGCAGACCGTGTGGTGGATGCGGTGGCAGGATACGAACTGTACGGCGGACCGGTGCTTGTGATTGATTACGGCACAGCCACTACCTACGATTTGGTAAATGGTGAGGGAGAGTTTGTGTCCGGCGTTACCAGCCCGGGTATTGCAATCTCCGCCAATGCCCTTTGGAACGAGGCAGCGAAGCTCCCGAAGATTGAGATTAAGAAGCCGGCTTCCATTCTGGCCAAGGAAACCATATCCAGTATGCAGGCGGGTCTTGTGTACGGAACCATCGGACAGACGGAGTATATTGTAAAGAAAATGATCGAAGAGTCCGGATACGAAAATGTAAAAGTAGTGGCAACGGGTGGTCTCGGGCGTATTATAGCAGAGGAGACCGATTGTATCCACGAGTATGATCCGATGCTCACTATGAAGGGATTGTATTTGATTTACCGTCGAAACAAAGGACAGGGAAAGTAGAACTGTGGTTTAACGGGAAATGCAGTGCGCCGGAGGGCACGATATGACAGGAAACTGTGAAAGGATACTATGGAGAGAAATTTACAGATTGGGAACGTAACCGTAAAAGGAATATTGGCGCTGGGGCCCATGGCAGGTGTGACAGACCTGCCTTTTCGTTGTCTGTGTAAGGAACAGGGCGCAAGCCTGATTTACACCGAGATGGTCAGTGCAAAAGGAATCCTATATAACAACAAAAATACAAAGATTATGCTGGAAACCGCAGAGGCGGAGCGACCGGTGGCATTGCAGCTGTTCGGTGAGGATGCCGGGATTATGAGTGAGGTGGCAAAACGGATTGAGGAGCTTCCTTTTGACATCTTAGACATCAATATGGGATGCCCGGTGCCGAAGGTGGTCAATAACGGGGAAGGCTCCGCACTGATGAAGGACCCGGTAAAGGCGGGACATATCATTGAAGCAATCGCAAAGGCGATTCGGAAGCCGGTGACAGTAAAGATTCGAAAAGGCTTCGGCAAAGACGATGCCAATGCGCCTGAGATGGCGAAAATTGCCGAGGAAAGCGGTGCGGCAGCCATTGCGGTTCACGGACGTACCAGAGAGCAGTATTACAGCGGTAAGGCGGACTGGGATATTATCAGACAGGTAAAAGAGACGGTAAAGATTCCGGTCATCGGTAACGGTGATATCTTTACTCCGGAGGATGCAAAGCGGATGCTGGATACGACAGGCTGTGACGGTCTTATGCTGGCTCGCGGTGTGCAGGGAGACC
>JAZNBY010000019.1:0-5936 GCA_045587325.1 Lachnospiraceae bacterium | reverse complement strand
CAGTTGACCTGTGTACACGTAAATCACGGTCTCATGAGAAAGAACGAGTCCGAGAACGTAGTAGAAGTATTCAAGAATCAGTTAAACGCAAACTTAGTATATGTAGATGCAACGGACCGCTTCTTAGACAAGCTGGCAGGTGTGGCTGATCCGGAGCAGAAGAGAAAGATTATCGGCGGTGAGTTCATCCGTGTCTTCGAAGAAGAGGCTCGTAAGTTAGATGGCATCGACTTCCTCGGACAGGGAACCATTTACCCGGACATCATCGAGTCCGGTACCAAGACCGCAAAGGCTGTTAAGTCCCACCACAATGTAGGCGGTTTGCCGGAGGATTTACAGTTTGAGCTTGTTGAGCCGCTTGCGCAGCTCTTCAAGGACGAGGTTCGTGCTTGTGGTATCGAGCTTGGCCTTCCGGCTGAGATGGTATACCGTCAGCCGTTCCCGGGCCCGGGACTTGGCGTAAGATGCCTCGGTGCCATCACCCGTGAGCGTCTTGCAGCACTTCGTGAATCCGATGCAATCCTTCGTGACGAATTCGCAAAGGCCGGCCTTGACAAGACTGTATGGCAGTACTTCACCGTAGTGCCGGATTTCAAGGCAGTAGGTGTACGTGACAATGCCCGCAGCATGGGTTACATGTGCGTTATCCGTGCGGTAAACACCATCGATGCTATGACCGCTACCATTGAGAGAGTGGATTATGACCTCTTAGAGAAGATTGCAGATAGAATTACCAGCGAAGTAACCAGCATCAACAGAGTTGTATATGAGGTAACGAAGAAGCCGGTAGCAACGATAGAGTACGAATAATCGCGAACACAATAAGCGATGCAGATAAAGGAAGAAGATGGGCTATGTAAGCTTGCTTACAATAGAACATCTTCTTTCTTTTATCGGGAGCGCGCCAGCCCCACATGAGGAAGGAGCCCGAAGGGGCGTATTCCGAATAAGTAGGGCAAATTTTAGAAGACAGGTATTCCTTTGGGATACCTGTTTTCTTTTGTTTTTGTAATGCAATAGTAGAAATAATATGATATGATGTATTTATTCCCTTGACTCTCCCTTTAACTGTAATGTTATAACCAAGCTGTAAACAAGAAATAGCGCTGTTTCGCAAAGAAAATTTTTAAGAAAGGTGTTAGACTATGTACAAGATTGGTGAATTATCACGGCTTTGCCGTATCCCTGTCAAAACGCTAAGGTACTATGACAGCGAAGGGCTGCTTGCTCCGGACGAGATTGATCGTTTTACGGGCTATCGCTATTATTCTGCAGCAAGGATTGCCGATTGCAATCGCATTATTTCCCTGAAGGAGCTTGGCTTTTCCCTAGAAGAAATAAAAAAGCATCTGCATGCGAGCGCGGACGAGGATATCCTTGCGTTGGTGGATGCCAAGTGCGCAGAAATTGAGGAAAAATCGAAGGAACTTTCATTACAGTTGAAGAAATTAACTCACATTAGGAAGTCATTATCGGAAGGGGAGAGGACTATGTTTCCCATGGCTATTCGAAGTGGTGACACCGTTCGTGTCGCTTATGAAAGAAAGATGTATGCAGCTAAAGCAGAGGCGGAGGAAGTGGTTATGCAAATGAAAGCCGCACTGCCAAAGCAATTGATTGGAGCGCGTACCGTGCTTGTAAACTATGAAATGGAATATCGTGAAAGTAACCTGGATCTTGCTGCTTGCGTGGAAATTGCAGGTATGGTTCCTAAAGCGCTCGGATATGAAGAGAAGACGCTTACCTTTTCGGGAGAACTGGCAACTCTGGTTTGCAAGCGGGAGCAGCTTGACGATGGCTATCAATCCATGTTGTCCCAAATCCACGAAATCGATTATCAGATCATCGGAGCATCGTATGAAATCTATTATGAGGATGGCACGGTAGAGCTCAAAATCCCTGTATGCAAAAAAGTGAAATGTATGGACCCGACGATAGAGAAGCAAGCATTTGAGAATGATGAAGCTGTCGTCGGTAAGTGGGAAATCCGGGACATTGTTTTAAGCAAAGAACAATTTGTTTACGGGCATCCGAAATGTCCCGAAGCCGAAAATACAGTTTGGCACGAACTATATTTTCCGAAAAACGGGGAGCCTTACTGGTTTCTTAAGGGATGGACAAAGGGATTTTTATATCTAGAAGCAACGATTCCGGAACCTCATCTTGTGGCGATGCCGTACTCCATCGAAACCATGAACGGGCATACCATTATGTTTTTGGAAATACCTCGCCGATATGAAGACGGAAGCAGGGATGCCGTTCCGCAGTTGCTGGTGTTTGAAAAGGTGTCAGAGGAGGCGCTTTCGGCAAGGGAGATTCGGATTCAGGGGAATTGAATCTCGTATTAAAGACACCACAAAGCACAAAATGTCAGGATTTTTCCTTTGCAGTCGTATACAATCATAAACAAGGAGGATGAAGCTATGGAATGGATACAATCGATTAACAAGGCAATAGATTATATGGAAACGCATCTGACAGAGGATATTCATTGCGAAGATGTTGCCGGACATGTGCACATATCCGTATTCCATTTTCAGAGGACATTTACCCTTTTTACCGGCATGTCGGTAGGAGAATATCTCAGGAAAAGAAGGTTATCGTTGGCCGGAGAAGAATTGACCAGGCAGGACACAAAGGTAATCGACGTTGCGTTGAAGTACGGCTACGATTCGCCGGAAAGTTTTTCAAAGGCATTTACTCGATTCCACGGTATCACACCGAGTCGGGCGAAAAAGGGAAAAGAGCTGAAATCCTTCAATAAACTTGTTGTTAAGATAACAGTGGAAGGAGGTACGGTGATGGATTATCGTATTGAAAAGAAAGACGGGTTCCGATTGCTTGTGTATGGAAAAATGTTTACGGAGGAAAGCAGTGAGAAAGGCATTCCGGCATTCTGGGATGAATACTATCGAAACGAGATATACAAAAAAGCTCCGGGCTATTTGGGAATCTGCGCACAGGAGAAGGATGGTGCAAAAGAGTTTATGTACGGAATCGGATGCGACGCCGACGATGTGCCTGAAGTGCCGGACGGATTTCAAATTATAAATATTCCGGCATATACGTGGGCAATTTTTAAATGTGTCGGTCCGATGCCGGATGCGATTCAGAAGATGTGGGATGTCATTTATCGGGAGTGGCTTCCGGGCGCGGAGTATGAGTTGATACCGGACTATGATATTGAAAATTATTTGCCGGGAGATAATACGGCAGAGGATTATGTAAGCGAGATTTGGTTACCGGTGAGGGAAAAGAGATAGGTTATATAAAAAAGTGGTGCGTGTCGCCACTTTTTTCGTTATTCCCCTCCCACATCCTCAAAAAAGTCAAGAAATCTTCCCTATATGGTGTATAATAGACTTACATCGCGATGCAAAGAAAGGAAACAGACTATGAGTTATCCGTTATACACCCGTGCCATTATGGGCTATGTGGAGGCACATATCAAAGAGGGGAAGATTGATTACACCGAGCTGGAACGCAGGATGGGGTTTTCTTATGCCCACCTCCGGGATTTTTTTAAACGGCATACCGGTATTTCACTGGGAAGTTATGTGCGTACCCGACAGTTGCTTGCGTCGGCCTTTGAACTGCTCCATACGGACAAGTCGGTGATGGATCTGGCCCTTGCTTACGGGTTTTCCAATCACGAAAGCTACACCCGTGCCTTTACAAAGGCCATGGGACGGACCCCTAGTGCGTTTCGGAAGGAGCGGCCTCTGATGGGAACGTCGGAGCTGGCGGAAGGGGTGTATGGGATCGGATTGCTCAGTCGGAAAGAGCGAAGGAGCGATGTTGAGATGAGACAGAAAGAAAAGTATCAGAACAGTGACAGTACGATTTTATATGGAGTTCCGAAGGTGGAATGGGGAACCTACGGCGGTTCCACCCCGTATCCGATTTGCTTAAAGGCATGTGCGGACTATTTGGGCGAGGACTTGGATTATGCGGAAATCCTGGTGGCTTGCGGCGGAGCCTTCCGTTTTACCTGGAATGAAAAGGAATGGGATATGAGTAACGTGGATATCTACCATACCTTTACCGAGGGCGACGACGAGACGGTGTATTCCTATGCGGCAAAGGCATTAGGACGGGAGTTTTCCATGCTTGGCAGAACGGAAAGCACCACGAAAGAAGAGTTTATTGCCTTTATCAAGAAGCATATCGATGAGGGTCATCCGTGTATTGCCCAGGGTATCATCGGGCCGCCGGAGGCATGTATCATCACCGGATACAGAGACAACGGAAATACGTTGCTAGGCTGGAATTTCTTCCAGCACGACCCGGCCTTCGGCGGGGCTGTGACCTTTGACGAGTGCGGTTACTTTGTCTGCGACAACTGGTGGGAGAATACGGATACTCAGGCTGTTATGTGCCTTGGTCCGGTGGAAGGTGAGCTGTTTGGAACGAAGAAGATTTTGCAAACGGCAGCAGAGGTGATGACCGGACGACAGGACGGACCATACTGTAAGGGTGTGGAAGGCTTTAACGCCTGGGCAAAGATGTTGTCCGAAGACAGTGCATTTTCCGGAGAAAACGAGTCCCTGTTGTTTGAACGAATGCTTTGTGAAGACGATGCTACCACTTGCCTCATTGACGGAAGAGGCTGTGCTTCTTTGTACTTCAAGAAACTGGCGGAACAAGAGACCGGAAACATCGATGCAGAGACGATAGAAAAGTACAAGTTATTGGCGGACCTCTTTGCTAAGGAAAAGAGCCTTGCGGAGCAGACATGGTCGTTGCTTGGCGGTTGGGACAACATGGAGCAGAGACCGGCAAAGCTTGCCGAGATAGAAGTGCGGCAACAGGCTTGTGAGTATATCAAGCAAATCGAGGCGCTGGAAGAAAGATGCTTTGGAGTACTGAAAGAATTGTGTGAATAGCGTGTAATAGGAGAAGTAACGATGAAGCAGTAATCTGTGATAATATGGGTTACTGCTTTTTTGTTATGTGTTTTTTAATCGAAAGACTTAGTTTGTACGAAAGGTAACAGTTTTTATATGAAAAATTCATAATTTTGTAACAAAAAAGTGCTATAATTAAAACAATTGCACGTGGAATGCTTATGGGGTAAGTATCGTGCAATCGGGTTAGCAAATGATAAAATGAATTGGAGGACGCGAGATGAGTAAAAAACCAAAGAAGGTAAGAGTGAACAAAAGATTGCATAATGCAAACATAGAGCAAAAATTTAAGCTCTCTTTCAGAGCCGTGATTATCGGGGTTATTACAGTTGCCGTACTTACGGTGTTAAACATTTTGATGTATGCAAGTGCAGCGGGAGTTTCGGTGTTCTCGACGCCTTTGCGAGCGATTGGTGTTGTGTTATTGGTAGTTGTAACTTTAGTTAACCTTAGTCTGATAGGTGTTGTTGCAAAAGACCTTACAACCTCATTGGTAACCCCGATTTATGAGTTGCAGGGGGCGGTACAGCAGATTAAAGTCGGTGATTTTGATATTCACATTAACTATGAAAGTCAGGATGAACTGGGTGTGTTGGCAGACGCACTGCGGGAAGCTTGTGCGGAGGTGCATGCAATTGTAGCGGATGCCGGAGATATGCTCGGTGAAATGGCGGAGGGCAAGTTTAATGTAGCTTCCAATGCAAGAGAGAGTTATGTCGGCGATTTCCGGGCTTTGCTTGAGGGAATGGACAAATTAAATGCGCAGTTATCCGATACGATGCGTCAGATTCGAACCTCTGCGGATCAGTTAAAGTTGGGTTCGGAGCAGTTGGCAGACGGTGCACAGAATTTGGCAGATGGTGCGACGGATCAGGCCGGTGCCATTGAAGAATTGACCGCTACGGTGGAAGATGTTGCCAACATTTCCGAGGAAAGCGCAAAGAACGCAGTGACTGCAGCTACAAGCGCAACGAATGCGGCAGAGAATGCAAAGCAGAACGGTAAGAAAATCGGTCAGCTTACGGAAGC
>JAZNBY010000018.1:0-23583 GCA_045587325.1 Lachnospiraceae bacterium | reverse complement strand
TTCAAAAGATACATCCGTCAGGACATTTTCTCCCCCCGGATAAGCAAAACTTACATGAGAAAACTGAAGCGAACGAAGCTCCTCCTCCGGAATCAAACCATCCCCATTTTCCGGAATCTTCTCCTCATACTCCAAAAACGTACGCAGATTTTCCACCAGCATACTGTTGTCGGTACTGCGGTTAATCGCATTAATTACCTGTACCCATACCCAGGAGGCTGTTACCATCACACTGGTCAATACCGCCATCTGGGAAAAGCTGATGGAAGGTGCCGTCGGCACCAGTGCCTGATATGCACCGTACAACAGAATACCTTCAAAAATAACCATATAGGAAAAGAAATACTGCAACATTCCTATCGGAAAGGCCTTCTTAAAATATTTCTTCCAAATACCGGATTTTCCTTCCGTTGCTTCTCCGTACTGGTCTTCTACCACATGATACACATCTGAGAGACGAAACTCCTTGGCATATTCCTTCAGATACATCACTCGATTTACATAAGCCAGCTTCCGGTCATACGGCACACCGTCCTGATATCGCTCATAAGAAATCTTATTCATCTTCGGCGCAAACAGAAAATTTCCCAAAAGCGGTGCTGCCAAGAACACAATGGTCCACGGGTCAATCTCCACCATGGTATAGCAGGCAACCACACCACCGATGGAACCGCAAATCACCGTACACATGTTATCTACACACTGGCAAAGCTTCGTTCCCATATCATCCACCGCCGTGGAAAACTTATCGTAAAACTCTCTGTCTTCATAACATCCGATTTCCACATTCTCTGCCTTTTCATACACCTTCTTATACAGCGCATGAAATATTTTTACGTCCAACGCAGGGAACCACACATTCTGGCCATAAAACAGAAACATCTCCAACAGAAAACTTCCGGCACCGATCAACAGAATTGCCACCAGCACTTCCCCCAGCGGTTTCTCCTGCTCCAATGCATCCAGGATATACCTCACAAAAAAGGCACTGTAAAATACCCACAACAAATAGTCCACAAGTCTGCTGAAGAACGCAATCCATACACGCTTCGGAGAAATTCGCATGGCTTCTCTCATGGCATACAGATTGTTGCGGACAATCCGTCTTGTAAAACTTTTCTCCTTCTTCATCCCTATTCTCCTCTCTTTTGTAAAATGATCTGTTCTTTTCGCCCATTTTACACCAATCCCCGAACACACTCCTGACTTTTTGAATACATTTCCAAAAGATATATTTCGTCCACTATAGCACTACACATCCCACATGTCAATCACAAAAAATGAGAAATTATTCCTATAAACAAGAAAAAACTACAACTATCCCATCTCAAGAGTGGGGCTGGCACATCCGTAGACGTGCCAGCCCCACTTCGTTAATTCGCATTACTTGCCGCAATCTTTACCTTACTCCAAAGCTCACCCATAATCTTCTTCGTATCATCATTGAACACAAACACCTCATCCATCGAATGGTCGGTCCTCGGACGATATGCATTAATACCGGCATAACTTCCTTCTTCCTCCTCGGAGGAAAGTGCTTCCGCCGCTGCCAGGTTCGGCGAAGTATAACCTACATAGTCGGAGTTATCGTATGCTGCATCATAGCTACTGATATAATTCATAAACAAATGAGCCAATTCGATGCTCTCCGCATTTTTCGGAATTACCATGGAATCGTACCAGCGGTTGGTTCCTTCCTCCGGCATATAGAAGCCCATGTTCTCGTTCTCACTCATAATGTAGGTTGCGTCACCGGAGTAACAAAGTCCGAGTGCCTTTCTTCCCTGTGCCATATTATCAATGATTTCATCCGTAACAATCTCTGCATCCATGGTCTGTACGCACCGTACCAACCAGTCGTAGGCTTCTTTCAGTTCCGCTTCACTCTCCGTATTCATGGAGTAACCCAAATCCTTTAATGCCATCATGAAAGAGTCTCTCTCCGAATCATACAAATAAATGTCGCCCTTATACTTCTGATTTAAGAAAATGCCGTAGCCCTGTTCCTCAAGGTCAGCCTCATCTACGATGGTTTTGTCATACACAATACCTACCGTGCCCCAGAAATACGGTACACAATATTCATTGTCCGGATCAAACGGTTGTCCTAAAACTTCCGGATTCAAATCCTCCCAACAGGTAAGCTTAGACTGGTCAAGCTTCTGCAAATAGCCTTCTCCCAAGAGTCGCTCAATCATGTAATCACTCGGAATCAAAATGTCATAGGACTCTCCGTTGGTTACCTTAATGTACATCTGCTCATTGGAATCGAAGTTTTCTACAATGACTCTGGCTCCGGTCTGCGCTTCAAAATTCGGAATAATATCTTCCCCCATGTACTCACCCGGCAGGTAAATATATAAGGTCTCGCCTGCATACGGAAGGTCGGACTTTTCTCTTCTGAGACCGAAGAAAATAAAGATTCCGGCCACGGCTGCCACAACAATACCAATCGGCACCGCCACTTTTTTCTTGCTGATTTCCGCCTTCTTCGGACGTTTTGCCAACACTACCGGCACCACATTGATAATCACCAGTATCAATGTAATGATAACTACCACAAGAGTGGATACCGCATTGATACTTGGGTTGATTCGCTTACTCATGGTATATACCATAATACTTAAGTTCTTTACCCCGCCGCCGGTCACAAAGTAGGAAATAATAAAGTCATCCACCGACATAGTAAAAGCAATAAGGGCACCGGAGAAAATACCCGGTGTAATCTGCGGCACAATGACCTTTCTTAATGCTACCCACGGAGTTGCTCCCAGGTCCATAGCCGCATCCGCCAGATTCGGGTCTAAGGAACGGACCTTCGGCATAACGGAAAGCATAACATACGGAATACAAAAGGCTATGTGGGCAAGAAGCATCGTCATATAACCGCGCTCCACCTTAAATGTAACAATCAGGAGCATAAATCCGATAGCCGTTACGATATCCGGATTCATAATCGGGAAATTATTGACCTGTTCAATCACATCCCGCACAATTTTCTTTGATTTGCTGAGACCGATGGCCGCAATGGTTCCCACCACCGTAGAAATGACTGTTGCCAAAATTGCCACGGTAAATGTAGTATAGAGAGCACTCATCATATCTCTGGACTCTAACATGTGTTCGTACCATTTCAAGGAAAAACCGGTAAAGCTGGTCAGGGATCTTCCTTCGTTAAAGGAAAACACAATCATATAAACAATCGGCAAGTAGAAAAATGCTATGGTTAAAATAAGCAGAATTCTTCCGAAGGTACGTTTTTCTTTCTTCATACGATTATTCGTCCCCCTTTCCGCCGTTGTTATGTACTTCCACTCTCTTTACGAGCATCATGAGAAGCATCATAATCACTGCCATAATCATGGAAATGGCACTACCGAAATTCCACTCGCCTACGGTGATAAACTGGTTCTCAATCAGGTTACCGATTAAGAAATACTGACCACCGCCAAGGAGTTTCGGAATAAAGAAGGCACTGATAGCCGGCAAAAAAACAAGGGTAATACCGTTAATCACACCCGGCAGGGACAACGGTAAAGTTACCTTTAAAAAGGTCTGACGCGGATTTGCACCCAAGTCCGCACTTGCATTCAGAAGGGACTGGTCCATCTTACATAATGCCGTATTAATCTGTAAAATCATAAACGGAAGGAAGTTATATACCATACCCAAAAGCACGGCGCCTTCCGTGTATAACAAACCGGACTCACCCAAACCGAAAAAGCCCAGTATTTTCTGAATGAGACCGCCTTCGTTCAAAAGGCCGATCCATGCATAGGTTCTGACAAGCATGTTAATCCAAGTCGGCACCGTAATGCAAAGTACCAGAATGTTCTGTACATTTTCCTTGCTACGGGCAATAAAATACGCAATCGGGTAGCCCAGAAGCAAACATATAATCGTAGTTTTTACCGCAATTCCGAAGGAACGCCAAAGCACCAGCAAAAAGTCCGAATCGGAAAAGAACTTGATGTAATGGTCAAAGGTAAAGGAAAAGGAAATAATGCTGTTACCATGCTCCGTGAAGGAATACAACAACATCAGGAGTACCGGGAACACCAGCATCATCACCGCCCATGCGATATACGGAACTGCCAAATGAGCAAATTTTTTCATTAGTACACCATCCTTGACATAACGTGAATATCCTCAGGGAAGAAGGTCAATCCTACTTCCTCACCTACTGCACAATAATCCGTGGTATGAATCTTGAATTCACGACCGGTGGTCCAGAAGGTAATCTTATAAACACCTTCCTTCACATTTTCCGGATCGAAGTCATAATCTACACTAAGGTCAACTACCTGGTTCTCATCACTGATTTTCCAGCCTTGTGCACTGGCCCAGGTCTTAATATCCGTATCCAGCGTCTGGGATTCCTTGATTTCATCCACCGTCTTGAAGAAATTAAATGCCATAATTGCTTCGTTTGCCTTCTCATTCTTAATAACCGGCTGATTCACTACTGAAACCATACATTCGATGGTTGTTCCGTTTGCAGTGGAAAAAGTAACCGGATAACTACCGATTTCCGGCTTAATATCGTATTCGATATTTGCAATGGAAATATACTCATCGTTCTCCGGATTCCAAGCCATAGCATTGGAACGGGCGATAATCTCCTTATCATCCAGCTTGTCCACATCTTCTAAGTCCACATAGAAGTTGCTGGCATTGATTTTCTCCCTGCCGTCTTCACTGGTCACTTCCTGGTTACGGATTACGTTCATATCCACCGTAACACTGGTACCCGGCACGGTCTCTACAATAATCTCATAGTGTACGCCCTTAAACAGAACGCTTAATACTTCGCCGGTCATCTTACCCTTCTCCGGTGCCACAATGTCAATATCCTCCGGACGGATGACCACATCCACCTCTTCGTTCTTCTTGAAACCGTAGTCCACGCTGTCAAAGGTCTTGTCATCAAAACGAACCTTATAATCATCTAACATTACACCCGGCAAAATGTTACTCTCACCGATAAAGTTGGCAACAAAACGGTTGGCCGGCTCGTTATAAATCTCCTCCGGTGTACCTACCTGCAGAATTTCACCGTTATTCATAACCACAATCTTATCAGACATGGTCAATGCTTCTTCCTGGTCATGGGTAACGAAAATAAAGGTAATACCGACTTCCTGCTGAATCCGCTTTAACTCGTACTGCATCTCCTTACGAAGCTTTAAGTCCAAAGCTGCAAGCGGCTCATCTAAGAGCAGTACCTTCGGCTCGTTTACCAATGCTCTTGCAATGGCAACACGCTGCTGCTGACCACCGGACAATAAGGTAGTATTTTTATTCTCATAGCCTTCCAGACCGATGAGCTTAAGCATCTTCATTACTTTCTGCTCAATGACGTCCTTACTCATCTTCTTCAGTTTTAATCCGAAGGCAATGTTCTCATATACGCTCAGATGCGGGAACAATGCATACTTCTGGAATACGGTGTTTAATTCTCTCTCGTACGGCGGCTTATGACTGATTTCCTCTCCGTCAAAAATAATATTGCCTTCGTCTGCCTCAAGAAAACCGCCCAAAATACGGAGCAATGTAGTCTTACCGCATCCGCTCGGTCCGAGAAGTGTTACAAACTCATTCTCATAAATATCCAGATTAATACCTTTTAACGTAATCTGCTTATCAAAACTCTTTGCAATATTACGAAATTCAATTACCTTTTTCCGTTCCATGGTATCCTCCTTAAAACTTCCCGACAGCCTTCCGGACCCCTCCCAACTTCCGGAAAAACACATCAACGCTTTCTCCTTTTATCCCACTAAAGGGACATCTTACATTATATACGGAAAAGCCCCTAAAATTCAATAGTATTTTACATTTTATTTCCCTATTTTTTCATTTTTCTACATGACAGGGAAATTCTCCCTCTAAATTCCGTTCCGCCTTATTGACAAGAGAGAAATCGGATGATAAGATAGGTGTATTAAGCAGATATAGTTCATCGGTAGAATATCAGCTTCCCAAGCTGAGGAGGCGGGTTCGATTCCCGTTATCTGCTTTATTTTTTTATATGGATTTATACGAAAAGAGGAATCATTATGGCAGACGAAAAGAAAATTTTATTCAGCGGAATGCAGGCAACCGGTAATTTGACCCTGGGCAACTACCTCGGAGCGTTAAAGAACTGGGTTACGTTAAATGAAGACTATGAGTGCTATTACTGTGTGGTAGATGAACACTCCATCACTGTACGTCAGAATCCGGCGGAGCTTCGTCAGCGCGCCCGCGCCCTTTTGACCCTTTATATTGCAGCAGGCCTTGACCCGGAAAAGAACTGTATCTACTACCAGTCTCATGTTTCCGGTCACGCAGAGCTGGCTTGGATTTTAAACTGCTACACCTACATGGGTGAATTACAGCGTATGACCCAGTTTAAGGATAAGTCCGCAAAGCATGCGGATAACATCAATGCAGGTCTTTTCACTTACCCGGTACTGATGGCTGCGGATATTTTACTGTTCCAGGCCGACGTGGTTCCGGTAGGCATCGACCAGATGCAGCATTTGGAACTGACCCGTGACATCGCACAGCGTTTTAACGGTATTTACGGGGATGTATTTAAGATTCCGGAAGCATACCTCGGTAAGGTAGGCGCAAAGATTATGAGCCTGCAGGATCCGACCAAGAAGATGTCCAAATCCGATGAGAACTTAAACGCAAGCATTTATCTCATGGATGATCCGGACACCATCATCCGCAAATTCAAGCGTGCCGTCACCGACTCCGACAATGAGATCCGTTACGCAGCAGAGAAGCCGGGCATCAGCAACTTAATCGATATCTACCGCGCTACCACCGGCAAGTCCGTAGAAGAAGTAGAAAAGGAATTCGCAGGCAAGGGCTACGGTGACTTTAAGTTAGCTGTAGGTGAATCCGTAGTTTCCGTGTTAAAGCCGTTGCAGGACCGTGTAGCCGAGCTTTCCAAGGATAAGGCATACATCGACAGCATTATCAAGAACAACGGCGAGCGTGCCAACTACGTGGCAAACAAGACGCTCCGCAAGGTACAGAAAAAGATTGGTTTCCCTGAAAGAATTCGATAAAAAATTTAAACGAAGACTGTCGCATTTACGATTACGCAATGGTAGATGCGACAGTTTTTATGTGATGAGTAATTTCGCAAGCGGGATTCTTTGATGGCGCCCAACTCCCAACCCAAGACAGGATTTTCTATAAATGTGCTTTTGACACACCCTTATAGAAAAAAGACCCTTCCAATGGCCCCAAAAAGAGAAGTTTCCCCTCCGCCATGTCTCTTTTTTTCTATAAAGTCCCCTTTTCCCCCGTCATATCGAAAAAAATGATGAGTTATTTTCTATAGCTTCATCAAATTAAGCTCATTATAGAAAATACGCCTTTCCATATCATAAAAAAGTCTTCAAAACGCTTTAAATTAGCACCTTTTGACAACTGTTTTTCTATAAAGTCACAAAAATACGCACCCTATAGAAAAAACTGTCACCTCTACGATTTCTATGCTCGTAAATGTGACAGCCTCTTTTTATTCCTCAAATTCTACTGTAACATAGAATCCCTTACTGTTCTCTTCTACAGCCTTTACCACACCGGACAGCTTCGTCAGTCGTTCACGGAACGGTATGTTTCCGGACATAGCCACCGCCGGTTCTATCACATAGTAAAATATCGCATTCGGAAGGGTGGATTCACGAATCTCCACCTCCTGTCCCACCTCTACCAAGCCGGGACGTTCCATTTTAAATTCCATGGTTCTTGCCAATTTACTTATCCTCCTCTGCCAATCCCTCCTTCAATTTACTATTTTACCTCAAAATTAGTAAATTGAACTTGACTTTTAGTAAATTAAACTCTTCTTATAGTAACTCCAACATCTCCAAACTCTTAAACTCTCGTCCGATATGTACGCCTACAAACTCCTTCAGTATCTTCGTCAACTGCCACAGTACATCCTCGGACACCGTAAAGGTATATAGACTCTCTATCGGGGTTGCTAAGATATACTGCATGGTATAGAGAGTGGAACCGGACACCGGCACGTAATGCTCGCCCACCGCAAGTCCTGTACCTGCAGGCACATCGCCATCCGCTCTGCCCGGGCTCTGCATCCCCACTTCTGCCTCCCACAACTTATCCGCACAAGCCTTACAAATACATCCACCGCTTTTGGCGGAAAACCATTGCAGGTTTTCTTTTTTTCTACATTTCACGCACTCATATACCTGAGGGGAGATACCACCTACAGACAACATTTTCAGTTCGAATACGGCCCGCACAAGCTTGGCACCGATGGACTTTTTTAGAAGTGCTCCCAGGGAGCGGTACAGTACCTTTAATTCTTCCTTCGCCGGCAGGCCTTCTCTGGTCACACTCTCGGCAAACTCACAAAAATACACCCCGTAATACACCGATTCCAAGTCGTTTCGCAGCTCTGCAAAATAGTTTTCCACTTCCGCAGCCTGCAGCGTGTAGGAATTCCTTCCTTCGTACAGGGTAAACTTTCCGAATACAAAGGGCTGGCTGCAACCGGCAAGCATCGCCGTAGGACGACGCACGCCTTTTGCAAATGCGGAAATTTTTCCTTTTTCTTTTGTCAACAGCACGATTCTACGGTCATATTCCCCGATGGGTCCCGCTGCCAGTATCATTCCCGTTACCGTTATGCTTTCCGTCATCTGTTTCTCCCTGCATTCTTTGTTCTTCCCCGTGTGTTTGCTTCAAAGACGCACGATACGATAAATAATCCGCCACGCTTCCCGTGGTACGAAATTTCGCCCAGTAATCTTCTTCCATTGTCACACCCCCGTGTCAGCTCATTTCTGTCGTTTTCGATTCCTTCTACGTTACAATCACACCGATTTTTTTTCCGTTGTGATTTAACTATAGCATCTCCGCAACAACAAAAAATACACTGATACTATAATCCTAGGTACTGGAAATAATTTGGGGCTTGACAACCTCCCGTTGTCCTTGGTATGCAGATTCTGCTGTTCTTACAATTCGTCGTTTCGCTCCACATAGCCGTAGTTTTTCAAAAGGAAATCGCTGTCCCGCCAATCCTTTTTCACCTTCACCCACAGCTTTAAATTCACTTTATACTCAAACAATAATTCTATCTCTTTTCTGGCCTCCGTGCCGATGCGTTTTAACATGGCACCCTGCTTTCCGATAATGATACCTTTGTGGGAATCCCGTTCGCAGATAATGGTGGCATCGATATCCACCAGATGTCCGTCGGGACGCTCCTTCATCCGGTCAATGGCTACCGCAATGCCGTGAGGTATCTCATCATCCAACAGACGCAACGCCTTCTCTCTTACGATTTCCGCCGCAATCTGCCGCTCCGGCTGATCCGTTACCGTATCCTCATCATAATACATCGGACCTTCCGGAAGTAAGGAAAACAGTAAGGACTGCAGCTTATCCACGTTTCTGCTCCGAAGGGCACTGGTCATAATAATACCGGCAAAAGGATACACATTCTTGTAGGTCTCCTCCGCCTTCATAAGAGTCTCCTTATCCACCGTATCCATCTTATTGATGACCAACACCACCGGGGTCTTCGTCCGGGCCAACACTTCCAAAATGTGCTGTTCCCCGGCCCCGATGTAATCCGTCGGTTCTACCAGCCACAAAATCACATCCACCTCGGAAAGAGTCCCCTCCGCCACGTTTACCATATATTCGCCCAACTTGTTTTTCGCCTTGTGAATCCCCGGTGTATCCAGGAAAATAATCTGTCCTCGCTCATCCGTGTACACTGTCTGAATCCGGGTTCTGGTCGTCTGCGGCTTATTGGAGGTTATCGCAATCTTCTGTTTAATCAGATGATTCATCAGGGTGGACTTTCCCACATTCGGTCTGCCGATTAAGGCAACAAATCCGGAACGAAAGCCCCGTTCCTTGTTTCCTGCTTTTTTCTTTTTCTCACTGTTTTGTGCCATAACATTCTCCTTGTATCCGTTTCTGCACGGTTACATTTTATCTTTTACTCTTCCTTACTTTATCAAATCCCGTACAGTCATGAAGTGCCCAGCGTCTTCCCGTACCTTTTTCTCGGAACCTACGGTACAGCAAATATTCTGGTCCATCATAGCTTTTACACCCTTAGCAAGTGCCCGGATATCCTCTACGGTTACGTTTAAAATCTCGTCACGCTTCTTCTGTACAGAAGCAAAGGTCCGTCCGGTCAGATATGCCATAAGACCTCTCTCACCTTCCTGACGCGGATTCCGCGGCAAGTCCTCATCACTCATGGTACCCAGTACATACTTGGTCATTTCCTCGTCGTCTGCCTCAAAGTTTGCAATATAATCCACTGCATCCTTATAAACATCCATAGTTCTGGTAAGATGCGGATCTCTCCAGGAATAGAATGCCATTCTTCCGTTTTCCAACGCCATAAACGCCGCTCCGTAAGCACCGCCCTTCACCCGGACATTATTCCACAAATAACCGTAACTCATGGCCGTCTTTAACACTTCATAGGCTCCGGTATACGCACATCCGGCATCTCTGTAATTACCGGCGCAGCAAACATACTGCACCTGTCCGGAGGTGATCAGACCTTCGTTTTTCTTTTCCGGAACAAGCACCAGACTGTCGCCCTTTGCATTGTCCGCAAACGCATCCACAAGCGCACCGCACTGCTCCTCCACCCGTCTGAAGCCTTCTGCATCCGCTGTTACGCTGATTCTCATGCAATCCTTTGCAAAGAAGCACTCCTGCACCTGACCGAGCTTTTCAATCAGTTCGTCTTTCCGCTCCTCATAGTGAGCCAAAAGGTCTGCGATAAACTCATAGTACGCAATACCGTCCATAAGCTCCATAGCCATACCGATTTCGGAGAAATAAGAGGAAGCACGTTTTACCGCCACCGCATGGCCACGGTCTACGAACCGGCTTTCCATGGTACTCTTCTGCTTTAACAAAATCTCCTTTAAGCGCACCGGATTGTCGTATACAGTCTCTGTAAGCATCTCCTTCATATAAGCCAGAAGCTCCGGAACGTTTCCGTACAACGCCTTACCTTCCACTGCAAAATACACGTGGAAATCGTGGATGTTCTCATAATGCGACGTAATAAGAGCCGAAGTGGAAATACCTCCGGTATGGATGCTGATTTCGTCGTTCAGGTCCGAATAACTGCGACGCTTAGTGTCCATCATCTTATATACTTCCAAAAGAATACCCGCATAGGATAACAAGTTTGCCGGTACCTTTGCCATATCAAACAAAAGCTTTACATAAGCTATTCCGCCGGTAAACAGCTCCTGATGACACGCCGGAATTCCCGCAATCTCTTTGACTTCATTGATGAGCGGATCCGCTTCCTTTTTCACATCTTCTCTGGTAAGACGCGGAATCTTCGCCAAATCCTCCGGAGAGGACTCTTCGCTCTGGTACTTCTTTAAGGCCTCCGTCTGCGCTACCAGTACATCCACTTCTTCCTTTGACAAGGAAGCCTTATACTCTGCCAATGCCTTGCTCATGGCTGCATCCTTTTCCGCAAGCAGTCCCACCTTCGGCAACAGCTTAATGATCACGCCATGGGCATTGTCAAGGAAACACTCCCGTATAAGCTTTTCAAAATAATCCGTTTCGATGAGCTCCCGAAGCTTATCAAACACCGGTGTCCAGTGAAGATTGTCAAATACCCTTCTGTCATCGTAAAGCCAGGTAGCAAGCATCATCTGCCCGTAACGTAGTCCCTTCGGATAACTGCCGGAATCTCCTTCTCTTAAAGAAAACTCCATGCTGTTTAGGGCAGCCAGAAGGGTTTTCTTCGATACGCCTTCCTTTGCACAGTTCTCCAATGTTTCCGTCAGGATACGAAGAAATTCCTCCTCCTTATCCTCCGGCGCATTTTTTACCATAATGGAAATAAACGGCTGGGCAATCTCATCTTCAAAAAGGGCCGTAGAGTCCGCACCGATGCCCGCCTTTGTAAAAGCCAACTTAAGCGGGGTGCCCGGACGCTTAATGAGAGCGGAACAAAGCAAAGAAATGGCCGTCTGCTTTACTACATCTTCCTCTCCGGTCAGGGCCACATTGTAGGAGTAATAAGCTCCGTCCTTTGCCTCTTCCTCCGTATTTACGGAATAATAGCTTGTAAGCGTCTTCTTTTTCTCAAATCCCGTCTGTATCTGTATGGAAGAATCCAGTTCTATCCGGTCAAAACGACATAAATATTCCTCATCCATCCAAGTCAGACGCTCCTCCAGATTCATATCACCGTACAGGTAGATATAACTGTTCACCGGATGGTAATACCGCTTATGAAACTCCAGGAATTGCTCGTAGGTCAAATCCGGGATATACTCCGGGTCACCACCGGACTCCACGCCGTAGGCCGTATCCGGGAACAGATTCTGCTGTATCTGTTCAAACAACACCTCATCCGGGCTTGAAAATACGCCCTTCATTTCACTGTATACAACACCGTTATAGGAAAGCTCCGCTTCCGGGCTCTCTAACTCATAACGCCAGCCTTCCTGCAGGAAAATGTTTTTCTCATGATGGATATTCGGGAAAAATACCGCATCCATATACACTTCCATCAGATTGGCAAAATCCTTGTCGTTGCAGCTTGCCACCGGATAAATGGTCTTATCCGGGTAGGTCATTGCATTCAAAAATGTGTTCAAAGAACCCTTTACCAACTCCACAAACGGATCCTTTACCGGAAAACGCTCGGAACCGCACAATACGGAGTGCTCCAAGATATGGGCAACACCCGTGGAATCCTCCGGCGGAGTACGAAATCCTACGGAAAACACCTTATTGTTATCCTCACAGGAAATCGCCGCAATTCTGGCTCCGGATTTTTTATGACGGAGCACCACGCCAAAACCTGAAATGTCCGGTAAATTCTCCTCCGAAAGTACTTCATAAGCCGACAATTTTTTCAAACTTTCTGTATTTTTAATCACATGATTCATTTTGTCCGTTTCTCCTTCTTCCTTTTTGCTTATCTTACCACATTACCCACAAAAAATCCATAAAAAACAGTGTTCTCATTGACATTTTTGCAAAACTATGCTATCGTAAACTTAGGTTGTATTAGGATGCGACCAATTTATAATTTATTATTTTCGGAGGAACACAAGATGAACGGCACAGTAAAGTGGTTCAACGCAAAAAAGGGGTTTGGCTTTATTTCCGATGAAAACGGAACCGATGTATTCGTACATTATTCCGCATTGAACATGGACGGATTTAAAGTACTTGACGAAGGCGACAAGGTAGAGTTTGAAGTTGTGACCGGTGAGAAGGGTCCGCAGGCTGCAAACGTTACGAAGTTATAATTCCAATACTAATCCTAAAGCAACAAAGAAGCAGGTCAACTGACCTGCTTCTTTTCTTCTATTCAGCTATTCAACTCTGTTCTATTCTTCTGCTTCGATTTCATCGAAAATGTAGCCTAATACCGGAGCCATTCCTACAAATTCACAACCGTAAACAATCTTATCTCCTTCGCCTTGTGCACTGCGGATAATCTTAACCACTGTATACAATACGGATTCCTTATCTCCAATTACTAACTTTGCATTAAAATAATAACCGATCGGCAACTCACTTTCGCATTCAAATCGGATTCCGCCTCTGGAAATATCCGTCACCACAATCGAAGCATCCTTTACATCAACCTTCTCATTATTCTGACGGAACAGGGATGATACACTCAATTCCAAATCCGCCGGGATACGCTTACTCTTTCTCTTCTCTTCCATGGGAACCTCCTTTATCCTTCGTCATATATGCTACACATTTGTTATCATCCGAATATACTTTTAGTATACTCGCTCCCGCTTAAAATAACAAGTCCCTTTTCCGTAAAACTATAGAATCATCCGCATAACACCTTTCCCGTCTTTTACGGCTATTTCTGCCTTTGCTCCGTTTATCATGGTAAATCTCGGTGCCTTATGACCGATGTCTGCTTCGTAAATAATCGGCACGTTCAATTCCCCCAATACCGATTCCACCGCCTCTTTGTAAGAAATCTCATAGTCACTGGAGAAAAAAGTAGGACGACCGAATACAAACCCGGTGGCATGCCGGAACCATCCGGCTTCCTTCAGGTGCCACAATCCGCAGGTAAGTCGCTCTGAACTTAATGCAAAGCTTTCCAGATACCACAAGATACCGTCTTCCTTATAGGTATCGCACCAATTCACCGTATTGTCGAATCGGGTACCTACTAAATCAAGCAAAACATCCAGGCATCCGCCCAGCAATCTTCCTGACATCTCCGTTCTCTCTCCGCAACACACCCACTTTACCGGCGTGTCTTCTTCATAATTCTCATACCCCGTAATCCGCTTTACAAATCCGTCTTTATACAAAGGAAAACTTTCCTGCAAAGTCAGTTGCCCTTCCAGTACTGCCACATTGTCCGTAAGACACTTATGCCAGTCTGCCATACCGAAATCTCCGAAATTGCCCCCGTACACCGTAGCCATATCGCAGTTGGTGGTAACGGAAAACAAAAGGCCCGTCGGGTCCGAATACCCCTGATGCCATTTCGGATTATTTTTGATTAACTCAAAATCCACATAAGAAAGCATTTCCGCAAGATAATCTCCGCCGCAGGCCTGAATAATCCAGGTTACTTCCGGATTGGAAACCAATTCATGCAGCTGCTTCGCCCGTTCTTTGGCAGGCGCACTCCGCCCTCTTTCTTCAGTTCTCACATCCGGAGTCTCTATTACCTTATACCCTCTTTTTCCAAACTGCCTGGCACCGTTGTCCATGCGAATTAAGTCTACCGGAGCGGTTTTTCCACCGGAACATGCCGTCACGCCAATTGTATCATTTTTTTCTATCCACTTCGGAACTATCATGATTTTCACCCTCCATCCGCAAAAAAGTATACCATATTCTTTCATTTTCAACAACATTTTTTGAATATATTTGCTTTTTTCCTTGCAACCACTAACGCTCTGTAGTATAATGGAATAGGATGGATAATACTATTTTTTTGTAATATTTTTATTGCAAGGGGCTTTTTACTTATGACAATTTTTGATTTAGAAGTACAGCATCCGGTGACACTGGTTGTCACAGTCGGACTAAAATCAAAAGACTTAACTACAACCATCGCAGAGATTCATGATGATTATGTCCTTTTGCTTCCTATTTTGGTGGACGGACGGACGGTAGGTTTCGGTAACTCTTGTACCATTGATTTCCTGTACTTACAGGATTCTGTAGTGAATGCATGGCATTCGGTTACCCTCCCTCTGGTAAAGATTAAAGGAAATACCTACTATCGTCTCGTTCTGGAGGGAGAATCAAAGCCTTATAATCGTCGCGGTTCCTTTCGTGTGTATGTAGGCGAGACTATGGCCATTACCGTATTCCAGAGTAACGGTCCGCAACCATATAACGTTCTGGTGCGTGATATCAGTGAGTCCGGATTTGGGTTTGTCAGCAAAGAAGAATACGAAGTTTCCCGTACCATTCGTCTTACCATTCCGCTTACGGACAGAAAGACCCTGGTACTTTCCGCTACAATTGTACGTAGAGAATTTAACGAGGATAAAGGTACCTACAGTTATGGCTGTAAGTTTGTAGAACCGAATTCCTACTTATCCAGTTACCTTATGGCAAAGCAAAGAGAACGTCAGCAGGGCAAGATGAATGCCTATTCCGCAACAAGAAGACGCTACTAAGCTTTCCCGGCATCGAGAGGAGGTTGTGCTATGTTTCTATCCATTGATTCCGCATATTCCATTTTCCCTGTCGGTACGCCATCCATTGCAGCCCCTGTCAATGCTCCATCCAAGGTTGAAGATGTTTCCGCTCCGGATCAGGCGACCCTTTCATCCAAGAAGACAGAGAATGATCGTACACAAAAGACTGCATCCAAAGGAGAATGCCAGACCTGCAAGGAACGTAAATATATTGACGGTTCCGATGAAGGAAATGTTTCTTTTAAGTCTCCGGGACACATTGCTCCGGAAGCTTCCGCCGGTGTAGTTATGGCACACGAGAAGGAACACGTTGCCAATGCCCGTCGTGAAGGCAATAAGCCTGGAAATGAGCTGATTTCCGCCCGTGTTTCTTTAAAAACCGCCATCTGTCCGGAATGCGGACGCTCCTATGTAGCAGGCGGTACCACTCGTACCTTAATCAAATACGGCGACTCCGAATATGATAAAAACAAAAAAGCCGCAGATTTGGATGCGGTATTGGGCGCCAATATAGACAAAGCCGTATAATAATATTGCGAGTGTGCATTCATGCAAAAAAAGGTCGACAATGTCGACCTTTTCTTATTCTTCATTTCTGAATATTGACTGCTCAATTCCTTACTTTCTGGACAACTTCTGAGACATGATAACCATATCCTCATCCAGATCCTTCTTCATGGCAAGTGCTTCTTCGATATCGTAATCCAACAATCCACCGTTCTTATATGCCACTACACGATTGGTCTTGCCTTCGCAAAGAAGCTCAACTGCCTTGGCACCCATCATGGATGCATACACACGGTCACGGCAGGTTGGGCTTCCGCCACGCTGAATGTGACCAACAATGGTAGCTCTCGTCTCCATATCGGTAGCACGCTCAATGCGCTTCGCCATCTCGTAAGAATCACCTACACCCTCTGCATTGATGATGATGTGATGCTTCTTGCCTAACATCTTCTTTTCTCTGATATTCTCGATAATCTTCTGCTCGAAATCCTCTTCGTAACGCTCCGGAAGCAGAATATCCTCTGCACCGTTTGCAATACCGCACCAAAGTGCAATATAACCGGCATGACGTCCCATAACCTCAATGATACTACATCTCTCATGAGAGGTAGAGGTATCACGTACTTTATCGATTGCTTCCATTGCGGTATTGATTGCCGTATCAAAACCGATGGTGTAATCGGTGCATGCAATATCAAGGTCAATGGTTCCCGGTACCCCGATGGTATTGATTCCGCGGGCAGCAAGCTTTCTTGCTCCCTGGAAAGAACCATCACCACCGATAACTACAACTGCATCAATGCCGTGCTTCTTACAAATAGCAGCACCCTTATCCTGTCCTTCCGGTGTGGTAAACTCCGCACAACGTGCCGTATAAAGAATGGTACCTCCGCGCTGGATAATATCAGCAACACTCTTGGCATCCATATCGATAATATCCTCATCCAAAAGGCCTGCATATCCTCTGCGGATACCCTTTACCTTCTTGCCGTTTGCAAGAGCAGTTCTTACAACAGAACGAATGACAGCATTCATACCCGGAGCATCGCCGCCGCTGGTTAATACTGCAATGGTCTTAATATTATCACCGGTTTTCTTTTCCACCGACTTATTTGCTTCTGCTTTCTTTGTTGCCATTTTATATTCCTCCATGCTCATGTTAATCACACATACACTCCATTGTATTGTACAGTGTTTATCCGTAATTTTCAAGAGTTTTTTCCACAACTTTTACAGAATCTTTGCCAAAAGCCTCGGAAAGCCGCAAAATTAATGCTTCCGAAGCCATGGTTGCATGATTTTTCGGCAAACGCTTGATGGCCTTTTCCGCCACACAATACACAATCGTGTCATCTTTTCCGTCATAAGCATCTAAAATCGAGTAAAGCTCTTCTTCTCTCTGCATAAAAGACTGCTTGTCCGGAAAACGCACCCAGACCTCCCGGGGTATGGAGGCAAAGGGAATCACCTCACTGCAAATGAGTCTTGCCTCCCGTTCTTCTTCCACCGCCACACGGCCCCTGATCAGCACCTTATTATCTTCGAACAACTCCTGCTTATATTTTTCGTAATCCCGTGGGAATACGATAACCTCCACGGTACCTAACACGTCCTCCAAGGTAACGAATGCCATCATAGTATTACTCCTGGTGGTCTTTTTATTTACCGCTGTAATAATTCCACCAATAACTGCCGTTTCGCCGTCTCTTACACGACTCTCTGCCTCGGCATCCTCTTCCTCCGGTACGAAATCCGCGGACATCTTTGTCACGTTCCGTCGTATCATCTCCTGATACTCATCTAACGGATGCCCGCTTAAATAAATGCCCATGGTTTCCTTTTCAAATGCCAGTAATTCGCTTTTCTCGTATTCGGACACATCCGGCATACGTACCTCAAACTCTTCCTTTTCCTCCGGTGCCGCAAAATCAAACAGACTCATCTGTCCCGTCAGATTCTTCTTTTTCTCGTTTGCAATGCCGTCCACAATGGAGGCATAGCTTAACATAAACTGCCGCCGGTTTCCTTTCAGACAGTCAAAAGCTCCGGCTTTGATAAAACTCTCCAGGGCACGTTTATTCACACCGGTTCCCGATAACCGTTCCACAAAATCCTTCAATGTGGTAAACGGACCGTTTGCCTCCCGTTCTGCCACAATTTCACGGATCACAGGCTTGCCGATGCCCTTAATGGCCGCCAGGGCAAACCGGATGGCATTCCCTTCCGTGGTAAAGCGCTCTTCGCCGTGATTCACATCCGGCGGTAAAATCTCAATTCCCATCTGACGGCAGGTGAGAATATACTGGGATACCTTCGTGGTCTGATCCATAACGGAAGTCATCAGTGCCGCCATGAACTCTACCGGGTGATAATATTTCAGATAGGCCGTGCGGTAAGACACTACCGCATAGCAGGCTGCATGGGCTTTGTTAAAGGCATATTTCGCAAAATCCGTCATCTCATCGAAGATTTTATTGCCCACCTCTTCGGAAATACCGTTGGCAATACAGCCCTTTACACCCTCTTCTTCGTTTCCGTATACAAAGTTTTTCCGCTCACGTGCCATAACATCTGCCTTCTTTTTGGCCATGGCACGACGTACCAGGTCGCTTCGTCCGTAACTGTAGCCTGCCAGCTCACGAACAATCTGCATAACCTGTTCCTGGTAAACAATACACCCGTAGGTGGTTTTTAAAATCGGAATCAGCTCCGGGCAGTCATATACAATACTATCCGGATCCTGCTTCCCTTTGATGTATTTCGGTATAAAATCCATCGGCCCCGGACGATACAGGGAAATTCCCGCAATGACATCCTCCAGACTCTCCGGCTTTAATTCCTTCATGAAGTTCTTCATGCCGGTACTTTCAAGCTGGAACACACCTTCCGATTTTCCGCTTCCGATCATTTCATACACCTTCGGATCATCGTAGTCAATCTTATTCATATCCAGCCAGTCTTCCGGCTTTCTGTTTTTATTTACAAGCTTCTCCGCATCCTGAATGACCGTCAGGGTACGCAGACCCAAAAAGTCCATTTTGAGCAGACCCAGTTCTTCTAAGGTGGTCATGGCAAACTGGGTGGTAATAGCTTCGTCGGAACCTCTGGATAACGGCACGTAATCATCCGCCGGCGCATTGGCGATAACTACCCCCGCCGCATGCATGGAAGTATGCCGCGGCAACCCCTCCAGACGCTTTGACATCTCTATCAGATACTGAATCTTTTCGTCCGTCTCACACAAAGTCCTGAGCTCTCCATTTGTCTGCAGGGCTTTTTCGATGGTGATGCCAAGCTCCATAGGAATCATCTTGGCTACCTGGTCACAAAGAGCATACGGATAGTCAAGGGCACGTCCTACGTCCCGGATGACACCTCTTGCTGCCATGGTACCGAAGGTAACAATCTGCACCACCTTTTCTTTTCCGTACTTCTCCACTACGTAGTCAATCACTTCCTGACGTCGCTCGAAGCAAAAATCAATATCAAAATCCGGCATGGAAACACGTTCCGGGTTTAAGAAACGCTCAAACAGAAGCTGATAACGGATCGGATCAATATCCGTGATTCCCAATGCATAGGCCGCAATAGAGGCTGCACCGCTGCCTCGTCCCGGACCTACCATAATATCATGATCCTTGGCATACTTAATAAAATCCCATACAATGAGGTAATAATCATCAAAGCCCATCCGGTGAATGACACCCAGCTCGTAATCCAAACGGTCCTGTAACTCCTTGGTTATTACCGGATACCGCATCTTCATGCCTTCCGCGCACAACGCCTGCAAATAGGTCCAGGCATCATATCCTTCCGGTACTTCATAATGAGGCAGCTTATATTCGCCGAATACAATTTCCACATCACAACGGTCCGCAATCTCCTTCGTACGCATAAGTGCTTCCTTAGCATACGGGAAAAGCTGTTCCATCTCTTCCGGAGATTTCAAATAATATTGTCCTCCGTCATAGCGCATACGATCTTCGTCCGCTACCTTCTTCTGGGTCTGGATGCACAACAGGATGTCGTGAGCCTTCTCATCCTCCGCAAAAGTATAGTGTACGTCGTTGGTAGCTATAAGCGGAATTCTTGTTTCCGCACTCATACGGAGCAATGCCTGATTCACGGTCCGCTGTTCCGGAATGCCGTGGTCCTGCAACTCCAAAAAGAAATTCCCTTCCCCAAAGATAGAAAGGAGACGCAAAGCTGCCGCCTTACCCTCTTCATAAAATCCTTTTTTCACATAGGTTGCCACTTCTCCCGCAAGGCAGGCCGACAACGCAATAATGCCCTCGTGATACTCTTCTAACACTTCCAAATCCACACGAGGCTTATAATAATATCCTTCGGTAAAACCTTTGGATACTATTTTCATCAAATTGGCATAACCTGTATTATTCTCCGCGAGAAGCACCAGGTGATAATACCGTTCCTCCGACTCCCCGCCTTCTCTTTGGAATCTGGAGCCCGGAGCTACATAGATTTCACACCCCAACACCGGGCGAATCCCGGCTGATTTACAGGCACGGTAAAAATCTACGACACCGTACATAACACCATGGTCCGTAATAGCAAGACTGTCCATGCCCAGTTCCTTTGCCCTGGCCACAATCTCTTTGATTTTGGAGGAACCGTCCAACAGACTGTATTCCGTATGTACATGAAGATGTGTGAATTCCATACTTGCTCCTTTCTTGACAGCACATTGAAATAAGAGTCCGCTTGCGGACTCACCGCGCCGAGCGCGGTCGCTTGCGACATATACCACTCGCGCGAGTGCGCATCATACAGCTTTTTACTTTTGCTGATAAAGCAAAAGTAAAAAGCCGCAAAGATACGATTCGCATCTTTACGGCAAAATATTAGTTCTCTGCGCTTAAATACTTTTCAATTTCCGCAATCGCAGTTTCCTCATCGGCGCCGTCTGCATTTACAGTCACATTTTCTCCGGCTGCAAGCCCCAGTGTCATCATACCCATGATGCTTTTCGCATTCACGGTCTTATCACCGCTCTCAATGGTAATCTTACTTTCATAACGGCTTGCCACCTGCACCAGAAGTGCCACCGGTCTTGCTTCCAAGCCGGACGGAATACTGATTGTGATGTTTTTTGAAATCATTTCAAATCCTCCTTCTATCAACCTTTCAAACTCTCTGCCAATTCGCTGATTCTCTTTAATCGGTGATTTACCCCCGATTTGCCCAGTCTGGGACTCAGCATTTCCCCTATCTCGATTAAGGATGCCTCCGGATGCTCTAAACGGAGTCTTGCCACCACCTCTAGCGATTCCGGCAACGATTGCAGGCCCATTCTATCCCGAATCAATATAATATCCTCATACTGCTTCCGTGCTGCATTTACGGTCTTGTTCAAATTAGCCGTTTCACAGTTTACCTGACGATTCACGGAATTCCGGACACCTCTTACGATACGCACATTTTCAAACTCCATAAGAGCAATATGCGCCTCCATTATATTTAACAGTTCTGCTACCTGTTCTCCTTCTTTTACATAAACCACAAAATAATTTTTCCGTACAATGGACTTGGCATCCACTCCAAAAGACCGAATCAGCGAAACCGTCTGTTCTGACCGTCTCTTATCCGACTCACTGATTTCGTAGTGATAGGACTTGTTCGGATTGCTGATGGATCCGGATGCAAGAAAAATACCCCGCAAAAAAGCACGCTTACAGCAGGTATGTAAAAACACCATGCCATCCGCTCTAAGCGCCCCGTCTGTATCGGATACTTTCAGTTTTAGCAACTCCGCCACCCGACGTACGTTTTCATCCCCACGTATCTCGATGGTGTACTGCACATAGGAAGACTTCCCCTTTGCCGTACGAACCGAGATATCAAGCGGCACATTGCACAACCGTTTCAGAAGAAAATTACACTTTTTGGCAACATATCCGCTTTCCGTTTGTAATTTTATATGAAAGTGTCCACTTTTGTCAACCTCTATTTTCCCGCACTGGACAACCAGGGCAGAAAGCTCCGCTATTTTGCAATGTCTGGCGGAAGGATTGACTCCGAACAGCTCCCTTTTTACCTGCATTGAAAATGACATGATAATCCTCCGAATCAGTCTTCCGGAAAGGTCCCCAGTAACTTTACTTCCGGCTCTAACCGTACACCGCTTACCTGTTCCACCTTATCTGCCACATACCGCATCAACCGGTAAATATCCGTAGCCGTGGCATTCTCTTTGTTAATCACAAAACCGCAGTGCTTTTCCGATACCGCTGCCCCGCCGATCCGCATACCGGCCAGGCCTGCATCCATAATCAGCTTTCCGGCAAAATAGCCCTCCGGACGCTTAAAGGTGGAACCTGCACTCGGGTACTCAAGGGGCTGCTTTTCCCTGCGTTTTCTGTTTAACATCTCAATATTGGACAAAATGTAAAGCTTGGAACCGATTGGGAAGGAAAACCATGCTCTTGTTACAATTCCCCTTTCTTCCGTCAATACACTGTGCCGGTAAGAAAGCTTTAACTCTTCTGCAGAAAGAATCCTGCACTCTCCCTCTGCCGTCACAATCTCTGCTTTTGTAATACAATCCTTGATTTCTCCGCCATAAGCACCGGCATTCATCATTACCGCACCGCCGATACTACCTGGAATGCCTGCGGCAAATTCAAACCCGGAAAATCCCTTTTTGGCAAGTCCCATGGCAACTGCGGACAACAATGCACCGCCGCCGGCCACCACCTCGGCTCTTCCGGCATATAAATCTTCCTTTATCTCATACCGGGTAAGTTCACCGGAAAGCCGTATGACCACTCCCCGGATGCCTTCGTCCGAAACAAGCACATTACTGCCGTTTCCGAGTACCACCCAAGGCATCTTATGACGATTACAAAGACTTACCGTCTCTGTCAGTTCCCCGGTGTCGGATACAAAAACATAATACTGTGCCGGTCCTCCCACACGAAAGGTAGTATGATTCTTCATCGGCTCCTCCCGGAGAACACCATCTTCTTTTGTTATAATCTTACAGAGTTCTTCGTAAAAAGCGTCCAAAGCATTTCCCCCTTTATTTCTCCAAACGATCCAAAATCATTTTTGCGCAACCGAAAATACCGGCATCATTTCCTAACGTTGCCAGACGGAATTCCTTGCCCTGCAGTGCCTTCATAATTCCATGGTTATAATGGCGCTCCACCGTCTTTGTCAGAATCTCTCCCGCACGGGATACACCGCCGCCGATGACAAATGCTTCCGGGTCGGTTACCGCTGCCACATGGGAAAGTGCTCTGCCCAGAACTTCGCCCAATTCCTCTACCAACTCCGCCGCAACCACATCGCCTGCCTTCGCCGCATCAAAAATATCCTTTGCGGTAAGCGGCTCAATACCGCGAAGAACCGACGCATCCGA
>JAZNBY010000017.1:0-3514 GCA_045587325.1 Lachnospiraceae bacterium | reverse complement strand
CAATCGTCCGTAATGCTCAAATATAATTTCCAGCGTACGAAGGTGTTCTCTGGAAAACTTCGTCGGACGATTAAAGTCATAGTTCTTTACCTGCTTTTCCGTCGTCCCTTTCATCTCCTCAGCGTCTATCTCACCGCTGCTGAACGCCGCAAGCAGGTCATCTATTTCTTTTTGGGATAATACGTCACCCATGCCGAAACCTCCCTACGCTGTTGCATAAAATCTTCCTACTACTATCATAACACATATTGTCGAAAAAATCATCAAAAAGTTTTAATTTGCCGCAAGAACATTTAAGGTCACTTCGATGACACACTCGGACTCGAAAATCTCCTGAATCTTCTTCAATGACTCCTTGTTGATTTCATCTGCATACCCTGCAACTTCCGATGAAGTATAGCCGCTGAGAACACTTCCAACCGCAGCAACAATCTTATTTTCCTTGCCGGCAATCGCAGCTTGTACCTGAGAATAATCATCATGCTTCTTATTCAGCGTAATGGTAATACTAACCTGTGCGATGCTTACCTTGTCTCCCACCGGCTTTAAATTCACAACCTTATCGGCAAATGTATACTCATCCTGATCTGCAGGTGCGATTTCACCATAGTTTTTGCCGATTCCTGACTCTGTCTCCAAGTCCACCGCAGCCACAATCTTCTCAATCAAGGCATCGGTTCTCTTTGCCTTCGGTACCACCGTAAAAATCAATACGGCAGATAATGTCAGATTTACCAATGTTGCTGCCAAAATAATGATTGCAAGCATATTTCTCTTCATCTAGCTACCTCCTGTTATGTCCCTGTAAAATAAGCTTGTGCCTACTTCGCAGGCATGTAAATCCGGAACTCAATTCTGCGGTTTCTGGACCGCCCGTCGGCAGTCGTATTAGTGTCTACCGGTTCCCTTTCTCCTTTGCCGGAAAAAGCAACCTTTGATGCATCCAGATTCTTCTTCTCAATTAAATACTGTGCAGTTTCAATTGCGCGGGCCGCTGAAAGATAATCATTATCCTTATATGGTCCCGACTTAATCGGAACATTATCCGTATGACCGATAATCTCAATTCCGTAGTCATCATAGGACTTTAATATGTCACCGATTTTTAACAAAATCGCCTTGGCTTCTTCTTTTATCTCTGCAGAATTTGACACAAAAAGTACAGAACCCTTTATATCTATTTTAACATAATTATAGGCTTTGTCCATGCCAAATTCAACATATTGTTCCAAATTATACCTACCGGCCAAATCGGTAATCTCATCATAAACACTGGATGCAGCTTCCTGTCTTTGCTGCTCTTCATATTCTTCCTTCTGTTCCAGGTCCTTGATAGTACCTACCAGTTCCGAAACCTTATTCTCATAATACTCCAGAAGCTTTTCCGTATCGCCGGAGTTCTCATAAATATTCTCAAACTCCTCTTCGGACTCGGACTGCTCACCCATGGTAGCCTTGTGTTCATCCAGATTATTCAACTGAGTAGCACCATTTGCCACCAGATTACCGTCTCCGAAGAACGCTCCTCCGGCCTTAAATACATTGAAGGTGCTTGCAAAAGACTGCGCCATTTCATTGAACTTAGCCGTATCCACCGATGACATGGAAAACAATAATACGAAAAAACAAAGCAACAAATTCATTAAGTCACTAAACGTAGACATCCACGCCGGTGAACCTTTCGGTGCTTCCTCTGCTTTCTTTTTTCTGGCCATTACTCTTCACCGCCTCCCGAGGACATTGCCTCTCTTGCTGCCGGGTCAATAAAGGACTTTAACTTTTCTTCGATAACACGTGGATTCTCACCGGCCTGGATGGAAAGTAAACCTTCCACCACAATGGTCTTTAACATAACTTCCGCACTGTTCTTCTCCTTCAATTTTGCTGCAATTGGAAGACATAGCCAGTTTGCCAGTAAGGAACCGTAAAAGGTGGTAATAAGTGCAACCGCCATGTTCGGACCTACGGAGCTGATATCCTGCAGGTCTCTCAACATAAGTACAAGTCCGATAAGTGTACCGATCATACCCCAGGCAGGACCCATGGAAGCTAAGTTCTCCCAGAAGGTAATTACGGATTTATGTCGATTTTCAACACACTCAAGTTCTGTTTCCAAAATTCTTCTTACAAACTCCGGATCGGTACCGTCAACAATAAGAAGAATTCCCTTTTTCATGAATTCGTCATCAATACTGCTGTTGGCCGCTTCTTCCAAGGCCAAAAGGCCCTCTTTACGTGCAACATTGGACAAATCAATAATCTGCTTAATCTTCTCTGTTTCGTCGTATTCCACCTTCTTCAGTGCAATACCAAAGGACTTAAAGCCTTTCACGAAATCACCGATGCTCGGTGACATAACAAGGGTGGCCGCAAGGGCACCACCGAAGGTAATCAGTGCGGACGGTAAATGCAAAAAGGAAGAAACTGCCGCCATGGCATTTTCCTGTCCTACAATCATACCGAAAATACAAAGACCGATTCCCGCAATAACACCGATTAATGTAGATAAATCCAAATTAATTCACCTTCCCATCAAAAACATTTTAATTCTATCGCATAAAATGTAGCAACTATTTACTCATTTACATTCAAAATCTGACGAAAAATATCCCTTTTATATGATTTTACTAGATTTTCTACCTTTTGTCTACTTTCTTTTACAAATATTTTTTTCCCTGTGGTTAATGTAATCATGGTGTCCGGAATCTCTTCCACCACCTCAATCAACTCTGCGTTTATCGTGATTTTCACATCATTCAGTTTCGTAATTTCAATCATAAAAATCCCCCCGCAAAAAACCTATAAGCCGGCAAGCACTGCA
Source organism: Lachnospiraceae bacterium (assembly GCA_045587325.1). Lineage (GTDB taxonomy): Bacteria > Bacillota > Clostridia > Lachnospirales > Lachnospiraceae > SIG307. The sequence continues at coordinate 693 of JAZNBY010000017.1, read as the reverse complement.
CTATGGCAGCCCTTGCCGACCCATCTCAACTAATTATCTCTTTAGGTTAATCAATTCTTCCAATAAGGTATCTGATGTGGTAATGATACGGGAATTTGCCTGGAAACCTCTCTGGGTTGTAATCATATCGGTAAACTCACTTGCAAGGTCTACGTTGGAGCTTTCCAATACGCCTACGTTAAACTTACCGCCGGACATGGTAATATCCTCACCGATTCCGTCAAACTCACCGGAGTTCTGAGACTCGGCAAACAAACTGTTTCCCACAGCCTCAAGACCGGAGTTGTTTGCAAAACGTGCGATAACAACCTGTCCCAGGAGCTTACTTACACCATTGTCATATACACCGTAAATCTTACCTGCATTGTCAATGGTTACACCGGACATATTACCTGCGGTACGTCCCTTTCCAAGATTGTCAAGTCCGCCCTTACTTCCTTCGATGGTAGTCTTTCCGCTGTTTGCATACATGGTAAGTGCGGAAAAATCTACATCAATGTCCTTAAACGGATGCTCCCCGGTAATTCCGATGGAGAATGTAAGACTCTGCTCTCCTTCCCCATCACCGATATTCACCATTTTACCGGTGGAAACATTGAAACTGAGCACCGGAGCATCACCGCCTAAGGTCGGCACGCCGGTCTCTTCATCTACGCTTGCAACGGAAAAGGTATAAGAACCGAGGGAAACCTC
>JAZNBY010000016.1:0-17035 GCA_045587325.1 Lachnospiraceae bacterium | reverse complement strand
GTCCATACGCTTTAAGTACTCGCCGTTCATCCAGCGAAGCTTCTGCATATCAAACACTGCCGGAGACTTGCTGATGTGGGTGTAATCGAACTGCTGGATTAACTCCTCCATGGTCATAATCTCTTCGTTGTTTGTCGGGCTCCAGCCAAGAAGCGCGGTAAAGTTTACGATTGCTTCCGTTACAAAGCCCTGCTCAAGCAGATCCTCAAAGGAGGAATGACCACTTCTCTTGGAAAGCTTCTGATGCTCCTCGTTGGTAATGAGCGGAACATGAACGTACATCGGCTCGTCCCATCCGAAAGCCTGATACAATCTGGTATACTTCGGTGTAGAAGAAAGATACTCATTACCGCGAACAACGTGGGTAATGCCCATCAAATGGTCATCAATTACGTTTGCAAAGTTGTAGGTCGGGAAACCGTCGGACTTAATGAGAATCATATCGTCCAGCTCCGCATTCTCTACCGTAATGGTGCCGTAATTGGCATCAGTAAACGAAGTGGTACCCTCCGCCGGAGTATTCTGACGGATAACAAACGGCATACCGGCAGCTAAATTCTTCTCAACTTCCTCTTTCGACAGGTGTAGACAATGCTTGTCGTACTTGGTAATCTCCTTATCCTCAGAGCCCTCTACGGAAGCCTTTAACGACTCCAAACGCTCCTTGGTACAGAAGCAGTAATACGCCTCACCCTTTTCTACTAACTGCTTTGCGTACTCCATGTACAGGCCGCTCTGTACGCGCTCGCTCTGTACGTACGGGCCACAGCCCTTGTCCTTATCCGGACCTTCGTCGTGAAGAAGACCGGTCTTCTCCATAGTACGATAAATAATATCTACGGCCCCCTCTACCAAACGGCCCTGGTCCGTATCCTCAATTCTTAAAATAAAGTCACCGCCCTCGTGCTTTGCCACCAGGTACTCGTACAATGCGGTTCTTAAATTACCAACATGCATTCTACCTGTCGGGCTCGGTGCAAATCTGGTTCTGATTTTCATTTCAATCACCTCTGTCTATTCTATCTGTTTCATTACAGAAACTTACTCCTCCGGCATATCCCAGTTGTGGTAAACTTCTTGAACGTCGTCGTCCTCGTCCAAAAGGTCGAGAATCTTGTTCATGCTCTTAATGTCACCTTCATCGGTTAAGGTACCCCAGGTCTGCGGAATCATGGTGACTTCTGCGGAAACCATGACAATACCTGCTGCTTCCAATGCTTCGCGTACTTCGCTGAATGCATCCGGATCGGTGATAATCTCGTAGCTGTCCTCTTCCTCGGCGAAATCATCCGCACCTGCATCCAGAGCCGTCATCATAAGCTCATCTGCATCTCCGGAGTAATCTTCCTTTGCTACAATAATCTGACCCTTTTGATCAAACATAAAGGATACGCAACCGGTGGTTCCCATGTTACCGTTACCCTTGGTAAATGCATTTCGTACGTTAGCTGCGGTACGATTCTTGTTGTCCGTAAGGGCATCTACAATAATAGCAATACCGCTTGGGCCGTAGCCTTCGTAAGTAACCTTTTCGTAATTTACACCGTCTCCGTCGCCGGCAGCCTTCTTAATACTGCGGTCGATGGTATCGTTCGGCATGTTGTTTGCCTTTGCCTTTGCGATAACATCCTTTAACTTACTGTTATTATTCGGATCCGGACCGCCTTCCTTTACCGCAACGGCGATTTCACGACCGATACGGGTAAAAATCTTACCCTTTGCTGCATCGTTCTTTTCTTTCTTGTGCTTGATGTTTGCAAATTTGGAATGACCTGACATAACTTTTATCTCCTTTATTCTTTATCACTTATTCTTTTATCGCCGGTTAAGCGATGTAATTTCTCCATTACCGCATCCGTTTCCTTTTCGGTACGGATGGCACACATAATCGTGTCGTCTCCTGCGATACAACCCACGATTCCATCTACCTGCAGTGCATCCAGGGCTGCAGCCGCCGCCATTGCCATACCGGCAACCGTCTTTACCACAAGAATATTCTGCGCCTTTGCCATAGAAACGAAGGAATCCCGCAGGATTCTGACATACTTGTCGTTCATCTCGCTGTTATGGGTCCGAAGTACAATATACTTCTGACGGTCAAGGTCAATGGCCACCTTAGACAGTTTCAATTCTCTGATATCCCGGGATATGGTGGCCTGCGTCACGGAAAATCCCGCCTTTTTTAAAAGCTCTCCCAGTTCTTCCTGGGTTTCGATTTCGTTTTTTTCCACCAATTCAATAATCTTATTATGTCTTGCTGTTTTCATATAGTTCTCCGTTTTAAATAATCTCCTGTGCCCCCAGCTTCCTATGTAACGCATCAAAAAAACTATTTTCATTTAATTGAATCAAATATGCCTTCTTCTCTGACTTACGAATCACAATCCGATCCTCTGCCGCAAGATCTTTGGCCCGTTGACCGTCTAAGCTTAAAATTGCTTCCTCGTCCTGTGTCTTTTTCTCCTCGCGGATTACGATATGAAGTTCATCCTCCGCCGAAAGTAAGATGCTTCTGGCACTCAAGGAATGCGGACATATGGGCGTAATAAGAAAAAGTTCCGTTTTCGGGGCTACCACCGGACCTCCCGCGGACAAATTGTAACCGGTAGAACCCGTCGGGGTTGCCACGATTACACCGTCGCCCCGGTAATTACAAACCGGTTTCCCGTTTACATAAATCCCGACACTGATAATTCTGGAAAAGCCGTTTCGTGTCAATACCACATCATTTAATGCCGTCCCGAAGGCCTTGCCGTCCACGGACGCCTCTAACATCATACGTTCTTCAATGCAATACTCGCCCGCAATCAAAGCTTCCAATGCACTTCTTGCCTTTCCGGAATCCGCATGGGTCAAAAATCCCAGGTTTCCCATATTGATACCGAATACCGGAATCTTTTTTTCCGCAAGTTTGCGTGCAACATGAATCAACGTTCCGTCTCCGCCCAGCACTACGGCACATTCCATATCGTCCTGTAAAACCGGTTCATAGGATGTCTTTTCCGAGAAATCGTCCAAAAGCACAACGCAGTCTATTCCTCTTTCATGAAAGAAAACACGTACCTGCTCTGCCCGTTCCGCCGCTGTTTCTTTCCCGGCATTGGCAATGACACATACTTTTTTCATCTGCAGAACCCCTCCAGTCCGACAAAAATAAAGTAGTTATAGTCTACAACAAAACAAGGGGAAAGTCAATCAAAATCCCCGATTTCCCTTCCATTGCAATTTCTCTTTTCTAATAGCACTTCCGCTACTTATCAAGTACAGCGTGGGCTTCCTTTGTAACACGGTCTGCCTGCATAATCAAGCGCTCGGCTTCCGACTGTTCTTCCTGCCGTTTTTCCATATACAACAAGTACTCGATATTTCCTTCCGGTCCCCGTATCGGTGAAAAAGACAGTCCCAACATAGAAAAGCCCAAAGCATCCGAATATCGGATAACCTGTTCGATGACTTCCAAATGGGTTCCTCGTTCTTTTACCACACCTTTCTTGCCGACCTTTTCCTTCCCGGCCTCAAACTGCGGTTTAATCAGGCATACAATCCGTGCCCCCACCTTCATCAAATCATACACCGGTGCCAGCACCTTGGTCAGAGAAATAAATGCCACATCGATAGATACAAAATCCACCGGCTCGCCGATATCTTCCGGAGTCACATAACGGATATTTGTCTGTTCCATGGATACCACCCGTTCATCGGAACGAAGTTTCTCCGCAAGCTGGTCCGTACCCACATCTACCGCAAATACCTTCCGTGCTCCGTTCTGAAGCATACAATCCGTAAATCCTCCAGTAGAGGCTCCCACATCCATACATACCGCATCCTTCAGCGGTACACCGAATTCGCCAATTGCCTTCTCTAACTTATAGCCGCCCCGGCTTACATATTTCATTGTCGTGCCCCGAAGTTCAATCTCCGCATCCACAAGGACATTTGCTCCTGCTTTATCTGCTTTTACGCCGTCTACAAATACACTTCCGTCCTTAATATAGGCCTTTGCTTTTTCTCTGGATTCCGCAAGATTCCGTTTCACAAGCAACACGTCCAGCCGTTCCTTTTCTTTCTCTGCCATCTTACATCCTCTCTTACTGCCCTCTGTAAAATGCCCGTACTTCTTCCGCAATCTTTTCTGCGGTCAAGCCGTATTTTTCCCGTAACACTTCTGCATCTCCGTGTTCGATATAGTGGTTCGGAAGAGCAATGTTTTTTAACTGCACCTTTCTCCCACGTTCCGCATAATAAGCAGCAACCTTTTCACCCAAACCACCGGATAACACGTTTTCTTCCAAAGTCACAATCACACGATGCCCTTCTGCCGCATCCTCTAACACATCCGTATCAATAGGAGACACAAATCGCATATTGACCACCGATACCCGGTAGGCACCTTCCAGTAAAATATCCCGCACTTTTATGGCAGTTTCTACCATACTTCCTGCCGCCAGGAGTACTATTTCATTCTCACGGAAGATCCATTCTGCCTTCCCATACTCTATCGGTGTACGGACTTCTGTCTTCCTTTCATATACACTGCCTCTCGGATAACGGATGGCTACCGGTTTGCGTAAAGAAACTGCAAACCGCAACATTTCCCTTAATTCCATAGCATCGGATGGTGCCATCACCGTCAGCCCCGGAACATGGGACAAATAGGATAAATCCAGGATACCCTGGTGGGTTTCTCCGTCATTTCCCACGATACCTGCCCGGTCTACTGCAAACACCACCGGAAGCTCTCCTACGCATACATCATGCACAATCTGGTCATAGGCCCTCTGTAAAAAGGTGGAATACCCCGCCACCACCGGCTTCATCCCTCCTGCCGCAAGTCCCGCAGCAAAGGTCACCGCGTGTTCTTCCGCAATCCCTACATCAAAGAACCTCTCCGGATACAGTGCCTCAAAACGGTCCAGCCCGGTGCCCTGCGGCATAGCTGCCGTTATTGCCGCTATCTTCTTATCTTTTTTTGCAAGATCACAAATTGCTTCAGAAAAAACGGAAGTATAGCTTTTCTTTTTACTTACAGACAAACATTTCCCTGTCTTTATATCAAAAGGCTCCACACCATGGAATGCACTCGGATTCTCTTTTGCAAACTCATAACCTTTTCCCTTTTCGGTCACCACATGCACCAGCACCGGCTTATTCGCCGCAAAAGCAGTCTTAAAGGCGCGAACCATCAGGTCAATGTTATGGCCGTCAATCGGTCCCACGTAGGTAATGCCCATGTCTTCAAAAAACATGCCCGGCACAATAAAATGCTTAATGGAATCCTTGGAACGCTTTAAGCCGTGTACCAACTTGGTGCCAAGCTTCGTTTTACGAAGGGTCTGTTCCAAATCATCCTTAAATTCCACGTATTTAATATTGGTACGCACCTTACCGAGGTAGGCTGCCATTCCTCCGATATTCTCGGAAATGGACATCTGGTTGTCATTTAATACAATCAGCATATTGGTACGGCTGCCGCCGATATGATTCAAAGCCTCATACGCCATACCTCCGGACAGAGCACCGTCTCCGATGACTGCCGCCACCCGGTAATCCTCTCCTGCCAAATCCCGTGCCGCCGCAAACCCTGCCGCCGCCGATATGGAGGTGGAACTGTGTCCCGTATCAAAGGCATCGCAATCGCTCTCCCTACGCTTCGGAAACCCGCTGAGCCCTTCATAAGCACGCAGGGTGGAAAACTCCTTCCTGCGCCCGGTCAGAAGCTTGTGGGTATATGCCTGATGTCCCACATCAAAAATCAGCTTGTCCTCCGGGAAATCCATGGCAAGATGTAACGCCATGGTAAGCTCTACCGCTCCCAGATTTGACGCCAGATGTCCGCCGGTTTTACTGACACTCTTCACTAAAAAGTGACGAATCTCCTTTGCCAGCTTCCCATATTCTTTTTTATTGATTTTCTTTATATCATTCGGCTCGTTTATCTGTCTCAGCAAGCTCTCCATACTACAACCTCCACCTGACCGACAGGGTCATTTCTAATACTCCCTCGTGGCCAGTGATATTAACAATTGTTTTAAAAACGGATTTCTATACGGTAATGAATCCAATAACTCTACCGCATCCTCCGAGTACTTCTGTACCGTCTGTTCCGCCGCATCAATTCCGATTAACGTCACATACGTATTCTTTTCATTCTTTTCGTCACTGTGAACCGGCTTCCCGAGCTTCGCTTCATCCCCAATGACGTCCAGTATATCATCCTTTATCTGGAAGGCAAGTCCCACATAAGTTCCCACTTTTTCCAAAACCCGAAGTTCTTCTTCCCTGGCCCCAGCCAGTGCCGCACCTGCCATCAATGCCCCGCAAATCAGTGCGGATGTCTTCCGCTCGTTGATATAATCAAGCAGTTCCTTTGAAAGCGGCTTTCCGGTGTTCATCACATCCACAACTTGTCCCGCTATCATACCGGTAACTCCTGCTTTTTTTGCGATGATTGCCATTGCCTTTGCTGCCGGTGTGCCACCTGCACATACCGCCTCGCTCATAATCTCGAAGGCATAGTTAAGCAACCCGTCTCCCGCCAATACGCCCATGGCATGACCGTACTTTGCGTGAGTAGTAAGATTCCCTCTGCGGTACATATCGTTATCCATCGCCGGTAAATCATCATGAACAAGGGAATAGGTATGAATCAGTTCCAGTGCAGTTGCAAACGGATCCGCATCCTCTCCCGTACCGCCGAACATCTTATAGGTCTCCAATAACAGCATGGGACGAATGCGCTTGCCTCCAACCCTGACACTGTAATTCATTGCTTCAAACAAGAGCTTCTCTTCTCCCGTTTCCTTCGGAAGATACCGGGATAAAACGGAATTGATTTCTTCCTGCTTCTGCTTCATCTGTTCTACAAACTCCATTAAGCTTCCTCCAAAATCTGCAGTTCCTTTTCTACCGTATCAATCGCATCGTTACACTGCTTTAACAGTTCCATTCCCTTACGATATTTCAGAAATGATTCCTCTAGCGGCAGTTCTTTTCCTTCAAGCTCTGTTGTAATTTCCTCCAGCTCCTGAAACATTTCTTCCAGGGTACGGGTGTTCTCTGCCTTCTTGGTCGTTACCTTTTTCTGTGTCGCATCTTTTTTTACTGTTTCTGCCATTTCGCTGCCTCTTTCTCCGCCTTCTCTACCGTTGCTGTCACCAAACCGTCTGCCAGTGTAATGTGCACCCGGTCATCCTTCTTTATCTGATCCACGGAAATAAGCGGACGATTGTTCTCCGTAGTCACAAATGCATACCCACCGGCCAATCTTGCCGCCGGCGATACTGCATGTAGCCTTCCTGCCAAAAGTTCCAATCGGTGCTTCTTTTCCGAAAAATGCCGCTTCATTGCCTGTTCCATGCGTTCTCCGGTATATATAAGCTGCAATTTTTTGGTCTTTAATGCCCCGGACGGACCTACCCGCAAAAGCTTTTCTCCCATAGACTCTGCCCTGCTGCGGGAAAGCTCTATCTTTCTGCACATGGAATAGGTAAGATTGGTATGAAATGCCGCCAGATATTCTGCCAATGCCCGATACTCATATACAGCCAGTTCCGCCGCCGCACTTGGTGTCGGTGCCCGCAGGTCCGCCGCAAAATCCGTCAGTGCCACATCTACTTCATGACCTACCGCACTGATAACCGGCGTCACACATTCCGCCACAGCCCGGACCACAGGCTCCGTATTAAATGCCATCAAATCTTCCGCACTGCCGCCGCCCCGGCCGATAATAATCACATCAGGACGAAGAGCATCTAACTTCCGTAATGCCCGGACCAGACTGTCCGGTGCACCCTCCCCTTGCACCAGGGCCGGCTGTAGTATCAGTTGCACATACGGATTTCTCCGGGTAGCTATCTGAACGATATCCCGGATAGCCGCACCGGTCTGGGCCGTAACGATTCCTACCCGTTTTGCATAGGCCGGAATCGGCTTTTTCCGTTCTGTAGCAAACAAGCCTTCTGCCGTAAGACGACGCTTCAATTCTTCAATTTGTTCATATAGTTGTCCTACGCCGTCCTTTTCAATGGCCTCTGCATACAACTGATATTTCCCGTCCCGTTCATATACCTGCATACTGCCGTATACAATGACGCTTTGTCCTTCCCTCAATGTGAAAGATAGATTACGTACCGCACTTGCAAACATCACACAGGCCAGCTGACCGGATTTGTCCTTAATCGTAAAATACAGATGTCCCGAAGAATGATACTTGCAGTTGGATACCTCGCCGTTTACCGCAAGGAATCGCAGTCTGTCATCCTTCAAAAACATCTGTTTCACATACGCATTTACCTGACTGACCGAAAAAACCGGTTGGTTCATTTCTGCCTCCTATACCCTTTGTACCGGCTATGCCTCCACAAGCTTCGCCAATACACCGTTAATAAATCCGGAAGAAGCATCCGCACCGTACTTCTTTGCCAATTCAACCGCTTCGTTTATTGCCACCTTCTCCGGTGTCTCATCATCGTAGCGCATCTCATATACCGCCATACGAAGCAATGCCAGTTCCACTTTACCGATACGGCCTAACTTCCAACCGCTGGCAGCCGAGGAAAGCACCTCGTCAATCTCGTCACGGTGACTGCAGATATCGTAAAAACGCTTCTTTACTTCCTCCGCATCCGTTCCCTCCGGCAATGTCAAAAAACGATAGCGGGTGGCACTGCCTTCTTCGTCTTCATTAATCTCAACGCCGTCAAAGTACAGGGAAAGCTGTTCCTCCATCTCTTCCGCATCATGAAAATCCTTACGGAACAACAATAAAAAAGTATGTTCTCTTAATTCACGCCTTGTCATAAAGCTCTCCCTTATCTTGTCGTATTGGTATCCACACCTACAATGTGTACATTCACGGTCTTTACCATAAGACCTACCATGCTCTCGATGGCATTCTTTACCTTATCCTGAATAATACCGCAGGTCTTCGGAATGCTGTAACCGTAGCGCATCTGGATGTATAAGTCTACAATCACGCCGTCTTCCTCTAACTTTAACTTAATTCCTTTGGTCATATTCTTCATTCCAAGCTTTCCTACCAACTCATTGGTAATGTTTCCCTGCATGGAAGAAACACCCTCCACCTCCGTGGTGGCCAAGCCTGCAATCGTTGCAATAACGTCATCTGCTATCATTACCTCTCCGATGGAAGAAACTTCCTTAGAGGACCAATTCGCATTCTTTCCTTCATGTTCTTTTGCCATACTGTTGCCTCCGTTCCTTGCAATCAAATGCCGGAATCATTCCGACACATACCGCAGTTTATCAAATTATCTATAGTATACCATTTATTTTACAAATTGAAAAGCCTTTTTCTACGGATTTCCAAAACTAATCCTCCTGAATCGCCGCCGTAATTACAATATTTTGCGCTTCCGCTCCGGTTTTTCTCATAACAATGTCTTCAATCTGTGCAATCTGGCGATCGGTAACCGAGGTTGCATTGATGACCACATCCACTTCTTCTCCCACAATATTTACCACTGCATCTGCAAAGCCTTTTGCTTCCAGTAACAACTCCGCTGCCTGCTCCATCTCGGAAATCTGCGTCATTTCTAGCAATGCGTCAATTGCTTCCTGTTTCTGCGTTTCAGAAAGGCTGTCATCTCCCAACATATCCATTAAGATTTCCTTATTCTTTGCTCTGGTCTGTTCTCTGTTTAACTTCGCATTTACCGCATAATCTCCCCGGATGGTAGTGCTGACTAAAACAGCTTCTCCGATCTCATCCGTGCTTTCTCCGGAAGCGGCAACCTCAGTCCCAGTTCCGTCTGCTGCTGTAGCCTGGGCATTTTCATCTTCCACAAGGGATGCATCCACCAAATCTTCCTCCGAAATGTCACCGTAATACTCCGACAAATCCCCTGCGGTTATTTCATAATGTCCCGACAGATTCGTGCTTGCCTGTGCCGCATCCGGCATTCCTGCCTCTTTCTCAGCTGCATCCCCCGACATCTGCAAATAGCCGGCTACCGCAATCATAAGCGCCAGTGCGGTAATAATCACTTGATTTTTCTTAAAAATATGTTTCATACATTCCTCCGAATTAATTTATTATTATTTTTACTTTATGTGCGGGGACTGCAAATAATGCCTGTACCGCCTCGGTTATGGTAAGTATACTTTCTTTTTTCGCTCCGGAAATCACCGCCAGCACGCCTTCCACCGCCGGGGTCAGTTCCTTTGTCAGATAGGGCATTGAACCGGCCAGTACCGCCGTCTTCTCTTCCTTCGTAGTTTGAACGGTTCGTTGTCCTCCCGCTCCGTCTTCTTCCTGTGTGCTTGCCCCATCCGTCACCGTATCCTGTAATACTACCTTTTCCATGGTAGACCGAAAGGTTATCATGACTTTTGCGTCGGTAACCCCCTCCACCTGCAGTAAGATTTCCTCCAGCTTACGTTCCATACGCTGTTCGTATTCCTCTGTCAGTTCCTTCCCTTGACTTGCCACAGCTTCGGTGGCTGTGGTCTCTTTTTTCTTTTTCTCAAACAGTCCAGGAACGGACAATACTAAAAGTCCCGCCCCTGCCGCCAAAATAATTGCCCATTCCTTTATTCCGGGTTCCTTCCCCCGCTTTTTATCCATCCTCTTCCTCCTTGATACTAACATATATATTATCCTTCTCTAACCGGTAGAAGTCCGATAGTTTATCTCTGATTCCAATTTCTCTCGCACTCATGGTATCCCTTGTTTGTTCCCGCTCAAATACAATGGGTGCTATCCTTATTTCAGTTAAGGATTCTTCTCTCTTTTCCGTTGCTGTGACTTCTATCCCTCGAATGACCCCAAACTCTTTTTCCTCCGCCGATATAGAAAAATCTGCCGATACAACCACCAGATTCTCCTTTTGCAGCACTTCCTCCAACTGCCTCGTAAGTTCTGCCTCATACTGCTCCAGTACCGCAAATGCATAGCCATCCTCCTCCGTTTCCGCCATAGACATTTCATTTTTTGTAAGCATAAGAGATAACTTTTGCTCCGCCGCAAACAATACCCTCTCATCTTCCCCCAAGAGCCGTAACATAGGACGAATCACCAGAATTATCAAAATCATGCCGCAAACCGGCCGGATAAACCGCTCATAGGAACTGCCCTGCAGTAGCTGTATCACAAGATTTACAAACAGAAGAAAAAACAATACCGTTTTGGCATAAGAAACAACAAGATCCACCTACACACCACCCTTTGTCAGCATCAGCAGGAATACAATGGACATCAAAAACAAAAACATGGTATACAGTAACAGCTTCAACAGTAACTTATGGGTCTTTGCCGCATAGCCCAAACAATCCGTAATGCGCTTGTCCGATATGGGCTGTAAAATAGCTGCTCCGAACCGCAATGCCAGATTGGCGATTCCCACACGCACAAGAGGAACAAAACATAACAGAACAATAATAATTGCCCCGGCTGTGCCGATTGCATTTTTAAGCAGCACTCCTGCCGCCAATACGGTCTGGGCCGACCCTTCCAGAATATCCCCTAACACCGGGATTGCCCCCGCTGTTTTCATAATAGCGGAACGCTTCACTTCATCCGCCGCCGGAGCTATGAGTCCCTGTACCATGCCGATCCCCAGGACCGCTGCCATAGAAACCTTCATCACACCTTCCGCAACGGAATAAAGCAAACCGGCCAATTTGGAAAGAAAGTCCTCCTCCAAAATCCGGTTCAGGGAGGAAAGCATAAAATACAGTCCGGTGGCCGGCAGTACTACATTGTACAACACCGTCCCCACAATCCCGATTCCAAGCATAGCCACGTGATAGAACACGGAGGCACTTAACCCACCGGACGCAATGGTGATTCCGGTACAGTAAGCAGGGATTAACGCCTTCATAAAGTCCGTCAGTGTGGTAAGTGCTGTTCCCACAATGTCCCGGGACAACTCAAAAATACGAAAAGTCCCACCCACTATTAACAAATACGCCACAAAAAAGCTTGTCTGCGTGGCCTGTCCCAATTTCCCGGTTTTTGATAACACACAAAACACTGCTGCCACTATGGCAATAAATATCAGTTCCCGCACCCCGGTGACTCCGTACAAAAGCCCTTGCGTTCCTGACTTAAGCAACATAGAGAACACATCCCCCACCGGAATATCGCCCTCTATAAGCCCGCCTACAATTTCAGAAAACCCGGGGACTTCCTGCTTTGGGAACATCCCGTTTACCGCCGTATCCAATTGACCGTAATCCACGGAAAACATGTCCATATCCTTTTCTCCTTCTTCCTACCAGGACATCCCGCTTATGGTTTCAAACAAAGACGTCACAATCGGCATACTAATAGCTAAAATCGTTAATTTCCCAACCAATTCGATTTGTCCGCTGATAGCGCTTTGTCCCGCATCCTTACATAGGGCTGACCCGAATTCCGCAAGATACGCCACTCCCAATATTTTTAACAATATCTCCAAATAGCCCTCCGGCAAAGAGATGTAGGAGAACAAGGTTCTCAACTCTCCCACCACCTGCGTTAAAGTCCCGGCCGCAAACAGTAAAATCAATACACTGGCCGCCAGGCTTACCGCCATGGCATATTCCGGTTTCCCTACTTTTAATAACAGAATGACAAAGACTGCCACCAGACCGATTAACACAACTTTAAGCATAGTGCCTCCTATAGTTCAAATAAACTCATAATGGTAGAAAACAGTTCTGCAATATAAGGAACAATCCACAACAGTACGAGAATCAATCCTGCCAGACTTACCAAAAATGCCTGTTCTTCCCTTCCGGAATGCTTTAACACCTGATTGATTACAGAAACCAGAATTCCTACCGCCGCTATTTTAAATATCAATTGAATTGTCATGTTATCCTCCTTTTAATACAGGATTACCGATAGAAAGATTCCCCCAAGCAATCCGAGACTACGGTACAGATATGCCTGTTCCTTTTTCTTGCTCTTTTCCGTCAAAATCAGTTCCCTTATGGTTTCGCTGTAATACTCCAACATCTGTACCTGTTTTGTTCTGTCATTTCCCCCTAACAACAAAAACGTAGATACAAACCCTTCTTCCTCTTCTTTCTTTATAACGCCATCCGACAAATGCTCTGCAACACAGCTCCGCAGTAATATTTCATAGGCTTCCTTTCCTTCTGTCATCTTCTTTGCCAAGGCCGTCATGGTTTGCCGAAAGCTCCCTCCTATCGTTCCATCCTTCCGTTCCGCTGCACAAAGAATTGCCTCCGGCAGCGGTTTCACCCCGTGATTGATTTCACTTTTTAACCGGAGCAGACAAAAATATAACTCTTCGAACTCTTTTGTCCTCTCCTTCATTTTTTTCACGCCGCAGGAACCAAAGCCCGCTCCCGCAATAATAACCAGTGCCGCTCCCAACAGCTTTATGTATTCCATCCGGTCAACTCCCTTCCTTCCCTGTCATATATACTCCTGATTTGAAACCCTTCTTTCGTTTTTTCCACTCTCACATATCGCTCGAACTTTCGCTCTTCCCATAACATTTGTAAAATCGGATTGCAACACAACTCAGAAAAGGTATCTCCATGGGCGGTAGCCACCACCTTACATCCGCTGACTGCCGCCCGTCGTATGGCTTCTACATCTTCCGGCATTCCGATTTCATCCGCCGCCAACACCTGGGGAGCCATGGAGCGCAGAAGCATTTCCATAGCCGCCGCTTTGGGACAGCCGTCCATTACATCCGTGCGAACGCCCACATCATGTTGCGGTATCCCATGGCGGCAGGCCGCCAGTTCCGACCGCTCGTCCGCAATTCCCACACGCAGGCCGTTATCGGAAAGCAGACGGATTAAATCCCGCAAATATGTAGTTTTTCCATGCCCGGCCGGGGCAAACAACAACGTATGATAATACTGCCCGTCCCCATACAGATAACGATACAGGTTTTCACTGCATCCTTTACATTCATGAGCGATACGAATATTCAAAAAGGAAATGTATTGCAAACGAAGTACGTTTCCTTCCTCCGTTACACATCGTCCCGCCACCCCTACCCGGTGCCCGCCTTCTATTGTGAAATACCCTCTTCTCAATTCATCTTCAAATGCATATACCGAATACCCGGTTAACAACTCCATCGTCGCCTTTATGTCCTCCGCCCTTACGACATAAGCTCCTTTTTCTGTCCGTAACACCGTTCCGTCTTCTCCAAGAAAACATTCTCCCGTCGCTGTTTCTATCATAAATGGTCTTCCGGTCCGAAGTCTGATCTCCCTCAGATTTTTCTGTACGACACCGGAACAAAGCAAAATCTGACCTATCGGTTCCGGTAACATATTTGCAATTTTCATCCGCTTGTCCCCTTTCTGTCCACTCCCGTTTCCCCTTCCCGGCCTTCCTGTCTCCTGTATGTTTATTGCCTTATCTCAATATATGAGACAGGCTGTAAAATATGCCACCCCTTCTTGCAAACTATTTTTCACTGTGCTATACTTTGTACCATGATAACGTAGCAAAGTAGCTATAAAACAAGGGAGAACTCATATGGCGGGAAATTACGGATTACTGGGAGAACACTTATCCCACAGCTATTCCAAACAAATACATGAAGCTTTGGCAGACTATACCTATGATTTAATCGAGCTGACCAAAGAGGGTGTCAAAGAATTTATGACGGCAAAAGAGTTTTCTGCCGTGAACGTGACCATTCCATACAAAACCGAAGTGATTCCCTACCTGGATGCAATAGAGAAACAGGCAAAAAAAATCGGTGCCGTAAATACCGTGGTCAACAAAGATGGAACATTGACCGGCTACAACACCGATTATTACGGATTTTTGTATACCTTACAAAAGAATAATATCAAGATTAGCGGAGAAAAAATACTGGTACTGGGAAATGGTGGTGCCGCAAAAGCAGTGCTTGCTGTGCTCTCCGACCTTGCTGCAAAGGAAATCATCATCGTAAAACGTTCCTCCGGCGACGGCATCTGCTCCTACGAGGAAGCTTATGCCCTTCACTCCGATGCCACGGTACTGATCAACACCAGTCCGGTGGGCATGCACCCGAAGGTAGACGAAACACCTACCACACTTACCCCGTTTCCGAACCTGACCGCAGTGGTAGACATTATCTACAATCCGGAGATTACAAAGCTTCTTGCCGAAGCAAGGTCCCGCGGACTTATCGCTGTCAATGGTTTGGAAATGCTTGTGGCACAGGCATTCTATGCGGTTCAATATTTTCTGGATACAAAATTAGATGAAGCAAAGATTGAAGAAGTAACACAAATGATAAAAGAGACGTTATACTAAAAGAGACCCGCCGGGAAGACTACTACAGTCCCCGGCGGGTTCTTTTCCTTTAATGCAATTTCCTTACGGCAAAATATGTCCTGCGGACAAATACAGACGATACCATTCTTCTCTGGAAAGCTGTATCTTACAAGCATCAATAATCTCCGTCAAACGACTTTCGCTTGCGGTTCCGGTTACCACCTGCATGCCTGCTGGATGGCGCAGAATCCACGCCGTTGCTATGGACGTTTTACTTACCCCGTACTTTTCTGCCAGTATCTGCAGCTCCTTATTGAGTTCCGGATACTTGTCACTGTCAATAAAGCACCCCTGCCAATTCGGCATCTGATAAGGCGACCATGCCTGAATGGTCATATCATGGAGTCTGGAATAATCCAATACACTGCCGTCCCGGTCCGGGGCTCCGTCAGAAGTCATATTCACTTCAAACCCATTTGCTACCATATTGGATACCGGAATACTGAACTGGAGCTGATTTGCCACCAACGGCTGTTTTACATACTTTTTCAAAAGCTCAATCTGCATCGGCTTATGATTGGATACGCCGAAATGACGTACCTTCCCTTTTGCATGAAGCTCTTCAAAAGCTTCCGCCACCTCTTCCGGCTCCACCAAAGCGTCCGAGCGGTGAATCAAAAGTGCATCCAAGTACTCCGTCTGCAATCTTTTTAAGCTTCCGTCTACTGCAGAAATGATATGTTCCTTTGACGAGTCGAAAAATCCGTTCCGTATCCCGCACTTGGATTGCAAAAATAAATCCTCTCTTTTGACAGATGCACTTTTTGCCAGTGCCTCTCCGAAAATCACTTCACTTTGCCCTCCGCCGTAAATATCCGCATGGTCAAAAAAATACGCACCCGCATCTACTGCTGTTTGCAGAAAACGTTGCATTTCTTCGCAGTTTTTCCCTGCAAGACGCATACAGCCCACAACAATCGCAGGCATCTTTTTTCCCGTTGTTCCAAAAGTAACTTCTTTCATACAAACCTTCCTTTCTATTCCAAAGGGACCTCCTCTCGGAGATCCCTTCGATTCTAATCATATTTTCTATCACAGTTTTCCTGCAAAGATTAGCCCATTACGACAACGATGTCATTCACATCCACAAGCTTCTCTTCCGGAACATAGTTGCCGTCAAGCACTTCACCGTTTAAGGTAAGCTTAGCCACACCGCTCTCCACATGTGCGGAGTTGTCAAAGGTCATCTTAAGCTTCTTGCCACGGAAGGTCTTCTCAATCTTAAAGCCATCCCACTCAGACGGAATGGACGGAGCAATCACAAGACCACCGATATCCGGACGCATACCGCAGATACCCTCTACACAACCAACCATAACGGTGGATGCGGTACCGGTCAGCCAATGAACATGCGCACGACCTTCGTACGGAGACAATCTACTCTCGGTGAACTGGCTATGTACATACGGCTCACACACACGTACCTCAGCCTTATCATTCATGGCAATCGGAGCGGATTCCATAAAGTATTGGAATGCACGGTTTCCATGACCGAGTAAGGACTCTGCAAGGATTAACCAACCCTGGGTCTGGGAGAAGATACCACCGTTCTCCTTAACATCCAGATTGTATACCTTCATCAGTGCATCCTCAAAGTAATGCTTCTTATACGGCGGATCGAATAATTTCGCACCGTATGGTGTATTTAATTTCTCATATACGCTGTTCATTGCGGTCTCTGCCCGCTCACCTTCCGCAAACTTGGAAATAACGCTCCAGCTCTGCGGGTTCAACCACATATTTGCTTCCGGATCCTTCTTGGCACCGACT
>JAZNBY010000015.1:0-12587 GCA_045587325.1 Lachnospiraceae bacterium | reverse complement strand
CTTCAAGATTTGTGCCAGCAATGATTCCGCATTTATGGAACTGATGGCAGGGGGAATTGATATTTTTCCGTATCTGACCGACGAGCAGGCATCTCAGCTCCCGGCAGATTATAACCTGGAGGAAGGCGCAAGCAATCTGGTACAGGCAGTATTTCTGAATAACGGTTTTGCACCGTTTCAGGATGTAAGAGTACGTCAGGCACTGTGCTATGCGGTAGATAAAGAAGAATTGTTACAGATTGTATCCGGCGGCAGAGGTCATGTCATCGGCAGTAATATGTTCCCGAACTTCGGTGTATATTACGATGCGTCCCTGGAAAACTATTACACCTATCAGCCGGAGACCGCGAAGAAATTACTTGCGGAGGCAGGCTATGATGAGAAAAATCCGCTCACCTTTGTGATGAAGGTGCCGTCCAACTATGACTTCCATGTAGCAACGGCTCAGGTGTTGGTCGAGCAATACAAGAAGGTGGGCATAAAGGCAGAGATTCAGTTGATTGAGTGGGCAACCTGGCTGACAGAAGTGTATAGGGAGCGGAACTATGAGGCCACCATCGTAGGCCTGGATGCGGCACTGGCTCCAAGTGATGTGCTGAAGAGATATACGTCTACGGCAAGCAATAATTTCGTAAATTATGCAAATCCGGAGTTTGACACCTTGTTTGCAAAGGCATTGGCCAGCGTGGATGAGGCAGAAAAGGTAGAACTTTATAAAGCAATTCAGCAGTTATTGACAAAGGAAGCTGCCAGCGTTTATTTGCAGGATGGTGCAAAGCTGGTAGCGGTAAATAAGCGGTTTACCAATTTCTTATTCTATCCGGTATATGTACTGGATATGGCGGCAATCAAGCCGGCAGAGTAAAAACAAGAAGGAAGGAGGGTTAAAATGAAGTACTGGATCAAAAAGACAATTGCATTAATCGTAACGCTTCTGGTGGCGGCATTCTTAACCTTCCTTGCCTTTGAAGTCATACCGTCGGATGCGGCTATGACAAAGCTGGGAATGGATGCCACGGAAGAAGAAATCAATGCCCTGCGGGAGGAAATGGGGCTGAACCGTTCTCTGCCGGAACGTTACGGAAGATTTCTTTTGGGCGCATTGCAGGGTGATTTCGGGGATTCCACTACATATGACATTCCGGTGGTGGAACTGCTTGGTGACCGGTTCGGGGTGACCATTAGTCTTGCATTGTTTTCCTTTGTGCTTATTGTAGGTATTTCCGTACCCCTCGGAATTCTGGCGGCACGGACAAAGTCGAAGTTTGGAGAAGGAATTACAGTATTTCTTACCCAGACAATGATGGCGGTTCCGCCCTTTTTCCTGGGAATGATTATTACTTTGGTATTCGGAATTATACTCAGGTGGTTTATTCCGGGAGCTTATGTGGCTCCGGGAGAGGATTTTGTTGGATTTTTGGGATTCATGATTTTTCCGGCGATTTCTGTGGCGGTGCCGAAAATCGGAATGACGGTGCGCTTTTTGCAAAGTTCTTTAAAAGAACAGATGGGAGCGGATTATGTAAGAACCGCACGGAGTTTGGGGGGCGGAAGACGCAGGGTATTGTGGAAACATGTGCTGAAAAACGCCATGGTGCCGGTGGTAACCTTTCTTACCATGGTTATGGCAGAAATTTTGGCCGGAAGTATAGTAATTGAACAGGTGTTTAATTTGTCCGGCGTAGGCCGGTTGTTGGCGGTATCCATTTCGGGGCGGGATTACCCGGTGGTGCGGGCCATTGTATTGTATACCACGGCGGTGGTGGTGATTTTAAACTATTGTGCGGATTTGGCTTGTCGCTATCTGGACCCGCGTATTAAGGGTATCTGATATAGAAGAATCTTCAATATAGAAATAAGATAGAAAGAGAAAGAAAGGAGGACCGGCTATGGAACAGAAGGGATGGTTTTATAAAAACGGAAGATGGAATGTAAACCGTATCATCGGGGTTATACTTGTACTGTTTGCGGTGCTTGTTTCCGTAACGGGAGTGTTTTTTACGCCCTACGATCCCAATGCCATGAACGGTTCTCTAAAAAATACAGCGCCTTCCGTATCCCATTGGTTCGGTACGGATAATTTCGGGCGGGACGTACTGTCCCGGGTGATGAAGGGGGCAGGGACTACCTTTTTTGTAGGAGTATCGGTGGCGGCTATCGGAGCCGTAGGTGGGTGTCTTATCGGTGCCTTCACCGGATATTTCGGCGGGAAAGCGGACCTTATTGTGATGCGAATCAACGATGCCATTGCGGCGATTCCGAGCATTTTGCTGGCATTGGTGTTTGTAGGGATTTTCGGCAGCGGAACCACGCAGCTGATTATCGCACTTGGTATTTTGTTTATTCCCAGCTTTGCAAGAGTGGTGCGAAGCGGTTTTCTGGTACAAAAGGAACTGGATTATGTAAAAAATGCACGGCTCATGGGTGCGGGGCATCTTCGAATTATGTTTGTGCACATTCTTCCGAATATAAAGGGAAGTCTGGGGTCGGCTCTTGCCATCGGCTTTAACAATGCGGTATTATCCGAGGCTGCCATGAGCTATCTGAGCCTTGGTGTGCAGCCCCCGGATGCCAGTCTGGGACGGATGCTGTCCGAAGCCCAGCCGTACTTGTTCCGGGCGCCGTGGAATGCGGTTGCTCCGGGGCTCATGATTTTATTGTGTGTCCTGGGAGTAGGACTCCTTAGTCTGGAAGGAGGAAAACGTCATGGATGATAAGGAAAAGAAGATTTTACTTACGGTAGAAGAATTGTCGGTGTCCTTTCCTTCCGCGGAGAAAAGAAAAAAGGTAACGGAGGGTGTTTCCTTTTCTTTAAAAGAGGGAGAAATCCTTGGTATTGCGGGAGAATCCGGCTCCGGAAAAAGTATGACTGCTTTGGCGGTGATGGGCTTGCTTCCGGCAGAGGCAGTAAAAGAGTGCAAGCATCTTTCCTTTGGGGGACAGGAGTTGTGTTTCGGGGGAAAGAAGGGGAAAAAGAAGGAAGAAAAGCTAAGACAGGAATTGTCAGGGAAAGAGATATCCATGGTTTTCCAGGAGCCGCTTACCAGCTTGAATCCTGTGCTTACCATCGGAAGACAGATGGAAGAACCGTTGTTGCTTCATACGGAACTGAACAAAGAACAGAGAAAAGAAGAAATCATACAGGCACTTTCCCGGGCGGAATTAAAACACCCGGAGAAGCTGCTTTCCTTATATCCACATCACTTATCCGGCGGTATGCGCCAAAGAGTCATGATTGCCATGGCCATGATCAACAAGCCGCGCCTGTTAATCGCAGATGAGCCAACTACCGCACTGGATGCGGTAACGGAACGGGAAATCGTGGAATTGATACGGCGACAGGCCAAAGAAAATAATACAGCGGTTATTTTTATTTCCCATGATTTGTCCGTGTTATCCTCTTTGTGTGACCGGGTTATGATTATGAAGGATGGCCGGGTAGTGGAAGAAGGAAATACGGAACGGATATTTACGGCGCCGGAACATGGGTATACGAAGCGGTTGCTCACGGCTGCGGCAAAGGGTGCAAAGAAAGCATCCGTATTGCCGGAAGGTGACGGAACTGACGCCCGGATGCTTACTGTGGAGAACGTATCGGTATTTTATAAGCAGTCCAGTCTGTTCTCTGGACGGGAAGTAAAATGTGCCCTGTCCGATGTGTCGTTTTATGTAAAGAAACAAGAGATTTTCGGCATAGTAGGGGAAAGCGGTTGCGGCAAATCTACCTTATTAAAAGTAATTGCGGGATTACATGGAGAGTTTCAGGGACAGGTAGTGCGCATCGGCGAAAAGATCCCAATGTCCGGAACATCTGTGGGCAGACGAAAAAGAACCGGGGTCAGCATGGTGTTCCAGGACCCGTATACCAGCCTGAATCCGGCAAAGACGGTGGGATGGATTCTGGAGGAGCCCCTTCGGTTAAATACGAAGCTCCCGGCGGAAGAACGGAGAGCCAGGGTGAAAGAATTGCTGGCAGAAACCGAGTTGCCGGAAGAAGTAATCTATCGGCACGTATCCGAACTGTCCGGCGGACAGCGGCAGAGGGTTGCTATTGCGGCGGCGCTCATTACCAATCCGGAGCTGGTACTTCTGGATGAACCGGTATCTGCACTGGATGTTACCGTACAGGCACAGATACTGGAGCTTTTGCTGCGATTACAGAAGGAACACGGCCTTACCTATGTATTTGTTTCCCATGATATGGCGGTTGTCAGAAAGATTTGTGACCGGGTAATGGTGATGAAAGACGGGACGGTGGTGGAGTGCGGAGAGACGGAGCAGATGTTTGCGAGTCCGAAGGAGGCCTACACGAAAAAATTGTTAGGATAAAAAAGAAATTTCCCATAGTGCAAAAAAACAGTTGACAAGACAAGGTATGTAGTATATTCTATGGGTATAACAGAGATTTTGATAGAGGCGCATTGATTATCAGTACACTGCGGGATATGTCAGGGCATAGAGGAACGTAGGGGAAAGGATGAGATGCCGAAGTGAGTGGCTTCCTGGGAGTTACTTGCTGGGGCCGTGGTTAACAGCTGCGGGACTGTCATCAATGATTTGATGGAGGGCTATCGAAGATATGATTCTGCGGGTATCCGTAGGATTATTACCAATAGGTATTCTTCGAGAACCGTCATCAATGACGGTTTTATTATTTTGCGTGTAGGTAAAGTGAGCATGCGTACGATTGCGGAAGCGTTGCTTCCGGCAAACGGGAGTCATGCGAACGCGCCCACGACCGAGCGACGAAGTCGCGAGGTTGGGGGAGGTGCGAAGCACCGGCCTACATAGTACATTATTCTAAACGGAGGTGCGATTATGGCAGTATTTACAGGAGCGGGTGTTGCGATTGTAACACCGATGAAGGCAAACGGAGAAGTGAATTTTGAAAAGCTTGGGGAACTGCTTGAGTTTCAGATTGCAGGAGGTACCGATGCCATTATTATTTGCGGAACCACAGGTGAGGCTTCCACATTAAGTCACGAGGAGCATTTAGAGTGTATCCGTTACACGGTGGATAAGGTGGCAAAGCGTATTCCGGTTGTGGCAGGAACCGGTTCTAACTGTACCGAGACCGCTATCTATTTATCTAAGGAGGCAGAGAAGGCGGGAGCAGACGGACTGTTACTTGTGACCCCGTATTATAATAAGGCAACCCAGAAGGGCCTCATTGCTCATTTTACAGAGACGGCGAAGGCAGTCAATATTCCGGCCATTCTTTATAATGTACCGAGCCGTACGGGCTGCAACATTGCTCCGGAGACGGTAGCAAGCCTTGTAAAGAACGTGGATAACATTGTAGGTATTAAGGATGCTACGGGTAACATTAGTCAGACCATGAAGACCATGTATTTGTGTCAGGGTGACATTGATTTGTATTCCGGCAATGACGATCAGATTGTACCGGTAATGTCTGCCGGTGGTATCGGTGTAATTTCCGTATTGTCTAATGTAGTGCCGAAGGAGACCCATGACATCTGTGCAAAGTATCTGGCAGGGGATGTGAAGGGTAGCTTGGAACTTCAGTTAAAGTATTTGCCGTTAGTTGACAATTTATTCTCGGAAGTAAATCCGATTCCGGTAAAGGCTGCGTTAAATCTTATGGGAATGGAAGTAGGACCGCTTCGTCTGCCGCTTACGGAGATGGAAGAGGCGAATAAGCAAAAGCTTGCTGCTGTGATGAAGGACCTGGGAATTATTTAATCACGAGAAGGTCGTAGTTACGACGGATAGGAGGCTTTTATGGTACGTATTATTATGTGCGGTTGTAACGGAAAGATGGGACGTGTGATTTCCGATTTGGCAGTAGAAGATGCACAGGCACAGATTGTGGCCGGGGTGGATTTTGTGACGGAACAGCATTATGATTACCCGGTATTTTCGAGTATTTTGGATTGTAATGTAGATGCGGATGTAATTATTGATTTTTCTTCCCCGCAGAAGCTGTCGGAGAGACTTTCTTTTGCAATTGAAAAAAAGATGCCGATGGTATTTTGTACCACAGGTTTGTCGGAGGAAGAGTTTGCCCAGGTAAACGAGGCATCCAAGAAGGTGGCAATTCTTCGTTCTGCCAATATGTCTTTGGGTGTTAATACTCTACTTAAACTGGTAGTAGCGGCGGCGCAGGTATTTGCGGCAGCGGACTTTGATATGGAGATTGTAGAGAGACATCATAACCGTAAGGTGGATGCACCGTCCGGAACGGCTCTGGCCATTGCAGATGCCATCAATGAAGTATTGAACAATGAATATGCATATAAGTATGACCGGTCTCAGGAACGGAAGATGCGTGAGAAAAAAGAAATCGGTATTTCTGCGGTGCGGGGTGGCACCATTGTAGGTGAGCATGAAGTGATTTTTGCCGGTGCGGATGAAGTGATTGAAATCAAACATACCGCATATTCCAAGGCAATTTTCGGGAACGGTGCGCTGCAGGCGGCAAAGTTTCTTGCCGGAAAGCCGGCAGGCATGTATAACATGGGAGATGTGATTAAGTAAGGTATAGTGTAAGCCGGTGCTTTCGCACCTGCCCGCAACTCCGCGACTTCGTCGCTACGTCGTGGGCGCGTTCGTATGACTGCGCAATTGATTGGGAACAAGTTCCCGCAATTTGCTCGCATACTCACTTGGCTTACACGAAAGGAAAGGGGCTGCGCAACTGCGCGGCCCCTTTTAGCTTGTGCCAAAGATTACTGTGCTGATACCTCAGCATCCGTATTTTCGGAGGTATTATCACCGTTTGTAAATTTAGCGTTTAAGTTTACCAGAAACTCTTCAAAAGATGTTTCGTCCGGTTCGAAAGCAGCAGCTTCTACCACTTCACCTTCTTCTGCGGTGACAGTAATACGACATGCACTGAATAAGCCGTTATCCAGCTGTGCAAATATGTAAGCAGTACCTTCGGACTTGGCAGTAACAACACCACCGGCACTGACAGAAGCAACCTCCGGATTTGAACTGGAGAACTTAGGAAGTTCTACCGTATTCAAAGGAGCGATTAACCAGTACATGACAGCTCGCTGTCCGACCGTCAAATCAGCCTTCTGCCGGGACAACATTATGAAAAGCGCCGGCGGACCAACTGTGACTTTGCATTGTAATTTTACAACTTCGTCGGACTCGGAATCTTCAATGACTGCGGTTACAACCGTGGTACCAATGGAAAGAGCCGATACAACACCTTCTTCGTTTACCGAAGCAATCTTCGGAGACTTGGAAGTGAAGGTAACGGTCTGTGTTTCGGATAAATTATAAACTTTAAGGGCATAGTCCTTACCTTTTACAATTGCTTTTGTCTTTACATTCAGCTTCGGAACGGTAGAGTTCGCATACGCAGTAGCGCTATGCGAAAACAACGTAGCTAAACCAAGTGTAAGAAAAAAGACAAGGGTAATGATAGCTTTTGACAAACGCTTTTCTTTCATGGCATTGCCCTCCAACTAATTAGTACGGAAATCCTTGCGTCACATCCTACCATAGAGTTTACCACCACTTTTTGTCAGAATGATGTCAGATACTAAGAAATCTATAAGATTTTTCCTTAAGATTCTTTGAAATTCGACTTGTGTGATGACGGGAAAATAAGTATAATAGGAAGAGAAGGGGGACTTAGGAAACAGAAGATATGTGTGTAAAGAGTGTAAGGAGGAATGCGCATGCAGTACATTTTAATTGCAGATGATAATGTAGATATTACGGACGTATTGGAAGCGTATGTAAGAAAAGAAGGATATGAACCCCTTGTGGCGGCAGACGGGGAGGAAGCCCTTCGTTTGTTCCGGCAGCATGCGCCGGCAGCGGTGTTGCTTGATGTTATGATGCCGAAGGAAGATGGCTATGAAGTATGTCGTAAGATTCGGGCGGTGTCTGATACTCCGGTGATTCTGATTACGGCAAGAGGCGAGGATTTTGAACGTGTCATGGGTCTGGATATCGGAGCGGACGACTATATCGTAAAGCCGTTTTCTCCGAATGAGGTAATGGCAAGACTCCGTGCGGTACTGCGCCGTATGTCCAGAGCCGACAGAGAGAAAATCAGTGAAAAGAATGAAAATATATTAAAGATCGGGAATCTGGAAATTAATCTGGAGGAATATACGTTACACATCGGCGGCCAGAGAATTGTTTTGACCAAAAAAGAGATTGAAACTATGTGGACCTTGGCAAGCAATCCGAAGAAGGTATTTACCAGAGACAATTTATTGGACAGCCTGTGGGGCTACGATTACGTAGGCGACACCAGAACGGTGGACTCCCATGTAAAGCGTCTGAGAGCAAAGCTGGATAAGGCGGAGCATGCAGGATGGGATATTGCTACAGTCTGGGGTGTGGGATATAAGTTTGAGTTAACGGATCAGAAGTAGGAAAGTACAGATACTACGGCGGAGCACGGAAGCAGGAGAGTGTATGGAAAAACAAGCGGAAAAGAGAAAATTTCATAATTTGTTGTTTGCAAAGACCTGCTTTTGGTTTGGTGTTATCATGATTTTCTTTGCGGTGGCACTGGGCGTTATTTATATGCGTCTGTATGAGCAGACCATCACGGAAAATTACAGGGAGCAGTCAAAGGACAAGGCGGAAAGCATCGCAGAACGTTGTTCCAATTATTTCATATCCGGAAATCCCAGCGGCTGGATGGATTATCTGACGACACTACAGGAGATTGAAGCGGTAGAGGTTTGGGTCATTGCAAACGAAGAAGCCACCTTTCCGCTTACGGGAGAATATGCACTCAGTCGGGATGCATTTGCGAAGCTGGCGGCCTATAAGAACAGTTATCGTGATATTCTGAGTAATGTGTTTCATAACATTCCTACGGCCCGGTCCGAGTTCAGTGAAGTGCACGAGACCAACATGATTACCATCGGTATGCCGGTACAGGGGATGAATGGCGAGGTGGCCGGCGGTATTTTGTTGAATGTGTGGGCAGAAAGTCAGAAAGAAGTGGTAGATAAGAGCTGGCAGCTGATTTTTATCAGTGGTGCCATTGCACTTGCCCTTGCGTTTATTACGGCATTGTTTTATGTGCGAACCCTTTCCAATCCGATTATTAAAATCAGAAGAACTGCGTTGGAGCTGGCGGATGGTAACTATGAGGTGACTACGGAGGTACGACGGGGAGATGAAATCGGTGAACTGGCTTACACCATGGATTTTCTGTCCGAGAAGTTAAAGGAAAACGAGATTGAACGTAAGAATCTGGAGCAGATGCGTGTTGACTTTTTTGCAAATGTTTCCCACGAACTGCGGACACCGATTACGGTAATGCGTGCCTATACGGAGAGTCTGGTGGACGGTGTGGTAACGGATCCGGAGAAAGTGGACCGTTATCATGAGCGTATGTTAGGGGAATGTCAGGGTATGGAACGTCTGGTAGGAGACCTGCTTCTTCTTTCCAAAATGCAGAATCCGGATTTTGCGGTAGAAAAAGAGCCGGTAAACCTGGTACAGATTTTTGAGGATTTGAAAAAGAGTGCCTGGGCTATTGGTATGGAGAAGAATATTACGGCGGAACTGTATACGGAGCTGCCGGTGATTATGATGCTTGGTGACTACGACCGGTTGCGTCAGATGTTCCTTGTTATTTTGGATAATGCGGTGAAGTTTTCACCGGAGGATTCCGTGGTGCATATTCGGATTGTGTGTGAAGAACAGATTATTGTTTCCATCCGGGACGAGGGCATCGGCATCAGCGAAGAAGAACAAAAGTATATTTTTGAAAAGTTTTATAAATCCAGACTTCGCCAGAATGCGAAGGGCTCCGGTCTGGGGCTTGCCATTGCAAAGCAAATTGCAATGAAGCACGGCGGAACCATTGATATTAAGAGTGAGGTCGGAAAGGGAACGGAGATTATCTTTACGTTCCCGGAGATGGATGAAAATTACGAGATGTAGGAGAACGGGGCTGTCGCATGGGTAGTGCGATGGCCCTATTTTATGCCATTCCATGTGTTTTCGGTTACCGGGTTCTCATCCACGACTTTTTGCAAATTGCAACGCTCCGTCAAACTTCCTTCAAGAGCGACTAAGCCTTTCGGGGGCGTCCTCAAGCCTAAGTCGCTCTAGAAGGCGATTTCGACTGCGCTAAATGCGCGACCCTTCGGGAAAAGCAAAAAGTTGTGGACGAGTTCCTCGATAACCGTTTATAGACTACAACGGCATAAAATAGGGCTGCTGCACATCTGTCGTCGCGACAGGTCCGTTCTTCGAGGACCACAGATACTTTTGTTGAGAGATTGATAAAAAAGAATGAGTTTCTTGTAACGTTTTCTTGTTTACGGGGTGTTATAGGTGAAACGGGCTGAGTTCTGTTTTGTTCGCGAACAGTAGTAAGGAGAGGAGGAGGTTTCATGACTCCGGAGGTTGTAATAAGAAAGTACTCGGATATGGTGTATCGGATTGCCTTTGCCAGAGCAGGGACGAAGGCGGATGCGGATGATATTTATCAGGAAGTGTTTCTTCGTTATATGAGGAAGCAGCCTGTTTTCCGGGAAGAGGAGCATGCCAAAGCGTGGTTTATTAAGGTGGCGGTGAATTGTTCCAGAAAGTTTCTCGGAAGCCGGGGAAGGAAAAATGAAATCTGTGAGGAACATCTGGCGGAATCTGGCGGCGAGGAAAATGGACGCGTGATTCAGAGTACATATAGAACGCCGGAAGAGAAGATGTTTGCAGATGAGAGAAAGGCAGAGTTGTACCGCGGGTTGATGAAATTATCCCCGGATGTGCGGTTGCTACTTCATTTGTTTTATTTTGAAGGAATGAAAGCAAGCGAGATTGCGAAGCTCATGCATCGGAAGGAAGGTACGGTACGGGTGCAACTGAACAGAGCCAGAGAACAGTTGCGGGGACAATTTGAAGCAGACGGCGTGTTGGAGATTTTGCGTGCATGATAGGAGGTAAGGTTATGTTAGAACAGGATTATAAAGAATTGATGAATGAAGTAAAGCCGGAGGAGGCCATGGTAGAAGCTATGGTAGAGCGGCAGAAGGCGGGAAGAACGTTTGGATTCTTTCCGAGGATGATGAAGACGGCTGCTGCGGTGTTGTGCGGACTGGTAGTACTGGCAGGCAGTGTGGTAGTGGCGGATGCGGCGACGGACGGTGCGATACGGAAGTTGTTTGGGTACAAGGATTCTGTGTCAAACGGAAACATGGAGGCGAAGTATGTGGAGCGAAAGCTGGCATACAAAAATCATTATACCTACACCCTGTATGATGAAAACGGAGAGATGGAGCTACAGTCCAGAAGAAAAGATAATATACCGATGTTTCTGTTTGGGTTTGCTTTGCCGGATGGTGACGAGACATATTTAAGTGTACCGCTGGTAAGGCACGAACTAGAACCGGAAGATGTGTATGAATGGCATGTATATGATTCAATCCATCATGTGGTTGCATCTTTTTCAGACGATTACTACGGATGCGGATATGAGAAAGGGACTGCGGAATATGAGGCAATGGTGCAAAGCATAGAAGATAATTTGAAAGGGATTGACACAAGTACAGAACTGGGGAAAGCATGCGCCAGAGGAATTCAACGTGCATTAGAGGATTTTAAAGATGATCGGAACTGGAAGGTGTTGCAGTTCCGAATCTGGGATAAAGAAAATCTGACCGATAAGGGGAACTGGACGCTCCGGGGGATATCTTATATAAAAGTGGATTTGGATGAATGGATGCGGGAAACGGAAGAAACCGGAAGAACGGAGTTCATTGTAGAGGCGATTGGCGGAGTAGAGAAAACGTATAAGGTGCAGGTAAGCAGTTACGACCCGTTTGCATATACCTATGAGGTGATTGAATAGGGCTTCTGTCCAAACGAGCATAATGGGGTAGGAGAGAAAGGGCGCAAGAATCCTCTTGCGACAGAGATAAAATCATGTTACACTGTGTGTAGGCAACGTAAAAGCGATGCCTGCACACTTTTTTTGAGGAGAAACGGTATGAACCTTTTAGTCGGAGATATTATAAAGATGAAGAAACCCCATCCCTGCGGAAGTAAGGATTGGGAACTTTTGCGTGTGGGCATGGATTTTCGTATGAAGTGTATGGGATGTGAACATCAGGTAATGTTGCCGAGACAGCAGGCGGAAAAGAATATCCGCGGCATTGTGAGAAACGGGGAAACATTGACTCCGGCACAGTTAAAAGGCGAGACCGCCGGAGGGAATGCGTAAGATGCAACAGGATGTCAGAGGCGGATTACCACCTTTTTGTCGAAAATGTTTCCTGCATGAAATGGAACTGCAGGGAGGATTAAAAGAGAGCTACCGGAATATGCTGGAGCGGATTGAGATGATGGATCCAGCGTTGCGTTGTATGGGAGAAGCCTATGAGGCAAGACTTATGCAATGTAAGAAGTGTGAAAATCTGGCGGAAGGCATGTGCCGTTTGTGTGGTTGTTTTGCAGAGGCCAGGGCTGCGGTAAAGGCAAATGCCTGTCCGGATACTCCGAAACGGTGGGAAGCAACGGAATAGACCGAGAAGGCCGGATGTGTTATGTACAGAGGGGAGGAACTGTAGGTGCTTTGTAAAAATTGCGGTGCAGAGATTGCGGATGATATTTTGTTGTGCCCGTACTGTGGTGCG
>JAZNBY010000014.1:0-5005 GCA_045587325.1 Lachnospiraceae bacterium | reverse complement strand
GCAGGCAATGGCCTCACCAACTGCGAATTTATTGCAGGGGATGTGCTGAAGATGTTAGATACCATCGAGGAACGTCCGGATATGATTATTTTAGATCCGCCACGGGATGGTATCAATCCGAAGGCACTGGAGAAGATTATAAATTACGGAGTAGAGCATCTGGTGTATATTTCTTGTAAGCCGACCAGTCTGCAGCGGGATTTGGTGACCTTGCAGGAGAGAGGGTATGGTGTGGTAAAGGTGTGCCCGGTGGATGAGTTCCCGATGACGGCCCATACGGAAACGGTGGTGCTGTTGAGGAAGCGATAGAAGGTTGAATAGAACTCCCAACGGTTTATCTGTTGGGAGTCTTTTTTTTGAAATATAATAAATAATTATCGAAATACGATAAAAAACTATTGACAAAAAATAATAGCAATGTTATGATGGTCTAAAATGGAAGATTGGAAAAATTTAACGGAGGTTTGCTATGAACGGGAAAGATAAGTCGGTAATGTTGACGTCGGTCTTGGTAAAAGTGGTGTATGTACTGGTGGTGGTGTGTTGTGTAATTGCACCTTTTTTAGTCAAGCACTATGATAGTCTGGTGGTGGCAAGCGGACAGGAGAGTGTGTATTTCCCTGTGCTGATTACGTTGTATTGTGCTGTACCTTTTGCAGTAGTTGCTCTTGTTTGCCTGGATGTATTGATTCGCAATATCAGAAAGGAGCAACCATTTGTGACACACAATGTAACCATGCTTCGGATAATCTCTTACTGTTGCTTTGCAGAGGTATTGGTATTTGTGTATCTGGCAGTGATAAAACCGTTTGTGGTGGTAGTGCTGGTTGCCTGTGGATTTATGGGATTGATTTTGCGGGTAGTAAAGAATGTGTTCGAGCAGGCAATCAAAATCAGGGAAGAGAATGATTATACAATTTAGAGAGGTGTGGCATGAGAATTGTAATTAATCTGGACGTAATGATGGCAAGGAGGAAGATTTCTTCCAATGAACTGGCAGAGAAAATCGGGATTACTCCGGCAAATCTTTCGGTCCTTAAGACGGGGAAAGCAAAAGCAGTGCGCTTTTCGACCTTAGAAAAGATTTGTGAGGTGCTTAGCTGTCAGCCGGGAGATATTTTAGAGTATGACCCGACAAGACCGGGCGGGGCGGAACAGGAGGAGTAGAAATGGACGGACAATTAACAACAGAGCATGGGAGCATGTCTCTTGTGGAGCTTGAAAAAGAAATGAAGACAGACAACGGAAAAAAGAAGGAGTTTACAACAGAGGAAGCGGTATTGAGTAAGCTTTGGCATGTTGCATTTTGTCTTCTTTTCTTGTTTCCGTTGTCAATCATGGTGTTGCCTCTTTTGATGGAGTGTGTTACCATATTTGCGGATAAGATGAGACCTTTGCTTGATATGTTACCTCCATTTGAGTTTCGTTATGCATGGGAAATGATGTGTCATTATCTGCATGAATTGTTTTTTTGAGGCGTAAAGAAGAAGGTGTGCCATCGGTAGCGATGAAGGTAGATTGCATATTGCTTTCCGGTTTTACGATTCTTCTGATTGTATCTGTACTCAGTAGAGTCCGAGAGTAATCGGCAGAAGTAAATAGGATAGAATAGAAAGCAGAAGATTTCTACGGATTTTCTGCTTTTTTTGTGGTGAAAAGGAGAAGCTTTATAGTATTTAGAAAAGTATGTTATCCGGTAATAGATAAGTTGCTGTTATCTCCGGATAAACAGATATAGATATGTGACAAAATATGTGGTATGATAGAAAAAATGCATTGTGAGGTATGAGAATGGATTACGCAAAACAGATTAAGGAATTAAGGGAAAGTATCGGTCTCAGTCGTAAGGAGTTTTCGCTTCATGTGGGTATCCCAGTGAGAACACTGGAAGACTGGGAGGCAGGGAGACGGACGCCGCCGGAGTACATCCCCCGCTTGATTGCATACCAGTTGAAATATGAGAAGTTGTTGCAAGGCATGTCTGAGAAGGGAATTCAGGAGAGCGAATAAATGAACTATTGCAAAATATGCAGTGGTTCAGAAAAATATGTGAGGAAATAGTATGTCTGAAAAACTGATTGCAGTCGGTGGAACCGCAGATATTTATGAGTTGGAAAACGGAAAAATTTTTAAGCGTTTTCATGAGGACAAATCGGATTATTGCATTGAGAACGAGATAGAATGCACCTCTTCTGAGGTGGCGGTTTCCTTGGGTGCACCGAAGATATATGAGCGTGTCAGTGACGAACGGGGACGCGGGTTTATTATGGAATACGTTGCCGGACAGAGTATGTTAGAGGAAATGCTTCGTCTGGGTGCGGGATTTGATATTGAGAAGAACGCAGAAGAGATGGCGAAACTCCAGTATAAAATAAGCAAATTTGATGGAAGCATGTTCCCGAAAGGGCATGATGTGATGGGGGAACGCATTATGCGAAGCGGCTATCTGGAGGATGCTACGAAATCAAAGCTATTGCAGTTGTTAGAGTCGCTTCCACAGGGAACCGGTGTGTGTCATTCGGATTTGCATCCGGGCAATATTATAGTAACGGAAGATGGGTTCCGGGTCATTGACTGGTGCGATACCATGTGTGATTCGGTCTGGCTGGATGTGGCGCGGTCTCTTTTGATTTTTGAAAGCGTATCAGAAATGCCGGGTGTGAACACAGAGGAGTTAAATAAGAGCCGGTATGCATGGAAGACCAATTATCGGGCTGCATTTGAGAGACTTGCCGGAAAGTCGGATAGGGAGCTTGAAGGCTGGATGGCCGTTTTGGCGGCGGTGAAGCTTGCGGAGGAGAATCCGGTAAATCATCTGTGGATGATGGAGCGGATAAAGAGAGCGATTGATGGAGATTGAATCGGTGGAAGGGATAGAAGGAGGGACCGAGGATGAAAGATCATAATAACAGTGAAATTCTGATTTATCAATCGGAAAACGGAGTGACTAAAATTGATGTTAAAATTATTGATGAAAACATTTGGTTGACGCAATCACAATTATGTGAGTTGTATCAGTCGAGTAAATCAGACGTAAGTGAACACATAAAGCATATTTTTGAGGAAGGTGAATTGGATGAAAATTCAGTTGTTCGGAAATTCCGAACAACTGGAGCCGATGGAAAAACTTTTCGAGTGGATTATTGCAATTAGTATATGGAAAATAACGAATGGAAGAGGAGTATATGGAAACGAACGATTTATTTCTACGAACATGGCAGGATGGTGATGCAAATGCTTTATATGAATTATGCCAAGATACCGAAATGGAGAAAAACGGAATTTCATATTTTGATTCAAAGGAAGAATGTTTAGAATTGGTAAGAGCATGGGCTAGGAATCCCGGATTTCAGGCAATTATCAGTAAAGAAAGCAATGAATTGATTGGTTTTATTTCTCTTGGAGATATGAATCGTTATGAAGGTTATTTAGAATTGGAATATGGAATCGGAGCGAAGTATCGTAACAAGGGTTATGCGACACAGGCAATAAAATGTATGTTGGCATATGGATTTTGTGAGTTGAAGGCTTCTGTGATTGCGGCATGGGTACGGTCTCACAATGAGAGTAGTGCGCATGTGTTGGAAAAATGTTCCTTTGTTTTGGAAGGACGACTTAGGAAACATGCAAGAGATAAAAGTGACACCTTATGTTATTCGATTTTGAAAGAAGAATGGAGGTAGCTACATGAAATTAATTGACATTTCACAGGAGGTTCTTTCCTGTAATGTATTTCCGGGGGATGACAGCCCGAAGGGAGAACTTGTAAGAAGCATGGAGGATGGAGAACTGTATAACCTTTCCATGCTTTCCATGTGCGCCCACAACGGTACCCATATTGATGCACCGTTCCACTTTTTAAATGACGGAAAGACGGTGGATGAGATGCCGCTGGAGGGATTTGTAGGGGATTGTTTTGTGGCACGTCATGAAGGCGATGTGACCGCAGAGGATGCCCGAGAGATTTTAAAAAAAGCGGAAAATGCTGACGCAAGGGAGCGTGTCTTGATTGCGGGAAAGGCAACGGTGACCTTAGAAGCAGCAGAAGTATTTGCAGAAGCCGGGATAAAGCTGATCGGCAACGAAAGCCAGACTGTAGGGCCGGAGAATGCCCCTATGGCGGTACATAAGGTATTACTGGCAAAGGAGATTGTGTTGTTGGAAGGAGTGGTGCTTTCCCATGTTTCGGAGGGCAAGTACTTCCTGAGCGCTGCACCCCTGAACTTTGCGGGATTTGACGGGGCACCGTGTCGGGCGTATTTGATTGAGAGATAGGAGAGAAACATGCTTACAAGAAAGTCCAGTCGAGCCATTCTGTTAAATAAACAGAATCAAATCTTTTTGTTCCGATATATCTTTGATTTCTTTGAAAAAGAGGAGTCCATCTGGATTACGCCGGGAGGGGCCTTAGAGGAAGGAGAATCCTTTGAAAATGCTCTGAAAAGAGAGTTGTTGGAAGAAATCGGAATGACTTTTACGGAATATGCACCGTTTGTCTTTTACAGAACACCATTATATGAGTTGAAGAGCGGGGAAACGGTACGGAGTGAGGAACGATTTTATCTGGTGCATTGCACTGATGAGGAGTTTTCTTACGAAGGTTGGAGTGAGAGTGAAACGAAGCGCATGACAGCCGGAAAGTGGTGGTCTGTAGAGGAAATCAGGCAGTCAGAGGAGAAGTTTTTCTCGGAGGATGTTGTAGGGATATTGGAGAGAATTTCCCGGGGAGAGATACCGAAGGAGCCGGAGGAGATACGGTAAGCAGAGGTTGATAGGGCACTGACCCAATTGAATGGAGAAAAACTATAATTAGTCGGGGGAAACCAAGAAAACTACCAGTAAAATGAGAGAGGAGTAGTAGAAATATGTTCAAATTTGTTTTACCAAACATAGCGTACAAAGAAAAAGCCATCGAGTTTATCAATGAATTTAAGGAATACAATTCCGAGATAAACGGAAGCGGAGCCTTGGACGGGTATCTTGAGTGGTCCACTTACGAGGAGTG
>JAZNBY010000013.1:0-2561 GCA_045587325.1 Lachnospiraceae bacterium | reverse complement strand
ACCAAACAAATCGATAATCTGCTGGTTGGTTCCGATACCAAGGGCACGGATTAACACCGTAATCGGCACCTTACGATTTCTATCTACGCGCACGTAAAAAACATCATTGGAGTCAGTCTCATACTCCAACCATGCACCACGATTCGGAATGACCGTACTGGAATACAGGGTCTTACCGATCTTATCATGACCGATTGCGTAATAAATTCCAGGGGAACGAACCAACTGGCTAACGATAACACGTTCTGCACCATTAATCACAAATGTTCCGGTTGCTGTCATAAGCGGCAGGTCACCCATGAAGATGTCATGCTCTTTGATATCATCCGTCTCTTTGTTATGGAGTCTTACTCTTACCTTTAACGGTGCTGCGTAGGTAGCGTCACGCTCTTTACACTCTTCGATGCTGTACTTTACATCATCCTCGCAAAGCTGAAAGCTAACGAACTCAAGATTCAGATGGTCAGAGTAATCCGAAATCGGAGAAATATCTCTGAATACTTCATCCAATCCCTCTTCCAAAAACCAGCGATAAGAGTCCTTCTGTACCTCAATGAGGTTCGGCATCTCAAGCACTTCCTTCTGCTTGGAGAAGCTCATGCGGACACCCTTGCCTACTTGCATCGGCTTAATTCTGTTCTTTTCCATGAAGAATTTCACCCCTTGAATTTATTTTGGTCTGAGGAAAAATAAGACTTTTTATTGATGAAAAAAACTCTTTCTTTTTCCGTCAGGATGTGCTATAATATATTTGTATGGGCACACCACACCACAATAGTGCATTTTTCATGATAACATAATTATGTCAAGTTGTCAAGTTGTTGTGACAACTTTTTTTATTTCGAAAAAATGCATTTATTCAGACAAAATATGGCATTCGATAAAGAAGAACGAAGCCTGTCGCAGGATGCGACAGGCTTCTTCTAATTTAGGCATATTTCATCAATTACTCTTATTTCGATTCTTCCGCAACAATCTGCTTCGCAAGCTTCACATTCTTTTCTTCACTTGCTTTCAACTCTTGCATTGTCTTGATAATCTCCGGATAGCATTCCTTATCCACCGGCTCAAACAATGTATTCCACCCTTCGGTTCCTCCTCCGAGTATCTCAAACATCAACTTACGATATAAGTCAACCGTCGTTCGGAACGAATCTATCAACTTCGCCACCGCTTCGCTCGGCTGTTCCTTCTGCATTTCTTCCAGGTAAAGTAATAATGCACCTTTCCGTTCATAGAAAATCCCAACACAATACTTAAACCCAAAGGAATCCAATCTATCCTCACGTACTGCAGTTACGATTTCATCATAAGCTACTAATCCGTATGCACGTCCATTGTCATGAGCCGCTTCCATCCCCTGTACATACAAACGAAGTGCCTCCGTATAAGCCTGATTCCAATCAACCTCCTGTACCGATTCCGGAATCTCACAATATAACACCGGTGCCCATTCAAAGGTTTTGCCTAAATTACTGTATAAAACAGGCATGCTGGTATTCGTATTCTGACTTCCGATTCCTTTCGGAAAGAACACTTTATCCGCATCATCGTAACCATATATCACACCGAACTCTCCGGTATCGATTCCCCATACCACACAGGCTCTGTCACCTTCAATACCTTGCTTAATCGCTTCGATTGCTTCCTGTTGCTTTGCGGAATAATTCTCTTCCCCCGGCGCGGCATAATACTTCTTTGTCTGCACACCGATTCGTTCCATAAAACGTGCATGATCTTCCAACCAGTCATAATCCGTCACCGGTAACGAACTGCAATTTTCATCCACACAAAACCGGGATGCAATTCCCGTTACGCTTAAAAACTTCTGAAAAGTATCTTCCTTGTTCCACATCCCGCAATGCTCCAGTACACTCATCATGCTGACTGCATAGGTATTCCATGCAGAAAACACCTCAATGTCCAATTTCTTCTTTGCCATAGCAAACTCCTCCTTTTTCTTTCTGACCCTATTATCTCACAGGAGGTATGACATATAATGTCATAGCAGTGTTAAAAGTCCGGAAAGTCTCTCTTTCATATGCTCCCGCAACCAATTCGGCTTCACAATCCGGAAGTCCAAACCACTGGCAATTAAAACACTGATAAAAATATCCGGGTCAAAAAATGCATAGGTATAGGTTTGTCCCTCCACCTTCCCGCAGAGAAAATACTCTAACGGTGCTACCGATGTTCTTCCCCCCAGCATCTCAATTTCCGCAAAGTAAGGCTCCCTTGTCATACTGCTTTCGCCTTCACCATTTCCCGCCTCTGCAGATATCTTAGACAAAATCTCAGCCTGACTTTGAAACTTTCCGTACCCGAAGGAATTCAACTCACGGCTTTGCTTTGCCAGCAGCCTCACCGTCTCTTTCTCACTTTCCGATAAAAAGAAGCTCGGCAACAAATATTCCTTCTCGTACCGATATCCACGCTCCTTTGCACAATACACCAAAGGCGCATTCATGGAATCTCTCATATATTCAATATCCCGCTGTGCCTGACGTGATGAAATCTCAAAACACTCCGCCAATGCCCGGGCATTCGGATACTGATTCCCG
>JAZNBY010000012.1:0-13728 GCA_045587325.1 Lachnospiraceae bacterium | reverse complement strand
GCGGTTCAAGGTTACCACTACCGGCACCTTATACTTCTGTAAGTTCTCAATATGCTTTTCAAGGTTTACGATACCCTTCTTTAATGCTTCTACATTCTCGGCACCAAGGTCTGCTTTTGCTACACCGCCGTTGTACTTCAGCGCACGTACCGTAGCCACAAGTACCACAGCATCCGGCTTAAGTCCTGCCATACGGCACTTAATATCAAGGAATTTCTCTGCTCCAAGGTCTGCACCAAAGCCAGCCTCGGTAATCACATAGTCTGCTAACTTCAGTGCGGTTCTGGTTGCACGGACACTGTTACAACCATGTGCAATATTTGCAAACGGACCACCATGTACGATAGCCGGAGTATGCTCTAAGGTCTGGATCAGGTTCGGACGAAGGGCATCCTTAAGAAGTGCTGCCATGGAACCTACCGCATTTAACTGTGCTGCGGTTACCGGCTTACCCTCATAGTCGTATGCCACAATGATACGGCCAAGACGTGCCTTTAAATCCTCCATATCTGCTGCAAGACAAAGGATTGCCATGATTTCGGATGCAACGGTTATAATGAAGTGATCCTCTCTTACCACACCATCTGCCTTCTTACCCATGCCGATAATAATATTACGAAGGGCACGGTCATTCATATCAAGACAACGCTTCCAAATCACCTGCTTCGTGTCAATACGAAGCGCATTGCCCTGCTGGATATGATTGTCCAACATAGCCGCAAGTAAGTTGTTTGCGGACGTAATTGCATGGAAATCTCCGGTAAAATGAAGATTCAAATCTTCCATCGGAACTACCTGTGCGTAACCGCCGCCTGCAGCACCGCCCTTAACACCGAAGCACGGGCCCAAGGAAGGCTCACGAAGTGCAATAACAGCTTTCTTTCCAAGCTTACCGAATGCCTGGCCGAGACCTACGGTAGTAGTGGTCTTACCCTCTCCTGCCGGGGTCGGATTAATTGCGGTAACAAGTACTAACTTACCATCCGGATTGTCCT
Organism: Lachnospiraceae bacterium; assembly: GCA_045587325.1. Lineage (GTDB taxonomy): Bacteria > Bacillota > Clostridia > Lachnospirales > Lachnospiraceae > SIG307. The sequence continues at coordinate 12,733 of JAZNBY010000012.1, read as the reverse complement.
TTACTCGGTCCCAGAGTTCATCCGTAAACTTTGCCTTGTACTTGCCGTAAAAATCAAGCTCGTCCTCTGTGATTCCAAGCTGCGTTGCCACCTCTTTAATCGGTTTCAGCACCGCTTCCTGTGCAATTTCAATATCAGTCTTCATCTGACCGTCCTCCTTATATTTGCGGTGGTGTCTCGGACACCCCTATACTTTACTTATTGTTTCCCTTTGTTCCCAGCAAATGACTTCTTTGCAGTTTTTCTTCCTGCTCGCTTTTGTGCTTGTTCTCCTCCTTGATTTCCCAATGAATTAGGAAGGTCAACGCCGCTCTTAAAGCAATAATTGCTCCTACCGTCAAAATTTCTTCCCATTCCCTGACAATAACCGTCTTTAAAATCTCACTGCCCAGCTTAAACTCCAGGCCGATTTCAAGACCATGTGCCAACGTAAGTTTCACGTTCGGATTCTTTCTTATGTAGTAAGCAAAGCCCTTGATACCGGAACAGATAATCACTCCGATTCCGATAAACTCAAAAATCAGAATGGCTATGTTCACCACAACATTCATCACATCATGTAATACATCCAAGACATTCATCCGTATGCCTCCTTTTCATCAAAGAACAACATCCAAGCTACTACTCGCTCCTTACACATAGTCACCGATATACTGCTCAAACTCTTCTGCCGACATCAATACCTTCCGCGGTTTTGTACCTTCTTCCGGACCTACCACACCTGCTTCCGCCAACTGGTCCATAATCCGGGCTGCACGGTTGAATCCAATCTTATATGCACGCTGTAACATACCGATGGATGCCTTGTCCTTTTCGATAATCAGCTTACCTGCATCCGCAAAGTATTCATCATATCCGCTTCCGTTCCCTGAACCCGCTCCGGCTGATTCTCCACCACCGGTCGGCATACTGGTAATCTTCTCGGACACTTCCATATTATAGGCATTGCCTTCGTTGTTCGCTTTTAAGAAATCCACAACTGCGCTGACTTCTCTGTCAGATACAAAAGCGCCCTGTACACGTACCGGCTTGGAATAACCGGACGGGAAGAACAACATATCACCCTTACCGAGAAGCTTCTCTGCACCCGCACCATCCAGAATCGTTCTGGAATCGATAGCGGAAGAAACCGCAAATGCGATACGGGACGGAATATTTGCTTTAATCAGACCGGTAATAACATTAACAGACGGACGCTGGGTTGCAATTACCAAATGCAATCCCGCCGCTCTTGCAAGCTGTGCCAAACGACAAATGGAATCCTCTACTTCTCCCGGTGCTACCATCATGAGATCCGCAAGCTCATCCACGATAATCACAATCTGTGGCAGATGCTTGTACTTTTCTTCCTCCAGACCCTGTTTCTTCGCTTCGTCTACACGCTCATTGTAGCCCTTTAAGTCACGCACACCAAGTTCTGCAAACTTCTGGTAACGTTCCGTCATCTCGATTACCGCCCAGTTCAGTGCGGCACTGGCCTTCTTCGGGTCGGTCACTACCGGAATCATCAGGTGCGGAATTCCGTTGTAAACCGAAAGCTCAACCACCTTCGGGTCTACCATAATCAGTTTTACCTCGGACGGGTCCGCTTTATACAAAATACTCATAATTAACGTATTGATACATACGGATTTACCGGAACCTGTCGCTCCCGCAATAAGGAGATGCGGCATCTTTGCAATATCCGTTACCACTGTCTGTCCGCCGATGTCTTTACCTACCGCAAAAGCTACATTGGAACCGTGACCGGTGAACTCGGAAGACTCCAATAATTCACGTAACAATACAGTGGAATTTTCTTTGTTCGGAACTTCAATACCCACGGCTGCTTTACCCGGAATCGGTGCTTCAATACGCACATCCGCAGCCGCCAGATTTAACTTAATATCATCGGCCAGGCTGGTAATCTTACTAACCTTAACCCCTTGTTCCGGCTGAAGCTCATATCTGGTAACCGCCGGTCCGCAGCTGACATTCGTTACGGTAACACGCACACCGAAGCTGTCCAACGTACTTTGCAACTTCATGGCAGTATCCTGCAACTCCCGTTCAGAAACACCCTTTGCTCCCTTCGGTCTTGCAAGCAAATCAATCGGCGGGAACTCATATTTCTTAATCGGCTCCGACTCTTCGATAATAAGTGGCTCAATCGGTCCGCTCTCCGCAGACTTCGTTCTTGTCCTCCGTGGGGTCGTCTGAGTTCCTTGATTCTCTACATCTGTAGAATTATCTTCATTCTGTACATTATCCGCATCCTGCGACGTAACAGAGGTCGGCCGGAATCTCTGACCTCCGGAAGTCTGACGGTATCCGTCGTCCCCCAACGCATCCAACTGCTCCGCCACCGTCGGTCCCTTGCGCGGTGTGTTCATCCGCTGAAGACCGCTCTGGGTCGTGGTCGTCGTTCTCGGAATCACTGCCCCCATCATTTTGTCTTCTACATATGTAGACTTCTTATATTCTCCCGTTTCCGGTGAGATTTCCATAATATGAAGTCCGCCGTCTCTCTTCTTCTTTTCTTCTCCGTATAACGCATTGACTTCGGATATGGTTTCCTCCGGCAGCTTGTACTGGTTGTTCATATCCATGGTAAACTCTCCGGTCGGCGTCTTGCCACCGAAGAAATTGCGCTTCTCTTTCTTTACCTTTACCGGTTCTGCAGGCTTCGGAGCCGGGCGGGTATCGATGGTCTGCTCCATCTTCGCCTTTTCTTCCTCAGATAACAAGAAGGTCTGTGCTCTTCTGTCACCAAGCTCCCTACGCTTCTCTTCTACAAGACGAGCCTTCTCTGCCTGGCGCTCCTCAAAGGACTCTCTCCGCTCCAACGCGTGGGCCTTATGCAAGGCATAACGCTCATTTCCTCTCTTAGCAAGCCATGCAAAAATTGCTTTTCTGGAAAACAACATAAAGAACACTAAGAATAATGCGATGACTACCACATAGGCACCTACGGTTCCGAACCATGGCTCAAACAGGGAACACACGGCACCACCGAAGATACCGCCTCCCTTTTTGTAGTCTCTTGCCAGTACATAGTACTGATCTAGCGGAATGTTGTCACCCTTTACCGCCGGATTCCACTGATTCACGGAATAATCGGTAAGAAGCTGCAAAAACGCAGTCACCATAAACAACATTCCCAACACATACAGCATTTTGGATACCAGCTTACGGTTTCCTCGGTTTGCCAGATAAAATGCAACGCCTAAAAACAGAAGAAACGGAAATACATACGCTAACCCACCGAACAAACCGAACATTACACCGCTTATGGTTTCGCCTACGACACCTCCCAAGTCAAAATGGCTCAACAATAACAGCACCGAAACCACAAGTGAAACCATCAGAATAATCTCGTTCTTAAGCTCACTTGCCGCTGTGCTCTTCCGGGTATTTACACTGCTCTCCTCCGCATTCTGCGCAGAAGTACGCTTTCTTTGTCCGGAACGGTTCCGCTCATTCACGGTCCGGGTCGTGGTTTTTCTTTTTCCGGTATTCTGTTTTGCTTTTGTTGCTTTTCTTCCGGATGCCATTTTATTCCTCCCCCGGCTTATGCCAAAAAGTTAAACAATACCGCAAATGCCCCCATGGCAAAGCAGTAATATGCAAAATATTTAAATTTCTTTCCGCGAACAATCACTAACATAGTCTTAATACAAACATAACCCACAATTCCGGCAACTACCGTGCCCACCAGATAATTCATCAGTTCCGTACCGGTAAAAGCAAGAGACGATGCATCTGCCAGTTCTAACACCAATGCACCTAAAATCGCCGGAATGGACATGATAAAGGAATATTTCACCGCAAATTCTCTGGAAAATCCACAAGCAAGACATGCCGTAATCGTAGTCCCCGAGCGGGAAATGCCAGGGAACGTCGCAACACCCTGAGCCGTTCCTACAATAGTCGCCCTCGTATAAGACGCATCTGCCTCAGTCTTTTCTCCGTCCGGAATGCGGTCGGAAATCAACAGCTGAACACCGTTTATCAAAAGTAAAATTCCCGGTATAATGAGCGTTGCAGATGCTGCATTAATGGCATCACTCAGCAAAATGCCCATGATTCCGGTGGGAATGGTGGAAACAATCACAAGCATTACAAAACGGCGATACGGTGTGGTAACCACCGGCTGCCAGGCCGTCTTCTTAAAGCAATGTAAATAGATGCTTTTAAAAAACTGACCGATAATGGAAAAACCTTCCTTTACCAGTTCAAAAATATCTTTACGAAACGCCACAAAGACTGCCGCTAATGTTCCCAAATGCAAAAGAACATCAAACAGCAGCCCTGTATCTGTCTCAAAACCCAACACATGTTTAAAAATCGCCAAATGGCCGGAACTACTGATTGGTAAAAACTCCGCCACCCCTTGTATTAACCCTAAAATAACTGCTTTCAGCAACTCCATTATAAAGCCCTCTTTTCAACATTCTTACCTTATAATTATATAAGATATTGCCGAAAAACTCAAGCCTCTAATAAAAATCTTTTCCCGCAAAAATACCACTTTAGCGACAATGTTTTAGTTTTCGAATTGTGCCATATAAAGCTTATAATATTCCCCTTTTTTCGCCATAAGTTCCGCCGGACTTCCCTGCTCGATAATACCTCCCTTATCTACCACAAAAATCCGGTCCGCCTTTTGAATCGTAGACAAACGATGTGCTACCACAAAGGACGTTCGGTTCTTTAACATCGTCTCGATTCCCTGCTGTACCAAAAGCTCCGTGTGGGTATCGATACTGGAGGTTGCCTCATCTAAGATAAGAATTCTCGGCTCGGATACCATAGTTCTGGCAAACGCAAGCAGCTGTCTCTGACCGATGGAAAGTCCTGCTCCCCGTTCCTTAATCTTTGTATCATAGCCGTCTTCCATCTTCACAATGAAATCATGAACATTGACTGCTTTTGCCGCCGCTTCGATTTCCTCATCGGTGGCATCTAACTTTCCGTAACGGATATTGTCCCGTATGGTTCCGGAGAACAGGAAATTCTCCTGGGTCATTACCCCCATCTGTTCACGAAGGCTGGCGATGGAAACATTCTTAATATTATACCCATCAATCAATACCTCGCCCTGCTGTACGTCGTAAAAACGGGACAGCAAATTTACTATGGTGGATTTTCCAGCACCGGTCGGTCCCACAAGTGCAATGGTTTCTCCCGGCTTTACCGTAAAGCTGACATCGGATAATACATCCGGATCATCGTCGTAGTGGAAGGACACATGAGAAAAAGTAACTTCACCCTTAATTCTCGGCAATTCCACCGCATCTGCCGCATCCGTAATCTCCGCGTCTGTATCTAAAATTTCAAAAATACGTTCCGCACCGGTAATATTGGTCACCAGCTGATTGTAAAAATTACTGAGATTCATCAGTGGCTGCCAGAACATGGCAATGTAACTTCCGAAGGAAATCAAGGCTCCCACCTGCACTTCTCCTTTTCCGATCAACGCTACGCCGACCCAGTACATCATCATACCGGCAATGCCCCAACATATATCCACTACAGGCCCAAAGGCATCCGCATAACGAACCGCATGGTCAAAGGAATCATAATGTTGCTTTAATAAATCATCAAAGGTTTCTTCCGTCTCCTCTTCCGCATGAAAGCTCTGAATCACACGGATTCCTGCCACATCCTCATGTAAAAATGCATTCAGATTGGAATTTTTCTTTCGGAAAATCTGCCAGCGCTTATGAGATTTGCTTTGAACAAACCATACACCGATGGCCATCAGCGGCATGGCACTCATGGATGCCAGCCCCAGTTTTCCGTTTTTCGCAATCATAATCACCACAACCGCACATAAGGTTACTGCTTCCGGGATAAATGTGGTTACACTGTTGGCAAGTACATCCTTTAGAGAATTGACATCACCCATGAGGCGGGCCAGAATCTTTCCCGTGGGCCGACTGTCAAAAAATTGGAATCCCAAGGTCTGGATATGCTCATATAACTCCCGCCGTATCTTTACCAGTATATCGTTTGACACCTTTGCCATCAAATACATGCGGACCTTGATTAACACAATCAATAACACATTCAGGCCGATTCCGATAAGTCCCAATCTTATAAGTCCCTTGTCATCTCCATTCTCAATATGTACGTCAATGGCCCATTCCAAAATAATCGGATTCAATAATATAATCGTCGTGGAAGCTGCCATCAAGAACATAACAACCACAATCGTCTTTTTATAGCCGAGCAGATAGCGAAACAATCGGAATAACGTCTCCCGTTTGGTTTTTGCCACAATCTGCTCGTCTTGTTTTGTCGCATTTCTAGCCATATAAACTCACCTCTATTCTATTGCCGATGCCACTTCCGCATTTACGGAATCCACCGGCAAATCACCCATATATTCCCCGTACTGTGCCTGATAGGTCTTGTAATAGTATCCCTTCTTTGCAAGCAGCTCCTCGTGGGTACCCCGTTCGCAAATCCTGCCATCTTCCAGTACAATGATCTCATCCGCATGACGCACGGAAGAAATACGATGGGCAATGATTAACTTTGTAATACCTGTAATTTCCCGCAATGTCTTCTGAATCATGCGTTCCGTTTCCATATCGAGCGCCGACGTGGAATCGTCCAGTACAAGAATCGGCGTATCCTTTGCAAAGGCTCTGGCCATACTGATTCTTTGCTTCTGACCACCGGAAAGACCCACTCCTCGCTCACCGATAATCGTCTCTGCACCATCCTCCAGCTTACCTACAAAGCCTGCCGCCTGCGCCTTTTCAAGGGCCACTGTCACTTCTGCATCCGTAAGCATACTCTTTCTTCCCAGCTTTACATTTTCACTGACGGAATCCGAGAACAGGAACACATCCTGCATTACCAAAGACACGCTCTCCCGCACCTGTCCCAAAGAAAGTTCTCTTACATCCACTCCGTCCAATCGTACAGCACCGCTGTTTACATCATACATACGAAGTAACAGATTAATGAGGGTACTCTTTCCGGAACCGGTGGCACCAATAATACCGAGAGTATTCCCTGCCGGCACACAGAAGGAAATGTCCTTTAAAATCTGCTTTTCTTCTATGGTAAAGTCAACATTCTCAAAAGCAAGTTCTCCCTTTACCTGCTCCAGTCCTACCGGAGACTCTGCTTCCTCAATCATGGAAGTCTCATTGTATATCTTGTTAATCTTCTTTCTGGATGCAAAGGCTGCTGCCAGCTCATTGGACAACCATCCAAGCATTTCAAGAGGCCATACCACGTTATTGCAATATTCAATAAACGCGCCCAGCTGACCTAAAGATATCTCGTCGTTGATTACCATCACACCACCGATGATAATGCTGGTAATCGGTAATACCTTGGAAATCATTTGGAAAAACGGATAATAACGAATCCAAAGCTTGGACTGACGCATATTAAGGTCATAATATTTTTTATTATGCCTCATGAACTTCTTTATCTCAAACTTTTCTCTTGCAAACGCCTTTACGGTACGGACGCCTGCAAGATTCTCCTCTGCCACCGTGTTCATTTCCGCATTTTCTTCGCTGATGTCTTCGTATACCTTGTCAAGCTTCCGCTCCAGCACAATTGCCAGTACCGCACAAACCGGAATGGCAATGAGCGGAATGATGGATAGTTTCAGACTGATCCGCACCATGCAGAACACCACCATGGACATATGAATAATTACTGTAATAATCAGCATTCCCACATAGCCGAAGGCTGCCTGAATACGGTCTACATCATCCTTGACACGGGACATAATTTCTCCCGTATTGCTCTTATCAAAATAATTTACGGAAAGTTTCTGAACATGCCGGAATAAATGCTTTCGAATGTCCACACTGATTTTAAAGCTGGTAACATCAAACAAATACTCTTTCGCATATCCGAATACTACCCTTCCCAACGCAAATACTATCAGCATCAAAAGAGAATACTTCAATAACCAAAGTTCACCATTTCCGATGACATCATCAATAATTCGCGCCGTCACATTCGGATTTAACATATCGATTGTGATCTGCGCCACCATACAGATGAACGCAATCAGATACGCGAACCAATACTTTCTTAAATAATAACTTACCTTTTTCATAACTCCTCCTAAGAAAACCCATCTTACCCCTGTGATTTCGTGTCTCTGTACAGGCTGTGCTTCGCACCGCCCGCACGCAAAAAAGAGTCCATAGTGCATCACACTACAGACTCCTTATCATATCCATCAAAAACATTATCTACGGTAAGATGAGGTAATTCCATATGTCTTCTTTGCACAATTCACAAAAACAGATTCATTTTTTGCGTTCATTAACTTTACTACAATGCTATTCATGTTTATTACCTCACTTTCTTTCTTATTTCGGCTTGCGCCGATTCCAATTCTTAGCAACAGTTGTATTATAGTCCTACCGTTTGCTGTTGTCAATCCCTATTTTCTATTCTGCTTGTTCAATTCCGAAAATTGATTTGCAGAAGTTATACAATCCACTGGAAATGGCCGGTTCTCCGTGATTGGAACCCGGAATCTCCCACCAGATGTGGTTTACACCGTTGTTTGTCAAAATCGTATGATAGCTCTTCGGGAACTGTCCTACCACACTGTCCTTATCTCCGCTGCAAATCATCAGCACCTCCGGACTTACTTCGTCAAACACAAGCTCTTCTTCTTTAAAGGTACCGATGTGATCAAGGAACATATCCTTGCCCGGTGTCAAACCCGGTGCCGGTGCAATGGCACCCACATAACCGAACAAATCCGGTCTGGTAAAACCGATGCAAAGAGACTCACGTCCCCCCATGGAAAAGCCTACCACTGCCGTATTCTTGCGTCCTGTCGCCACCGAATAATTGGTTTCCATATACGGCATCAGATCATTGGCCAAATCATTTACGAAGTTATCGTAAGCCGCCATGTTTTCGTGGTCAATAGCAGTAAACTTGTCCTTTGTTGCACTGGAGAACATATTCGGAAATACCAGTATCATTTCCTTTGCAAGGCCCTCCTTCATCATGTTACCAATCATAATGCGAAATCCGGTGTTCCCGTTTCCAATCATATCCTTCTCACTGCCGCCTACGCCGTGAAGCACATACGTTACCGGATACTTCTTCTCCGGGGTATACTCCGGCGGGAGTAATATAATCAGGTTCTTGTCTCTGTTACAGGTCTCGGAATAATAGGTGGTGGTAATCATCTCACCATAGGTAACATCTGCCTTCTTTCCCTGATAGGCAGCCGGTGCCTTAATCGAAATCTCTGTAGCATACTTCTCCATATCCGCTCCCTCACCGCAATCAAACCATGCATTTTCCGCATAAACCGGTGCCGGTGTGGCGGTTGGCTTCGGTGTGGCCGTCGGCTTTGGTGTGGCCGTCGGTTCCGGGGTAGCCGTCAGCTCCGGAGTCATGGTCGGATTCGGGGTAGCAGTATCTTCCGGTATGGTGGTATCATTTACCGCTGCTGTCGGGGCAGCCTCTGTTTTCTTGTCACCTGAACAGCCTATAAGGCCAAATAACATTCCGCAAAGAAGCAGTAATGCTACTCCACGCATTCTATAACGTAACTTCATATCCATTTCCTCTCTTTTTTAAAACTATAAATCCACCCCTAATTATAGTCAAGAGAAGTTCTTTCGTCAATGTAAAGCTTCAAATTTTTACATCATTTCTTTTATCTTTTTCATTGCAGCATCAATACCGCCCACTTCGTCAATGAAGCCTTCCCGTACCGCATCTTCTCCCACCAATATGGTACCAAGATCCTTGGTCAGTTCTCCTTCTTTTAACATCATTTCTTCAATACGTTCCTTCTTCACTTTGCTGTGGGATGCCACAAACCCGGTAATTCGGTCCTGAATCCGTCTGAAATACTCATAAGTCTGAGGTGCTCCGATGACCATGCCGCTCATACGCACCGGATGCACAATCATGGTACCTGTCGGTACGATAAAGGAGTAATCCGTGGATACAGCTAACGGTACCCCGATGGAATGACCACCGCCCAATACAAGAGACACGGTAGGCTTACTCAAAGACGCAATCATTTCCGCAATAGCCAGACCGCTTTCCACGTCTCCTCCCACTGTGTTTAACAGAATCAAAAGTCCTCCAATGTTCTTATCATCCTCAATCTGTGCAAGCTGCGGAAGCACATGCTCATACTTGGTTGTTTTCATATTCTGGGGAGAACACTCATGTCCCTCGATTTCTCCGATAATGGACAGTAAATGAATCCGTTTCCCCGGCTCATCTTCATTTAATACGGTTTGTCCGTATTCCGAAATTTTCTCATCCCGTTGCTTTTCCGCTTCCCTCTTTTCTGATCTATCATCGACGGAGTTGTTGTTTTTGTTATTATCTTCCTGGCTCATACTGTTTCCTTCCTATCTGTTTTTATATCAGTATTCCCCATGAGAATAAAATCCATGCAAAAAGGACACGGCAGAACCGTGTCCTTTACAGTAATACTTTAATTGCTTTTTACTTAAATCCGATCCAGTGCCTGTTGTAAATCTGCAATCAAATCTTCCACATTCTCAATACCTACGGAAAGACGAATGAGGTCCGTTGCTACACCCGCCTCTGCAAGCTGTTCGTCGGTAAGCTGACGGTGGGTATGGCTGGCCGGGTGAAGGAGACAGGTCTTTGCATCCGCCACATGGGTAACGATGGACGCAAACTTTAAAGAATCCATGAACTTAATGGATGTCTCTCTTCCGCCCTTGATACCGAAGGCAAGTACACCACAGGTACCCTTCGGACAGTACTTCTTTGCAAGCTCGTGGTACTCGTCACCCTCAAGGTCTGCATAGTGCACCCATGCCACCTTTTCCTGTGCCTTTAAGAACTTTGCCACAGCCAGTGCATTCTGGCAATGACGCTCCATACGAAGGTGCAGGGACTCAAGGCCAAGGTTCAGATAAAATGCATTCTGTGGAGACTGAATGGAGCCGAAGTCTCTCATAAGCTGTGCTGTAGCCTTGGTAATATATGCACCCTTACCGAAACGCTCCGCATAAGTAATACCATGATAGGAATCATCCGGCGTGGTCAGACCCGGGAACTTCTCTGCATGAGCCATCCAGTCAAAATTACCGCTGTCTACGATACATCCGCCAACCGCAACGCCATGACCATCCATGTACTTGGTGGTGGAATGGGTCACAATATCTGCCCCCCACTCAAACGGTCTGCAGTTTACCGGGGTTGCAAAGGTATTATCTACAATAAGCGGTACACCATGGTCGTGTGCCAGCTTTGCAAATTTCTCGAAGTCAAAAATGCCTACCGTTGGGTTGGTAATGGTCTCACCGAACACAGCCTTGGTATTCGGCTTAAAGTACTTCTCCAACTCCTCTGCCGGTAACGTCTGATCAACAAAGGTACACTCAATGCCCATCTTCTTCATGGAAACACCGAACAGATTGTAGGTACCACCGTAAATGGAGGAAGAAGCAATAAAATGGTCGCCGGCCTCACAAATATTGAAGATTGCATAAAAGTTTGCTGCCTGACCGGAGGAAGTCAGCATTGCCGCAACACCGCCCTCCATAGCGCAAATCTTTGCTGCAACCGCGTCATTGGTCGGGTTCTGCAGTCTGGTATAGAAATATCCGTCTGCCTCTAAGTCAAAAAGCTTCCCCATAGCGTCACTGGTGTCATACTTAAAGGTAGTGCTCTGGTAAATCGGAAGCTGTCTCGGCTCGCCCTGACTCGGCTTCCAGCCCTCATGGATACACTTGGTTTCGATATTAGAGTTCATAAAAATCTCCTTTCTGTCAGGCTGTTTGCCTGTTAGGTACTTATTTGTTGTTTTAAGTATACAACAAGATACTTGTATTGAAAAATACATAAAACAAGTGCGTTGCTATAGTGTAAAACTATTTCAACGCACATTTTAACATAAAAGTGTATTTCTGTAAAGATTTACTTCCCCACGTACCCCTTCAAATACTCTACATACGCCGCCCCGTATCGGCTAAGCGGCATTTCCTTCTGCATAATAATTCCGATTTGCATGGGTTCCTCTACAGCCAAAGGCTTTGCAATAATGTTCTCGCCGTTTAATTCTTTACTGAGCATACCGGTGCTGACGGTGTATCCGTTTAACCGTACAATCAGGTTGGAAAGCGTCGCCCGGTCCTTAACCCTGACATTCTTACTCCGGTCCAGGGTACTTAAGATTTCCTCTGAAAAGTAGAAGGAATTGTACTCTCCCTGTTCGAAGGACAAATACGGGTACTCTTCCAGTTCTTCCAATGTAATCACATCTTTTTTCGCCAGCGGATGCTCCGTACAAATGGAAACGTGCGGTTTTGCCGTCACCAGTGGCTCAAACTTCAGCCCGTTTTGCTTGAGTAACTTTAAAATCACTTCTTCATTTTTGGAGGAGGTATAAAGAATGCCGATTTCACTCTTTAACCGGCTCACATCTTCGATAATTTCATAAGTCTGGGTCTCACGAAGGGTAAAATCGTACCGATCCTCGCCAAACTCCCGGATAACCGCCGCAAAAGCATCCACCGCAAAGGAATAGTGCTGGCAGGACACGGAAAACCGCGGTCTCTGCTCCTTTTTATGCAGGAACTTTTCTTCCAAAAGGCTGGTCTGCTCCAACACCTGTCTGGCGTAGGATAAAAACAGTTCCCCTTCGTTTGACACCGCCACACCTTTATTCGTGCGGTGAAAAATCGTAATCTGCATTTCCCTTTCCAGTTCACGGATGGCGTTGGTCAGGCTGGGCTGTGAAATA
>JAZNBY010000011.1:0-13679 GCA_045587325.1 Lachnospiraceae bacterium | reverse complement strand
TGGCTGAATTTTATGGGAAATTCTATTGAGAATACGAGAAAGCAGACCATGCTTGTCAATGCCATGGTAAAGCTGGATGACATGTATGTAAGGGATTCTCTTACCGGGGTATACAACCGCTTTGGTATGGAACGCTATTTTGCCATTGTGAAGGAAAAATGTATTGACCTGCAAACCTTTATGCAGCTTTCCTTTGCGGATGTGGACGGCCTCAAGACCATAAATGATGTGTACGGCCATGAGGAAGGTGACCGCGTGATCCGCGCGGTGGGACAAATTTTACAACAAGAGGCTCACGATGCCTATGTAGTTCGTTACGGCGGTGACGAGTTCATCGTAATGGGCACTGCATTTTCCGAAAAGGAAGTGGAGAACTACTGGACCCGGGTACAGAATGCTATCGCAAAGTACAATGCCGAACACGAAGGACAGGCAGAGGTATCCATCAGTTCCGGTTATGACCTGGTACGTCTGGAGTTCCACAGCTATCTGGAAGACTGTATCCAGGAGGCAGACAAGCGGATGTACGTGGCAAAGAATAAAAAGAAGGCTTTGAAAAAAGAGGCAGAGATGCACGCATAATATGTAAAACAGCGTAAAAAGAGAATATGTTCACAAATAAGTCACAGAATAGTCAATGACTGTTCTTGACTTATTTTTTTGCGTTAGTTATAATACTAATCAGTGAGTCTGGAAGTATATTGTGACGGACTCTTTTGTTCGTTAAGAAGGAAGAAAGAAGGGAGAAGAAGGAATGAAAAAGCTGTTTCGTTTTTTGAAACCGTACTGGTTTTTTGCAGTCATTTCTCCATTGATGATGATGGGAGAAGTGTTTGCGGATTTGTTACAGCCGAAACTGATGTCCGAGATTGTGGACAAAGGCCTGGAGCAGGGTGATATGGGGTACGTTGTCCGTATCGGTATTTTGATGCTTGTAATTGTGTTAATCGGCGGATTTTTTGGTGTCTGCTGTGCTTACACGGCGGCACGGGCGGCTCAGAGCTTTGGTAAGGATTTGCGTGTGCATGCCTACAAGAAAGTCATGAGCTTATCCATCGAGCAGACGGATGATTTTACCACGGGTTCGCTGGTAACCCGTATGACCAATGACATTGCCATGGTAGTAGAGTTTGTGGAGATGTTGCTCCGCATGTGTGTGCGTGCCCCTATGTTTTTTATCGGTGGTGCTCTTATGATGCTGACCTTGGATTTAAGCTTTGGTATGGTGGTGGCATGTGCCCTTCCGGTGATGATTCTGATGGTTACCTTTATCCTGATGAAGGCTACGCCGCTATTTTCCGTGGTACAGAAGAAGTTGGATAAGGTAAATTCCGTGGTACAGGAGAATGTAGGCGGTGCCAGAGTGGTAAAGGCCTATGGTCAGGAAGACTATGAAATTAAGCGTTTTGCAGGTGTAAATAACGAACTGAGAGGAACGAATTTTAAGGTTCTAAAGATTATGGCTTTGTTCGGACCGGTTATTACGCTGGTGCTGAACTTTGCGGTGATTGCAATTATTTACATCGGCGGTTTTCAGATTGACAAAGGAAATACCGGCATGTCTACCGGTGATATTATGGCGGCCATCTCCTATGTGACACAGATTTTGATGTCGGTTATGATGGTGTCCATGATGTTCCAGTCGGTGTCCCGTGCTATGGCATCTGCCGGACGTATCAATGAAGTCATCGGTTCCGAACCGATAATCATAGGCGGAACGGAGACTGCGGGAGCCGGAGCGGACATTGCGGTAGAGTTTAAAAACGTGTCCTTCCGCTATCCGGGAACCCAGGGTGAGCCTGTATTAAAGAACATTAATTTGCAGGTGAAAAAGGGAGAAACATTGGCAGTTATCGGTGCTACCGGTTGCGGTAAGACTTCCCTTGTAAATCTGCTTCCTCGTTTTTATGATGCTACGGAGGGAACGGTGCTTGTAGACGGCATGGATGTAAAGGAATACGAACTTTCCGGACTTCGTGATAAAATCGGTTATGTGATGCAAAAGAGTGAGCTGTTTTCCGATACGGTGGCCAACAACATCCGCTGGGGTAACCCGGATGCTACCATGGAGGAGATAAAAGAAGCGGCACAGACGGCGCAGGCAGCAGAGTTTGTGGAAGGCTTTAATGAACAGTATGATACATATATTGCGGAAAAGGGAGCATCTCTTTCCGGTGGACAGAAGCAGCGAGTGTCCATTGCAAGAGCCATGCTTCGTAAGCCGGAGTTGTTGATTTTAGATGATTCCACTTCCGCACTGGATTTGGTAACGGAAGGAAAGTTACAGCGTGCCATAAAGGAAAAATTGGACGATACGACGATTATTATGATTGCACAGCGTATTGCCAGCGTAAAGCAGGCAGACCGCATCGCAGTCTTGGAAGAAGGTACGATTTTGCATTGCGGTACTCATGAAGAATTGTTGCAGTGTAGTGAGACTTACCGGGATATTTATGATTCCCAGATGAAGTCCGGTGCCTATATGGAAGGAGGTGTGGCACATGAGTAATCAGGGAAAAGCACCTCAGGGCATGCCGCCACAGGGTATGCCGCCACAGGGTATGCCACCGAAAGGAATGCCGCCGCAGGGAATGCCGCAGGGCAGACCGGGTGGCCCGGGGTTTGGCGGACCGGGTGGACCGGGTGGCCGCAGAGGACCGGGCGGAATGATGGGCGCACGCCTCAATAAGGAAAAGCCGAAGAATACGGGAAAAACCCTGCTTCGTTTGTTAAAGGTGATTGGCAGAAGTAAGTACTTCCTGATTTCCCTGTTGTTGACCATGTCGGTGGTAACCGTGTTGGATTTGTTCGGACCGACATTGCAGGGAGCTGCCATTGATACGATTACGTTTGAAGAGGGACATTTTTTGGTAAAGATGGATAGCTTACGGACGATTTTGTTGTGGATGATTGTTTTGTTTGCTGTAAGTTCCGGATTTACGTATTTGCAGGGCATCTTGTCCGCAAAGATCTCCCAGGATACGGTGTTTGCAATGCGCAACGATTTATTTGCAAAAATCAGCCGCCTGCCGATTTCCGAAACCGACGGACATCGTCATGGTGACTTAATGTCCCGTATGACCAACGACGTGGAAAACGTATCCAATGCGGTATCCCAGTCCATTGCATCTTTGTTTTCCAGCTTCCTGACCTTTTTCGGTGCGCTGTATTTTATGCTGCGCTGTAATGTGATAGTGACGCTGGTAGCCTTTGTTACGGTACCGTTGACCTTACTTATTTCTGCAAAGCTGGCGAAGTTTATGCGTCGGTATTTTGTACAGCAGCAGATGTTGCTTGGTAAGTTAAACGGTGAAGTAGAGGAGATGGTCATCGGTTATAAGACGGTGGTGGCTTACGGAAAAGAAGCAGAGAGTGTAGAGCGGTTTGGTCAAATCAGTGAGGATTTGCGCAAAACCAGCATTCGTTCCAGAGTGTTTGGTTCCATTATGGGTCCGTGTATGAATTTCCTTGGCAATCTTCAGTATGTACTGGTAGCAGCCTTCGGTATTTTCTTCATGATTAACGGAAGCGGAATGACGCCGGGTGATATTCAGGCTATGTTGCAGTATTCCAAGAAGTTTAACCGCCCGATTAACGAAATTGCCAATCAGTATGCGTCTATTATGACAGCGTTGGCGGGTGCGGAACGTATTTTTGCGATTATGGACACGCCGGATGAGGTGGATGAAGGAACGATTGACATTTCCGCAAGTGAGATTCGCGGCAATATCGAGTTTGAGGATATCCGATTTGGCTATGTACCGGAAGAACCGGTACTTAAGGGTCTGAATCTTTCTGTAGATAAGGGACAGAGAATTGCAATCGTAGGTGCCACCGGTTCCGGTAAGACCACTATTGTAAATCTGTTGACCCGTTTCTATGAGTTGGATGGCGGTAAGATTTATGTAGATAATATGGATATTACGGAACTTCCGAAGAAGACGTTGCGTGATTCTATTGCCATTGTATTGCAGGATACGGTATTATTTGCGGATACCATCCGTGCAAACATCCGGTACGGCAATCCGGATGCGACGGAAGAGGAGATTCGTTTTGCGGCAAAGACCGCCAAGGCGGATAGGTTTATCGAACGTTTGCCGGACGGCTATGATACGGTGTTGACGGAGGGCGGCAGTAACCTGTCCCAGGGACAGCGACAGCTTCTTGCTATTGCCCGTGCAGTCATTGCTAATCCACAGATTCTTATTCTGGATGAAGCGACCTCCAACGTAGATACCCGTACCGAGATGCACATCCAGCAGGCAATGCTGGCATTGATGAAGAATCGTACCAGTCTGATTATTGCCCACCGGTTGTCTACCATCCGGGATGCGGATAAGATTGTGGTATTGCGGGACGGTGTGATTGTGGAAGAAGGCAATCATGATGAGCTTCTTGCCATAAAGGGCGAGTACGCAAAGCTGTACCAGAACCAGTTTGCGGGAATTGCCACCTGATGCACGTTCTAAAAAGAATAAGAAAGCGCCTTTCTATGCTTGCAATGGAAAGGCGCTTTGATTTATAATGGGGGAAAGTCAGTCTGTAAAATAAAGGATGGAGGAGTCGAAAATGAAAAAAGGACTTTGGTGGGCGCAGGCGGGTCTGGCCTTGGTGTTGACATTAGCAATCATTGGAATTTCCGTGTATGGGACACTGGCGTTCCGGCCGTTGTATTACCATGATATGAAGAGCATGGAACTGGCAAAGCGTACCGGGTATTCCGAAGCGGAGATTAGGGAAAATTATGATGCACTCATTGACTACAATCTGGCATGGAGTGACGGTGACCTTTCATTTCCTACCTTGCCCATGTCTGAGACCGGAAAGATTCATTTTGAAGAGGTAAAAGAGATCTTTGACATCTTTAAATATCTGGCGGTGTTTGGCGGAATCCTGGGCGCAGCGGGAATTGTGATTATGGCCCGGAAAAAGGTGTACGAATACCTGAAAATGACGGCCATTGTAGCCTGTGGATTACCGGCAGTGTTAGGGGTATTTGCGGCACTGTTTTGGGATGAATTGTTTGTCCTGTTTCATGAGTTGTTTTTTGACAACGACTACTGGATTTTCAATAGTCGGACGGATCCGATTATTAACTTGCTTCCGGATGAGTTTTTCATGCATTGTGCATTTATGATTTTCGGTGTCGTGCTGTTTTTTGCCGCACTGTGTCTGGGGGTATATCTGATACTGAGATACAAAAAGAAAAACAGAATAATTGAAAATGAAACGTAGCTGAATGTAGAGGACCATCGTAGAACCGATGGTCCTTTTTCAAACTTGAAAAATAACCCTGCAAGGGATAAAATAAACTATAGGTTAAATGATGGTTGCCTGACAGGTTCTGTACATTGGATATGAATTTGGTATGATAGAGATAGAAGCAGGCCTGCTTTAAATAAAAAAGGAGGATTTTGTATGGAGATTAGAATCGGAGAAAACATTAAAAGATTGCGTAAGGCAAAAGGGGTAACCCAGGAGCAGATTGGTGAGCTTTTAGGTATTTCGGTAACGGCGGTAAGTAAATGGGAGAGGAATGAGACCTATCCGGACATTACCTTACTGTTTCCGCTCGCCCATTACTTCGGAGTGACTTTAGATGAACTCATGGGGTATGATGAAGAGAAGGTGCAGGCAGAGATTGATGCTACCCTGTCAGAGTTCCGGAGTCTGTGGCTGACGGATCCGGTGCGGGCAGGAGAAATCATTGTAAAAGCATATCACGATTATCCAGAGGATTATAGCGTGATGCACCATTATATGTGGCATCTGGCGGGGGATATGGCGGACAATGATAAGGATGTATTGCTCGCCCATAAGGAGGAGTTTCTGGCTATCTGTGATAAGATTTTAAACGGATGTACAGTGGAGCCAATCCGGCTAAATGCCTGGAATATGAAGGCGAAGCTTTTGCATGCGGAGGGAAGAACGGAAGAAGCATTGCAGATTTATGAGGAAAAATATCCGAGCCGTTATGATACAAAGGAACAGAAGAAGGAGCAGCTGTTTGCAAAGGATACGCCGGAGTTTCGGGCGCAGTTAAAGGAAAACCTGCATGCTCTGACCGAGTTTGCTACGGATAAGAAGATGAAGGAGATTTGGTTTTGTACGGAAGGCACCGTGGAGGAGAAGACCGCAAAGTCCCTACAGTGGGCAGAGGCCTTAACGAAGATGGGACAGGAGACAGGGTCTGCGGAACCGGTGATTGCGGCAAACGTGGTATATCGTTGTCTGGAAGGGTATCTGAATCGCTTTGGCGCAGAAGCAAAGCAGTTTTCTTAATAGTCCAGCTTACTTTTTGAGAGAATCTTGCGATCGCATTCTTCCAATACCTTTTGGTCGGCGGCTACAATATAAAAGAACAGGGACACTCCTTTTTCTTCCAGATATTTCCCGTAGAGGCGTCCTTGCATCGGTACCGGTGCTAATGGTTCCGGAGCCGGGAAATTCGGCTTTCCGTATTGCAGATAGGACTGGGTAAATCCGTTGTAGTTATGGGAAGAGCCATTGACGGTAAGTGTGGCGTCGATGCGGTAAAAACCGTCTTCTTCTGCGTAGGTAAGGGGTTCGGAAATGTTTGTAATGTTCCAGTCAAACACGGCGTTCTTGTTTGTGAGACCGAATTCCGACAGGACCAATTCCCAAAAATCATATTGAGGAACAAGCGCAACAGCGGCGGCATCCGGGTACAGGGTGCCGTCTTCTTTTTCTATAAATCCGTAAGGGGAGCCGTCACGGTCTTTGACAAGATAGGCTCCGTAGAAACTGTTGTAATACGGGGACGTGGTATCGTAGAGCCTGCTGCAACCGGCAAGAGGGTCAAAAGCAGGAAAGTTGTACAAAATGGTCAGGGCAAGGGAAGAGTCCCCGGTAAAGTGCCGGAATCCGCTGTCTGCCGTAAAGGTCATGACAAAAGGATACCAGTCGGAAGCAAGGGTCGTTAAGCCACCCGGGATGGAAAGGTCGATGTCTTCCCGTTCCATAAGACTGTCAGTCTCGTTCATTTTACTGTAGATGCCCATAACCGCCATACTGTAAAACACATTAGCCATAGGAGAAAGGCAGAATAAAAGAACCAGGGCGAGGACACGTCCTGTCAGATAGCGTTTGAATTTCGGTTGTAAGCGATTTTGGTTGCTTCCCTTTTTCATGCGATACTCCCTTTTGGTTCTGCTTTCTTTTATCTTGCCACATTTTTTTGTGAAATACAATCTTTTTTGAAAAAAGAAAAAAGAGAGATGTTCCGGTGCCGAATAAACGGAGTAAGTTCTGTACATACTTTTTTTATGAGAAAGGAGATGGCGGCATGTTCGGAATGTTGATTGCGGCGGTTTCGGGAGCATTAATGAGTATTCAGGGTGTGTGGAATGCAGGGGTGACAAAGCAGACGGGAATATGGACGGCAGCAGGCTTTGTCCAGTTTTCCGCCTTCTGTGTCTGCGTTGCGGCATTATTTATGACCGGAGGCGAGAAGGGTGTGGGAGCCTTATTGCAGGTAAAGCCGAAGTATTTCCTGTTGGGAGGCGTAGTGGGGGCTTTTATTACCTTTACAGTCATCAAAAGCGTGCAGATATTGGGACCGGCCAAGTCCGCCATGTTTATCGTAACTGCGCAGCTCATTGCCTCTTATCTGATTGAAGTGCTGGGGTTGTTCGGGACGGAAAAGGTACCATTTTCCTGGCAGAAGCTTTGTGCGGCGGTGGTGACTGTGGCAGGGGTAATCTGGTTTAAATGGGCAGGGACAAAATAATGTTTCTACTTGTTTTTTTAGGGGAATTCCGTTAAAATAGAGAATGAGAGAACAGGTCCTGTTGCGTTCCCCATAAGGAGGAAGCAAAGGATATGAAAAAAAAGAAAACATGGATTATTGCGGTGGTTTTTATACTGGTTTGCGGCGGAGTCTGTGTCTGGCTTCGCATGGGGGATTCTTCCGGAAAGGTGCGTTTTGAAAGCAGTTCCGGAGGGGAGCCTGCAAAGAAGGATACCGCCACAGGAGAAACCGGAGCCACGGAGAAGGGGCAGGTAGAAGCGTCGGAGAACGCCGGTGCATCGGATGGGGTGGAGATACCGCCAAAGGCTACAGAGGCACCCATTGCCCGCGTTCTGTATGTACATATGTGCGGAGCGGTAGTACAGGAAGGGGTTTATATGCTTCCGGAAGGAAGCCGATTGACGGAAGGAATTATGGCCGCCGGCGGTTTTACAGAGGAGGCAGACACGTCCTTTCATAACCTGGCAGCCTGTCTGCAGGACGGACAGAAGATATATGTGCCGACAAAAGAGGAAGTAAAAGATATGTCGGTGGAGGAACGTCTTACATACGGGACGCTTCCGGAGACAGATGCGCCGGGACAGCAGGGGACCGGGACGAGCAAAAAGGTCAATCTGAACACGGCGGATGTGTCCGAATTGATGACACTAAGCGGCGTGGGACAGTCAAAGGCAGAGAGCATTATCCAGTACAGGACGAAGGTGGGATCTTTTTCCGGTATTGAGGAGTTAAAAAATGTAACCGGCATCGGAGATGCCATGTTTGAGCGTATAAAAGAGTATATAACGGTTGACGGATGAGGTGATGGTATGGACAAGAGAGTTTTGGTAGTGGATGATGAGAAGATTATCGTAAAGGGTATCAAGTTCAGTCTGGAACAGGAAGGCCTTTTGGTGGATTGTGCCTATGACGGAGAGGAAGCGGTAAATGCCGCAAAGACCACCGACTACGATGTGATTTTACTGGACCTGATGCTGCCAAAGCTGTCGGGGTTTGAGGTGTGCCAGCAGATCAGAGAGTTTTCCGATGTCCCGATTGTGATGCTGACCGCAAAGAGTGAGGACATCGACAAGATTATGGGACTGGAATACGGCGCCGACGATTATATTACGAAGCCGTTTAATATTTTAGAGGTAAAAGCCCGTATTAAGGCGATTTTACGTCGCAGCAGGAAGCAGACGGAGAGCAGAGGCGAAGAAAGTAAGATGACCGTAGGAGATATTTGTCTGGAGAAAGAGGGCAGACGGGTATTTTTAAAGGGTGTGGAAGTCAATCTTACCGCAAAGGAATTCGATTTGCTGGATTTGCTTATGAATAATCCGAACAAAGTGTACAGCAGAGAGAATTTACTTGCTATTGTCTGGGGCTATGAGTGCCCGGGCGATGTGAGAACCGTAGATGTTCATGTCAGAAGACTGCGTGAAAAAATTGAACAGAATCCGAGCGAGCCGGATTATATACATACAAAATGGGGGGTTGGCTATTTTTTCAAGGTTTAAACGCTTTTTAGCGGCATGGAAAAGTATGCGGGTACATTTGGTGTGTATTATCCTTTTGGTAGGCGTAATTCCGCTGTTTGCCGGCGTACTGTTTGTAAAAAGTCTGCACTGGAACCATAGTTATGACGAACGTATGGCACAGATGAAGGAGCAGGGCGGTTTGCTTGCGGAGCAGATTGCCAAAACCGGGTATCTGCAGCAACCGGTACAGCCGGAGCTTACGTCCAGATTAAGTACCGTAGCGGAGTTTATGGACGGCCGTATCGTTGTGGTAAACAGTGGTCTGGTGGTAGTGCGGGATACCAGCGGACGTCAGGAAGGAAAGACCCTTATTTCCAAGGATCTGATTTCCGTGATGAAAGGGCGGAGCTATGCCCATTATAACGAGGCGGACCGGGTGGCGGAGCTGATGCTTCCCGTCATGGCGGGGAATGCCGCAGACGGTACCGGTCAGATGATAGGTGCCATTGTTTTTGAGAGTTCTTTTGCGGACATTGTGTCTGTACAACATGTGTTTCAACATAACGGTGTAGTGCTCATTTTCAGCACTGCGATGCTTCTGTTGGTGGTTGCTCTGGTGGTTTCCGGTGCAATGACCAAGTCTTTGCGTACCCTTTCAAAGAATATCGAGGAGATAACGGAGTCCTACGATGGTACCCGGATTACGGAAATCGGCGGTTATGCGGAGGTAAACAATATTTCCGATGCCGTAGGACGGATGATGGAACGAATCGAGGCAACGGAGAAATCTCGCCAGGAATTCGTTTCCAACGTGTCCCACGAGTTAAAGACCCCTCTTACGGCTATCAAGGTGCTTTCGGACTCCTTGGTGCAGGAGCCGAACGTGCCGATTGAGATGTACCAGGAGTTTATTACGGACATCAATGCGGAGATTGACCGAGAGGCCAAAATCGTAAACGATCTCTTGTCTTTAGTAAAGCTGGATAAGACCTCGGGAGAACTGAATATTACGGAAATCAACATAAACGATCTTTTGGAAGTAATCATGCGCCGGCTCAAGCCTCTGGCATTAAAGAGGGGAATCGAGATGGTATTTGAGAGTTATCGTACTGTACGGGCCGAGGTGGATGAAGTGAAGCTGTCGCTGGTGTTTTCCAATCTGATTGAAAATGCCATTAAATACAACCGGGACGGAGGAAAGGTTATGGTTTCCCTAAATGCGGACCATAAGTTTTTCTATGTAAAGATTGAAGACACCGGTATCGGCATTCCGGAGGAAGAACAGGGTCTGGTGTTTGACCGTTTTTATCGTGTGGACAAGGCCCGTTCCAGAGAAACCGGCGGAACGGGACTGGGTCTTTCCATTACAAAGAGTGCGGTGCAGATGCATAAGGGTTCCATCAAAGTACAAAGCATACCGGGAATCGGTTCAATTTTTACCGTGCGGATTCCGCTCAGCTTTGTTATGACGGTACAGTAAGGAGGCAGAGGATGAAATATAAGTGCTTGGCAATATTTATGGGAGCAGCGCTTTTACTCCTTGGCGGCTGCACAAAAGACCCGAAGCCGACGGTATGGGAAGGCGACGTTTTGGTTTATTATTTGGACAAAGAAGAAGTCAGCCTGCAGGAAGAGTGGCACGTATTGGAGAAAGAAAAGAATGCAGAACAGGCGGAGGAAGTGCTTCAAAAAATGCAGACACCACCAAGCGGAGAGCTGGTGGCGGCATTTCCGGATTCGGTGGAACTTCCGACGGTGTTTATCGGAGCCAACGGCCTTGCTACCCTTTTGTTTGATGAGAGCTATGGGACGGTAACCGGCACCGACGAGGTGCTGATGCGGGCAGCCATTGTGAAAACTTTATGTCAGTTGGACGGAATCGATTCCGTGGAGTTTTATGTAGGAGGGCAGCCGCTGTTAAGTGCCCAGAATATACCGGTGGGGATTATGAGGGATACGGATTTTATCGACAGTACCGGTACCAATACCAATTATTATCAGTATTTGTATGCCACCGTATATTATGCAAATAAAAAAGGTGACGCACTGGTGGCGTCCAATCTGAAGATTCCGTACAGAGGGATCGAAACGGAAGCAGAAATCGTGCTGAGGCAGTTGATTGCCGGACCTGTGGTAGAAGGAACCTATCCGGTTATTTCCGATAAGACAAAGGTGTTAAGTGTTACCACGAAGGACAATGTGTGTGTGGTGGACTTGAGTAAGCAGTTTTTAAAGAAACTTCCGGATGTAACGGAGGAAGTGGTAATTTATTCGGTTGTCAATACGCTGGCGGAATTGCCGGGCATCTATCAGGTACAGATTCTTGTGGAGGGGAAACAGGAGAAGCTGTACCAGAAAACGGAGTTTTTGCCGTTATACGAGCGTAATTTAAATGTAATTGAAAACGATTAGAAAGGAGTTTCATGGTAGGGAAACGGGTTATTGTTTTGAAACGACCGGCGGTACTGTGTGCCGCCGCTTTTGTTATAGGTATTCTGCTGGCGAAAGTGACATGGCCTATGGTGCTTTTGTGCGGGTGTGGGGGATTCCTGCTTTGGGTTCTGTGGCTTTTGAGGCTGAGGAAGGGGAAGCGATATGTATCTGCCGCAGACAGGTGGCTGGCAGCGGTGCCGCTGTTTCTTTTTCTCGGGTGTTTTGTGATGAAAGAGGCCGGGGCAGAGTATGAAAGATACCAAAGTGCCTTTGCATCCTGCATGGAAGCGGGACGGGAAGTGCTGGCGGAAGGGACGGTTTCGCGGATAAAAAAGTCTGCCAACGGGATACAGATAGAACTGGAAGATGTGACAGCAGCCTCGTATAACGGGAAGCAGGAAGAATTCCGACCCGTAGGCAATCTTTTGGTGTACGGAGAGGATTGTCAGGCGGTCAATGGGGAGTTAAAGCACGGACAGAGGATTTTTGTTTACGGAAAGGCAGGTACATTTTCGGAGGCCACAAACCCCGGAATGTTTGATGCCAAAGCCTATTATTTTTCGTTAGGAATTACGGGTTCCATTCAAGGGAAAACCATTCGGATTACGGATTTTTCGTATCATCGCCTGGATCAGGCATTATTTCAAATCAAAAACAAATTATTGGATAGTTATGTGACGTATCTCGGGGAAGAAGGCGCCGGAGTGATTGCTTCCATGCTTTTGGGAGAACGGGCGTTACTCTCGGAGGAAACGGAGGAGATGTACCGGCAGGGCGGAATCTCCCATGTGCTGGCTATTTCCGGGCTTCATGTGTCTTTAATCGGAACCGCACTCTATGAGCTGCTGCGGAAAACCATATTAGGACGGAACGGTGCCATTCCCGTGGCCTGCTTGGCCGTGATTTTATACGGGAATTTTGTAGAAGCGGGGACTTCCACAAAGCGTGCGGTTATCATGTTTATGTTACTTCTTTTGGCAACGGCGTTGGGACGGACCTACGATACCCTGTCGGCTATGTCCGTCAGCGTCATTGTGATTTTGTGCCAGAGTCCGGGGGCACTGTATACGGCCTCCTTTCAGCTTTCTTTTGCGGCGGCGTATGGGGCTTCGGTGCTGGCGGCGGTTTTGAAGGAGGGGGGAGAGATGGCAGGCGGTATGCAAGGTGGGACTTTGCTGGGAAATTCTGGTGTCACAGGAAAATGGCATAAAAGAGTTGATAAAATCAAAGAAAAAGCCAAAGGAATGTTTCTGTTCGGTCTGGCCATTCAGGCAGTATCTTTCCCCTTTACCGTGTATCATTTTTTTGAATATCCTGTGTATGGTTTTTTCATCAATCCGGTGGTGGTGCCTCTTATGACTGTTTTGTTGTTGTGCGGCATGCTATCCGGTGTGTGCGGACTATTTGTGCCTTGGCTTGGACATTTCTTTGCAGGAGGGACGGCAGCGGTGTTGTGGATCTATGAGGCGTTGTGTCATCTGGTGGAACGTTTGCCGGGGTCACTTCTGTTGGTAGGGCAGCCGAAGGTGTGGCAGATGGGAGTGTATTATCTTGTGCTGGCGGCTTTGTTGTGTCTGTGGAGAGGGAACGATGTCCAGTGGAAGGTGCGTGCAACCGGGAATGGTGGTGCTTCCGGTTCTTATCGTTCTGCGAAAAAGTCGGTGAAGATGGTTGTGCTGCAGGGGGGGGCACGGGTGTGGATATTTCTTAGGAAGCCTGTGTGGTTTTTTACAGGAATTGTTCTGTTGCCGTTATGTCTGCTCCCAATCCCGTTATGGGTAACCGGAACCGGGTTTGAAGCAGCCTTTCTTGACGTGGGCCAGGGTGACGGAGCAGTACTGCGGGAGGGTAGTTTTGTTTTTCTGATAGACGGAGGCAGTTCCGGCATGCAGAAGGTGGGGGAAAAGAGAATCATTCCCTATCTGAAATCCCAGGGTATCCGGGTGATTGATTGTGCCTTTGTCAGCCATACGGACAGCGACCATATGAACGGGGTAAAGGAAATCCTGGAAGCT
>JAZNBY010000010.1:0-4273 GCA_045587325.1 Lachnospiraceae bacterium | reverse complement strand
GAATATTTGTTCAATCTCTTTTTGTACAACTTTACAATAAAAAAGGCGGCTAACCATTCGAAATAACCGCCTTTTCAAGTCGGATCGTAGCCATGTCGTTCTGTGAGCCAAGGAGTTGAACCAAATCCTTGTCTTCCTAAGACCGCTTGGCCTCCGACTTGAATATTTGTTCAATCTCTTTTTGTACAACTTTACAATAAAAAAGGCGGCTAACCATTCGAAATAACCGCCTTTTCGCCTTTGTATTTTTGTTCTGTTGCCTGCACTACTTGAGAATCAGTCCCTTTTCGTACAACTTCTGCACGGAATTCATAATACCGAATTTCGCATGATACCAGGTGAGGCCGCCCTGGAAATACACATTGTACGGCTCTGCCACCGGTCCGTCCGCAGAAAGTTCGATGGAAGCTCCCTGAATAAATGCACCTGCCGCCATAATGACATCGTCGTGATAGCCCGGCATTGCCCACGGTTCCGGCACCACATAGCTGTCCACCGGCGCAGCCTCCTGAATGCCGTGACAGAACGCAAGCATTGCCTCACGGCTCCCCAAGGTCACCGCCTGAATAATATCGAAACGTTCTTCCCTTCCTCTCGGAACGCACTTAAAACCAAGCTTTTCATAGATATTTGCCGCATAAATCGCGCCCTTAAGCGCTCCGGCAACCACCGTCGGTGCCATGAAAAGCCCCTGGAAGAAGGAACGATTGAGTCCAAGGCTAGCGCCTACTTCCTTACCGAGACCCGGTGCGGTCAAACGATATGCACAGTTGTCCACGTACTCCTTCTTACCTACGATATAGCCGCCGATCGGAGCCAGTCCGCCGCCCGGATTCTTAATCAGGGAGCCTACGCAAAGGTCCGCGCCCACATCCGTCGGCTCAATAACTTCAACAAACTCACCGTAGCAGTTATCAACCATACAAATGACATCCGGCTTCACCATCTTGATATAAGAAATCAGCACACCGATTCTGCCGGAAGACAACGTCGGTCTGGTCTGATAACCCTTGGAACGCTGGATGGCAATCAGCTTCGTCTTCTCGTTGATAGCTTCTTTTATCTTGTCAAAGTCAAAATTGCCGTTCGGCAACAAATCTACCTGCTTGTAAGTAATACCGTACTCTGCAAGGGAACCCTTGGTCTCACGGATGCCGATGACACCCTCTAAGGTATCGTAAGGCTTGCCCGTCGGAGAAAGAATTTCATCTCCCGGACGAAGGTTTGCGGATAACGCAATGGTCAGCGCATGGGTACCGGACACCAGATTCGGACGTACCAGCGCACTTTCCGTATGAAACACATCAGCATATACATCCTCTAAAGTATCTCTTCCCAGATCGTCATAGCCGTAACCGGTGGAATCGTTAAAATGGGTATCGGACACTTTATTCTTCCGCATAGCAGCAAGCACCTTTAACTGATTGTACTCCGCCACCTCATCAATGGCCTGAAAACGTTCCTTTAATGACTCCTCCACTTCATGGCATAAGTGGAATACCTTATCATCGATTTTGCTGTCCTTGTACATCAGTCTTAAATAGTCGTTCATGATAAAAACTCTCCTGTGTGAAATTATATATATATATATATATATAGCATTTATGTTTACATATTTTTTTTATGAAAAGCAACTATTCAATCATGTTTTTTTTAATTAGTTCATTCTTTGACAAAAGAACCACTTTATTTTCAGATGATTTCAGCTTAAATAATATTCCTCCATAACGCATATAGGTGGAAGAACCTGCATTTTGATACCCTTTTAACTCCAGTTTTTTGTCTTCCCACTCAAAAACATGTATGATTTCTGTTTTACTATCTACATATTCGTAGTAATCCATCAACACTTCCTTAATTGAAATAAACTGATATTTATTTTGATAATAACTTTGACATTTTTGGTGAATAATATATATACCGACGCAAATAGCTCCGCAAATTATCAATCCAACTTTTACAGCATGCTTCAACTCACCTGTATCCTGACCATTCAATACAGCAAAGGACATAACCAGCCCAATTAATATCACACCGATAATTGCACTTATAACTGTGACTGTCAAGCTAGAAAGCTTCGCATAGATATATGATAATGCTTCCGATTCTTCCGATGACAAGTCTCTTTCTTCTTTTTCTATGTTCAATGCATTCAGATGAGGAATCGCTTCTTTCTTCAGTATTTCAGATTTTGAAAACACAGGGCTGTAACCTATCCGAAAAAAATCAGCAATAGCAGAATTAATTTTCATCAAATTAGAACCGCCTTCCGCATCATAAATTATCAAAGCACGTTCGTTACCCGTAACAGTCTTTAATTCCATTTCATTTGACGGACAAGAAAATAAAATAAGGCTTCCTTTTTCATCACAAACATCATCTTCCACGTACAATAAACGTTTATTTTCATTATCTGCACCTACAATAGTTGCCCCATTAACAAAAATCTCATTTGCTTTTAACAACTTTTTTTGTTCTCTATTTATACGTAACTTCTTATAAACAATTGCAACAATAGGAGTGAAAATTATAAATGCAATACTAAAAATCCGACGTACAGTAGCTCCGGTCTCGGGAATATCAAAAAAATCAGGCAAGAATATACATGCTATAAATCCAATTACAAATGATGCGAACATTGCCCACGCGGCTTGCATCAATCCAATATTGGAAGCGAATACTCCTAAACATAATCTTTTTCTATTATAAAGCAACCACTCTTTTTCTCTTTCAGTACATAATCTCTTCATTAGTTTCCCTATGCCTCCTCAAAAAATATATCCTCAACTTAGTATAACAATCCCACAGTCTGTTGTCTACTACCTTTTTACGCTCTGTCCACCTTTAACAATCCGTACCAAACCTCATCCATAATGCCTTGGTTGTCTCTGCCGCCTCCACGCAAGGTTCCTTCATACTTCATTCCGGCCTTTTGCATTACTCTGCCGGACTTCGGATTCTGTGTGCTATGACATGCAGCCACACGGTTCATTCCCACTTCATCAAACAAATACCGCATTACTTCTATTAA
Organism: Lachnospiraceae bacterium; assembly: GCA_045587325.1. Lineage (GTDB taxonomy): Bacteria > Bacillota > Clostridia > Lachnospirales > Lachnospiraceae > SIG307. The sequence continues at coordinate 1,242 of JAZNBY010000010.1, read as the reverse complement.
CGCTTCCGGCATAATTCCACGGCCCCACCAGGCTTGTCCCATACAATAGCCGATAAGAGCTGCTTCTATCTTTTCTTTTACTTCTACAACCGATATATTCCCCACCACTTCTCCGGTGTCCTTTAATTCAATGACCCAGTTGTAGTAATCCGAATTTTCGTAGCGTGCAATCCAATCCGTCAAAAGAGATTTCGTTACTTCTACACTGGTATGTGTGGGCCAAGTCAAATACTTGGATACCTCCGGGTCGGAAGCCCAGTTATTATACATAAGTTCCGCATCAGAATCAATAAAACGCCGTAAAATCAAGCGTTTGGTCTCTAATCGTTTTGTTCCTTTATGTTCCATTTTTCTCCTCCTACACTTCATGATAATACGGACAATCTTCTTTATTCTGCAAAGAACCTTACAATATCCTCCACTCCCACAACAGCCTGCACATCTTCAATCGCCGGTACTTTATCCGTGTTATGGGCGCAGACAAGTTCATGGATTTCCTTACAGTTCATAAGTTTTAACAACGTTTTTGCTGTCTCATAAGCCTTATCCGGCTTGCCGTCGCCGCCACCAACTAAAAGGACCGCACCTTTCTTCGGTGTGAGCCCGCTTTCTTCCTTTCGGAACCGTCTGCCACAAAAATAAGTCTGAAGTCTACTTCCTACATCCAGCATTTTACCGGTCAACTCCGAAAAATACACCGGAGAAGCAATCAAAACATTATCGCAATCCTTCAAGTATTCATACACTTCCTGCATTTCATCCTGAATGGAGCACCCTTTTTGTATTTTACAATATCGACAATCCAAACAAGGCGAAATATCAGCTCGATAAGCATCTACTATTTTGAATTCCCCCGATAACTGCTCCATAAAATGTTTTAGCAAACTGACTGTATCTCCATTTTTGCGGGGAGATCCGTTGAAAATCAGAGTTTTCATGCATGCCTCCTACTCAATGATACTTCCGTGAAAATAACATTCATAAATCTGCTTTCCCTGATAACAAATGGTTTCATACCCCTGAAACCATGCAAATTCCCCTTCTACCTTGCAATCATAGGTATAGCCGTCATTCTTATAATGCTCCGGACCACGAAACGGCTTGTCTGCAGGCACACGAAACAATGCTTCCTTTAAGAAATCACCACTAAAGTTTTCACCTGTCACACGTCCCGCGTAATTCATGCTCCAGTACGGCTTTCCCTTAATCCAAAGGGCCTCTTCTCCTACAAATTTACCACCG
>JAZNBY010000009.1:0-7478 GCA_045587325.1 Lachnospiraceae bacterium | reverse complement strand
AAATTTTTACAAAACCCTATTGACAAACAATTGTTCGCATGCTATATTATAAACAGATGTTCGAGAATATTTGTTCTGGTTAGGAGGTACTGTTATGGATAACGTATTAAATTATGAGATTGCCGAGGAATTTCGTTCGTTTCGACAGATTGCAAATGCACGTCGCAGCCGTAGACGTAAGGAGTTATTTAAGAAAATAATGATTGCGACCTTAAGTGTTGCTGTAATTATTCTTGTTATTTTGCTGTTCGCTCCGTCCGGCAAGGCAGAAGCAGAGAGCACCGTTTCTTATGAGAAGCGTATTGTTTCCGTACGGGTTACGGAGAATGATTCGCTTTGGAAGATTGCGGAGCGTTTTTATTGTGAAGAAAAGGAAAGCATTCCGGAATTTATACGTTCCATTAAAGAAACCAATCACTTAGACAGTGACACTATTTATCCGGATACCTATCTTGTGATTCAATATTATGTAAAAAAGACACAGGCATAGCTCTATTGCAGCAATGCCCATGTCTTTCCATAACAATTACTTTCTTTTTTGTACCGTTTCCGACTTCTTCCAGGCAGGCAACGTACCATCCGTGATTGCATGAAACAGTCGCTCTTTAGACCCCTTATATTCTTCGTTCAATCGTTTCACCAGGTCTTTGGTGTCGGTTCTTTTTGTAGTACCGTCTGCAGGACACGGATTTTTTTTAACCGGAAGATTATACTTATGTTGAAAACCTATGATATCTGCCTCCTCCACATAGATCAAAGGACGTATCAACGTTATATCGGACCGGTCCAAATAGGTAACAGGAGAGAAGCAGTTATATCTTCCTTCATAAAGCAATGACATCAGCATCGTTTCAATTACATCATCTTTATGGTGAGCATATGCAGATTTATTGCAGCCTAGTTCTTTTGCCTTATCGTTAAATGCACCTTTTCTTAATTTTGCACACAGAGAACATGGATTACTTTCCTCTCTGATATTAAAAACCACTTCGCCGATTTCAGTTTTTTGAATGTAATACGGAACATACAGTTCGGCGCATAGTTTTTCAATTTCACTCAAATCAAAGCCTTCAAAGCCAAGATCAACCGTAATGGCACAAAGTTCAAATGAATTCGGATAAAAGCGCCGTAGCCCGGATAATGCATACAAAAGGGCAAGAGAATCCTTTCCTCCCGAAATTCCAATAGCAATTTTATCTCCCGGCTGTATCATATTATAATCATCCACCGCTTTTCTGGTATAACTCAGTAATTGTTGAAGCTTCATATGATTTCCTTCCAATCTTTTCCTCAGATTCTAATATATTGTATTTTTAGCATTTCAACTATACCATATAATGCGTTTTTTTACAAGTTTTTTTGATTATAGAAGGATTTGACACACTTATAACACTTTTCTTATATAAAATTATTTCATACGCACGATAATCTTATGTTCATCGGGAAAGGTGGAATTTTCTATAATGAAAAGAACAAAGGAGACAAAGAATCAGGGCCGCTTCATATTTAGGTGTTTTGTGCAATGTACCATATTGGTTTTATTGGTATTTGCTTGCGCCAAATCACACATAGCGGATGCTGCAATTATTCGAATACATAACTACGTAACAAACGATTCATATAACTATTCAAGAGCTCAAGTAAAATATGTGGTAAACGGCACTCCGGTTAGTACTAAATTACCGGGCTTAATTCTTTCAAACGGAGCAGCCGTAGGACCTTTTGATGAAGTTTTTGGTAATACGATTGGCGCAACCACTGACTTTGTAGAAGGTCGGCGGGATTTTACCATATGGTACGGGACGCATACCATTAAAATGACTTTAGGAAATTCGGAAGCAATTGTTGATGGTGCCAAAAAGCTTTTAAAAAATGCTCCGGTGCTGTATTCATTTGATGAAGATCCGGAAAAGCATTTATATGTTCCAACACGTTGTCTTGCAGAAGCATTTGGATTTGAATACATATGGACAAGTTCTACATCCACTGCGTCCATTACACGTCCAAGTGTTATGTATGATGGGAATATAAAGGTAAATTATTCCGGTGCGAACCCTGTCCCATATATAAACGGAACCAGCGTTGCGGCGGAATTATATCCGGGCTATATCTTCGATGATACTGTATTCTTTTCAGCAGAAGCTGTCTTTGAAGCAAACGGACTTGCATCGGTAGGAGTTGCAGAGGGCAGTGGTCTTGTTATATTAAAAAACGGCGAGAAAACCATTCGCATGGTAATCGATAGTCCGATTGCATATATTGATGAGAAACCATATCTGCTTCCGTCGGTACCGCGCATGATTTCACCGGAGAATGGAGCCGATTCCAAAGTGTATGTTCCTGCAAAATTTGTAGCGAATGCCTTCGGCTTTGAGACATCATACACAAAGGAATCAGAGATATTTAATATTACAGGGACGATTGATTTTGACAATACATCCTCTGATTCCACAGAATCAAACGTTGTACCGGATACTGCAACCTTTGGCAGTACCATTTTTAGTTATATTTTGCCGGATGAAGCCTATGCGGAATACCGTGAATTGGGTTATAATACCCCAAAACAGATTTCTGCCTACTCCTGTGTGAATTCCGATGCTATTTATTTAAAGGGAGTTACGTCAGATTCCGTTACGATAACTGACAAAACAGATGTTATTGAAATCACGCTTGACGGGTATCGGAATCCGTTTGATATGAAATTTCATTATTCCTCGGAAGAAGCTTTTTTGAATTTCTGTTATTTATCCGGTACCGATTCAACCAAACTGATGATTATCAAGTCACAGGAATTACAATTTTATTCCTATGAAGTTTCCGACGGATACGTAATTCATTTAACGGATCCTTTAGGTTTATATTCGGATTATATCGGGTTTACAAAGCCGTCCGATGAAATTATCGAGACCGATCCCGAATCCAATGTCACGGATGTATTCGCCGGTGAGGATTTGTCAATATACCTTCCGGAAGCAATATTTTCCCGGAATCATTTTGTGATTCAACTTCCGGAAAACACCAAATTGAGTACCATCAAAGACTATGATGATTACGAGAAGAAACGATTTACTATATCAATTCCTGGAAATCATATGAATTTCTTTTCGGAACAGGACTATTATAACCCGGTTGAAACGCTGACAAGCGTAAAATTCAGCTATAAACAGTCAGAGAATATTACTATTATTACCTTTAACACTTCCAAAATACAGGGATATGAAATCACTGTTTCCGACGGATATTTAGCACTGAAGATTGCAGATCCGAAGGATATTTATGACAAAATCATTGTACTGGATGCAGGGCATGGCGGAATCGATCCGGGTACATTACGAGGCAGTGTTTACGAAAAAAATGTAAACTACAATGTAATTAACATTTATGCAGAAGAGTATTTCAAGGATTCCGATATAAAAGTGTATTACACCAGACGGACCGATACAAAAATTGCATTAGAAACCCGTGCAGATTTTGCAGCAATGGTGGGTGCTGATTTATTCATCAGTTTTCATGTCAATGCAAATTCCAGTTCCTCTGTAAATGGTACAAGTGTATATTATTCAAAATCAAACAATACAGCTACAGCCTCCGGACTGAAAAGTTCTATTTTGGCTACAACGGTCGTAAATCACTTGTCAGATGCATGGGGCACGAGAAACCGTGGAATTTTAGCCGATAAATTTGTTGTTATACATAACAATTCCGTGCCGGCAATTCTTGTAGAATGCGGTTTTATCACAAACGATAACGATTTTGCTAAAATCAAAGATGCGTCTTATCAGAAGAAAGCGGCAGAAGCACTTTATAACGCTGTTTCTGAGATATTTGATAATTATCCGGCAATAAGATAGTTTTTTGAAGTAATTGAAGCAAATAGGGTAAGCGTAACGTGTAAAAAGATAGGAGAATGCCAAATGACATATGAAAACAAAACCGGAAAAAAAGTTATCCGCAAGAGCAATTTGATTTTCAATGGTTTTCTTGCGATGATAGTCATTATTTTATCCATATTCATAGGGAGTAGGAATGCATCTGCAGCAAAAACGTTAGATGTATCCGCACAATACGACAGTTCAACTTATAAAAAAGAGCTGGAGATTCTGTTAAATATTGAAAGTACCTCCGATATATCTGTTGTTAAATATCTTGACACACAGATTATGAATCCAAGTTATTTTACCAAATATCCGCACAAAGGCACCGTCATAAAGAAAGATAAAGCGGGACAATATTCGTTCTCCATAAAGGAAAATGGCACATATTCCGTATATGTTGCGAATATAATCGGAGAAGAATTCTTGATAACGTTAAAAATCCGTAATATTGACAACGAAGCTCCAAATCTGTCCGTTGAATCAGAAACATTAATCGGCTTTTATTCCGTAAACCTCCGTGCTACCGATAATGTTTACGGAACTGTATCGGTAAAGTATACCCAGGGAGCTCACAGCGACCCGGCTGATTCGGTATGGAAGTCAGCATCTTCCTTTATAAATGAGGAAAACCTTCTGTTAACTCCGGGCAAGTATTCGTTTCTATTAACGGATAATGCCGGTAACTCTAGAATAGTTATTGAAAATATCGGAGCGACTTCCGATATTGAAAAGGAGGATGAATTCAAGGCCGTTTGGATTGCTTATCTGGCTTTTAAGACTTCCGGATATACCAAACAGGAATTTACAAAGCACATTGAAACAATGTTTGATGATGTTGTTGCCATGAATATGAATGCAGTTGTGGTTCATGTACGGCCATTCGGCGATGCAATGTATGATTCTAAGTATTTTCCTTGGTCAAAATATGTTTCCGGAAAACAAGGAAAAGATCCGGGGTTTGACCCATTGGAAATTATGATTGAAGAGGCCCATGAAAGGGGATTGGAGTTTCACGCATGGCTAAATCCATACCGTGTCACTTCAAGTTCCACAAATGTAATGGATCTCAGTGCCGATAATCCGGCCAGAGTATACTTAACAGACCAATATAAGGGAAATGACCGTAATGTATTAGCCTATGATGGAAAATTATATTATAATCCGGCCTCTACACAGGTACAGAATTTAATTGTGAACGGTATCAAAGAAATCGTTGAAAATTACGACGTAGATGGTATTCACTTTGATGATTATTTCTATCCGACGCTTGGTAAAAATTTCACAAACAATTTTGATGCACAAGAATATAATGAATATGCAAGACGTCAGCGCCTGAATCAAAAGGAAGCCTTATCCATAGCTGATTGGCGCAGAGAAAATGTAAATAAGCTTGTTAGAAAAATTTATTCTTCTGTAAAAGATATTAATTCCGATGTTATTTTTGGAATTAGTCCGGGCGGCTTTATTGATTCATTAAAAGCAGATGATAAGTATTATGTCGATTTTGAAACCTGGCTTGGATATGACGGATATATCGATTATTTATGTCCGCAATTGTATTGGAGCAATGACCATAGTATTTATCCGTTTAACGAAGTATTAAACAGATTTATTGATGCAGCAATCAATCCAGATGTAAAACTATACGTAGGTGTAGGTGCATATAAGGCGGGAATCAAAACCGAAGGAACCGAATGGTACAAAAACGAAAATGTTCTTCGCAATATGATTAAGTATGCAAAATCTACCGGAAACGTTGATGGATTTATTTTATATAGTTACAATTATTTGATTTCTAAGAAAGATAATGCAGCAATCAAGAATATGCTAAAAGAATTCAAATAATGCCAAGCATTGAAGAAGGACCACTCTTTCGGTATTTTATATGGTTCAAATTTCGTTAAACTATGGTTTAGCGCAATTTTGTATATTGATAATTACTGCTACTACAGCTGTTTTTTTACGGAGGTTTTTATGGAACAACGTACGTATCATGAACAGACAAACATTCAAAATACAAAACGTTTACGCGAATTGATTGCAGATTTGCCATCGTATGTTGCGACTTTTTTTCGTGGAATCGAACCGGTTACCGCATCCAGAACTCGAATTGCGTATGCGTTTGATTTGCATGTTTTTTTTGAATACATTTCTGCGACCAATCCGTTATACCATGAAAAGCCATTAAAAGAAATCGGTTTTGAATTATTGTCTCAATTAACACCGATGGATATTGAAGAATACCTGGAATATTTAAAGTTATATACAAATAAGGAAGGAAAAGAAATTACCAATAATGAAAGAGGAATTAAACGTAAGCTCTCTTCTCTTCGTACTTTTTATCGTTATTTCCATGCCAACCGAATGATTTCGGAAAACCCAACCTTACAGGTAACAATGCCAAAGATTCACGAAAAAAACATCATTCGATTCGAGCCTAATGAAGCTGCGGAATTCTTAGACCAGGTAGAAAGCGGAACCCGCCTGACAAAACAACAGCAAATTCGTCATGAATCCTGTAAAGTCCGAGATTTAGCGCTTACTACATTGCTGCTAGGTACCGGTATCCGTGTATCTGAGTGTGTTGGAATTGATATGAATGACATTGATTTTACTACCGATCGGATTAATATTGTCCGAAAAGGTGGATATGAATCTTTTGTTTACTTTGGCGACGAAGTCAGAGAAGCGTTACTCTCCTATTTAGAAGAACGTAAAAAAATGGTTCCGAAGGAAGGACATGAAAATGCCTTTTTTCTGTCAAACCGGATGCAACGTATCAGCGTTCGCAATGTGGAAATTCTGGTAAAGAAATATGCAAGAGTTGTTACAACAGTAAAAAAGATCACACCACACAAATTGCGTAGTACTTACGGTACGGAGCTTTACAAGGAAACCGGAGACATATATTTGGTAGCCGATGTCCTCGGTCATAAAGATGTAAACACTACCCGCAAGCACTACGCAGACATTGAGGAAGAAAGACGTCGTAGTGCCAAAAATGCAGTTACACTACGAGAAAAAAAATAATATAATTAACATTTTAAAAAAATACGAATATTATTAGCTTTTATAATCATTAATAATACGTTCCAATTCCATAATATCCGTAGGAGTCAACAACTGGTTCTTCAGATAATCAACCAAAAAATTATTAAGCGAACCATTGTATACTTTATCTAACAGAGCCTTGGTTTCTATGTTCTGCACTGTTCTTTTTGAAACAAGTGCACGGCATACAAAACCAGGGTCTTCTCTTTTTACAGCACCTTTTTCAACCAAACGGTTAATTACGGTATATGTAGTGTTCTTCTCCCAACCCACATATTCTTTTATAATTTTTGCAATGTCCTTTGCAGCCAATACCTTATTGGACCAAAGCAACTCCATGATATTTAATTCACCTTCATGTAAACGAATATCACTCATACATTTCAACCCCTTTGCACCTGATTCTACTCTTGTGTCAAACAAATCTATTCCACAAGATGCCCTTAACAATCACGTTAAGCGACGGTGTATTTTTATACTACCACATTAGAAACAAAAATGCAAGCAGAAAAATGCAGAAAATGTCAGAAAAGAACGAATGCCTTATCGTAT
>JAZNBY010000008.1:0-10196 GCA_045587325.1 Lachnospiraceae bacterium | reverse complement strand
CCGTATTCATCGCAGGTATGTTTGTAAAGTACGGTGAAGAGTATGCACAGCTTGCTGAGCTTATCGGCGATACCGCCGAGGCCGAGCGTGCACGTAAGGAAGTTAAGACCATGTATGACGCTATCCTGGCAGACGGTTGGGACGGCGAATGGTTCGTACGTGCTTATGACGCTTACAGCAACAAGGTCGGTTCCAAGGAATGTGAAGAAGGTCAGATTTTCATCGAGCCGCAGGGCTTCTGTGTACTTGCCGGTGTCGGTGTAGAGGAAGGTCTTGCAAAGAAGGCATTGGATTCCGTAAAGGAACGCCTCGATACCAAGTACGGCGTCATGATTTTACAGCCGGCTTATACCAAATATCACTTAGAGCTTGGTGAAATCACCTCCTATCAGCCGGGATACAAAGAACACGCTGGTATTTTCTGCCACAACAATCCGTGGGTATCCATTGCGGAGACCGTAATCGGCAGAGGTGATCGTGCATTTGAGATTTATCAGAAGACTTGTCCGGCTTACGTAGAGGAAATCAGTGAGATTCATCGTACCGAGCCGTACGTATACTCCCAGATGGTTGCAGGCCGTGATGCAAAGTTCCACGGCGAGGCAAAGAACAGCTGGCTCACCGGAACCGCTGCATGGACCTTCGTAAACATCTCTCAGTACATCTTAGGTGTTTACCCGACCCACACCGGACTTTCCATTAATCCGTGTGTACCGAAGGGCTTTGGCGATTTTACTTTGACCAGATCCTTCCGTGAAGGTGTTTACAACATCACGGTAAAGAATCCGCAGAACGTAGAAAAGGGTGTTGTTTCCCTTGAAGTAGACGGTGCAAAGGTAGACGGATGCATTATCCCGTATGTACAGGGCAAGACCGAGTACAACGTTACCGTTACCATGGGCTAATAGGTTCTGTATATTAAATTTGTTTATTACCCTTTATTTGTATCATTTATCCTTTCTTTCTCTAAAACAGCCTCCGGGAAACCGGAGGCTGTTTTATTTGTATTTATAAAATTCCTGTGTTGTGTCCCAGTGCCAATTTACGCCATTTTGCCGTAAATCTTATGTTTCTCCAACGTAATTCCGTTCTGCTTTGCAAGTTCCGATACAGTTACAAAACGATACCCCTTCTCAATCAGGGTCGGAAGCAGGTACTCCACTGCCGCTGCCGTAGTCTCATACTGCTCATGCATCAGTACTACTGCATTTTCCAGTTCTCCCGCAGCCTCTGCATCCATAACATTCTTAATAATCTCTTCCGTGGACACGCCTGCCCAGTCTTTGCTATCCGTACTGCAGTTAATCATCGGATAATCTACTGTAGCAATTACCGTTTCATTGGATGCCAGATACGGAAGACGCATTACGGTCGGTGCCACACCCAAAACTTCCTCTACTGCCTTGGCGGTCTTAGCAAGCTCTTCCTTAATCTCATCCACCATCTTCTCCGTCAAAAAGCAATGGGTAAAGGTATGATTTCCCGCTTCACAACCGATACTCTTTGCAAACTTCATCTCCGGCGCACTTTCCTCTTTTATGTGGTCTCCCCAATAAAAGAAGGTGGCCTGCTGTCCGTACTTCTCATAGGTCTTTAAAATTCGCATAGCGGTGCTGTCCTCGGCGTAAGGTACCGGGCCGTCATCAAAGGTGAATGCTACTAATTTCGTCTTTTCCATAGTACAATTCCTCCATTTTGTCATAGTATTGATATAATTTTTGTGTCCCGTTCTCAAGCAACCAATAATGCTTGATATACGGGATCAAAAGAACCAAAAGTAACAACAACAGTACTCCTGTCCAAAGCGCAAAATCCGTCACCGCCAGCAAAAACACCAAAATGGTCATCAGTGCAAACAACACCGTTACAATCAAGTGAATCAGTCTCTCATGCTGAAAAAAACCGATTTGGATCAGTAACTCTGCTTTTTCCCTTGCTACACGTTCCCGAAACGCTTCTCTCTCCGTCCCCTGCTTGTTCGCTTCTTCGGATAAGTGCCCCACCAACACCTCAGTCCTCTTCAAATACTGTTTCAGTCGTTCTCCCATAACTCCTCCTATGTCCAGAATGGCTTCTGGTCTTTATGGGTATACCCTTTCATTTCTTCCCGATACTTCGCAATCACATCCTCATAATGCATCTTCTGATGCTTGGAAAGGCATCCTGTCGCTGACAATTTCTCATAACACTCCACCAGTTCCTTAAAATCCTGTTGAGCCGCATCCTTATAATTGTTTTGCTTATTTGACTCCAAACGGGAAACAATGCGCTCCAGTTCCATATGTTTCTTTGACAAGCCAAACAGTGCCATATCCGATTACAACCTCCTTCTGCTTCCACCGGTCTTCCGGTATGGACTCCCGTTTCAATTAAAGATATCTCATTTCAAACTCCGCAATCGGAATCGGTTTGCTGTAGAAATATCCTTGTACGATTTCACAACCCAAATCCCGCAATGCCAGTACCTGCGCATAATCTTCGGCACCTTCCGCCACACATGCTACCCCTAATGCTTTTGCCATGGAATTAATGTGACGAATAATTATCCCAATCTTGTGAGACTGGTCATCATCCGTAACCAAATCCACAAAGCCCTTATCAATCTTAAGAGTATCAAGCGGCATCTCCTTCAACAAACCAAAAGAAGAATAACCGGTTCCAAAATCATCCATGGCAATCCGGAATCCTTTGCTCTTTAAATCTTCTATCACTGAAATCATGTAGCTCTGATTGTCATAGGTTGCCGTCTCCGTCAACTCAAATTCAATAAGAGAATGGTCCACATCGTAAAAATCCACAATTTCCGTCAGATAATCTACCACCTGTGGCTGTTCCATATGCTTTCTGGATAAGTTGACCGAAATCGGAAATAACTCTACTCCCTTCTCTTTCCAATCCTTTAACATGGCACAGACCTTACGAAGTACCAGATTGTCCACCTTTATAATGGAGTCATCCGCCTCAAAATGAGGGATAAAACGGAACGGCGCCATCAATGACTTGTGCTTGTACTTCCAACGAACCAAAGCCTCCGCACCACAGATACGTTCCTTTGTCACATCCATCTTCGGCTGTAGGTATACTAAAAACTCATCTTCCCGGATGGCAGTATCCAGATATGCCTTCAGATGCTTTCCCCACAGGATATTTTCGTGCATCTCGTTGGTATAAAAATTGATTTCCGTTACATTGATACCGGTACCTGTCGCCTGAGCCATTTTTGCACAGTCAGCAACAATATTTCCGGTATTCATGGCAGTCCGCATATTTACGACGCCACACCGATAGTAAATCCGGTAAGATGGTTCAATCTCCAACGTGGAAATCTTATCAAAGAACGCGGCCAGCCTCTCTCTGACTTCATCCTCCGGCATGTCCTTTATCATCATCGAAAAATTATCATTGTCACACCGGGCTCCGAAATAAATCCAGTCCTTATGGGCTTCAATATTCTGGGTAACCCGTGTTAACACATCGTTGGCCACCTGGTGATTGTACAACTCGTTTATCATTTTAAAATCTTTGATATCAAAATGAACAAAGCCGTAATCCGTTATGCCGTTCAAATAATAGGACGCCAGGCGGTCCCACATCCAGGACCAGTTATAATATCCCGTAATCGGCTCATGAAATGCTTTGTAGTATAACTCTTCTCTGGAGTAATCACTTCCCATCCTGTTCAGATAAACCGAGACTTCCTGCAACAACTGAATTTCATAGAGTACCCGCAATTTTTCCTTTGTAGTGTAGGCAGTCACAACGCCGCCATCTATGTAAGAATAGTCCGCACTTCTATCATTTCGGTTATCACGTCCGTACTCAATAATCTCCTTTAACAACGGCTCATCCAACTGTTGTTCGTAAGTGATATCCTGAATAATCACATCACAGGCAGGAAGCACCACAAAAGGAAGATGCTCCGGCAGCTTAAGGCTAGGGTCATCCTTACGGAATTCGATTCCTACCACACAGGTCTTCCCTGTTTCTTTCTGCAAAGAAGCAGGCAGGAAGAAAAAACCTACATCATCATAGGTACCATATGCATACTGATATTCTTTTAGCAATTCCGGACAAGTACCTTCCGTAATACACCGATCCACATCTTCTGTAATCTCCGGTAAATAATACAATACTCTGTCCGGTCGGTGTACAATCACTGTAGATGTTACTTTAGCCACAGAAACACCTGCCTTTCCACATGTTACACGTTTTCTACATACAAGCATTACATCATCTGTTCTCTTCTATTTTACCAGTAAATAGGCGGAAAGTAAATAGGAATCTCAAAACACCAAAATTTGAACCACAGGAAAATTAGGCACCAGTAATTCTCTTTTCCTTCCATAGACATCCCCGTATATCAGGTTTATAATATAATTGGACATGTACAAAAGACACTGATCTTACTTAGGAAAGGATAGAACATTATGATAGACAACTTAGTTACACTGGGAAAACGAATTTTAGAATTACGAAAGCGCCATTCCTTGACTCAAGAGAATCTCGCCAACGAAATGGGAGTATCTATCGGAGCGGTATCAAAATGGGAAACCGGCGCGTCCGTTCCTGACATCTCCATGCTCTGCACTTTGGCGGATTATTTTCATGTCTCCACCGATTTTATGTTAGGGCGAGCCCTTCCGAATCACTTCTTGATTTGTGATGATTCCTCTTTTATGGGCGGCATGATGACCGATATGATACACCATCTCGGCTACAACGCAAAAGCAGTGGAAAACAGAACCCAGCTGTTTCAGACCTTAGAGCAACAACTCCCTTACGGAATCTTTTTGGATGTACATTTCCCGGAAGAAAACGGTCTGGATATTCTGAAACGCCTCAAAACCGAATATCCTGACATCCGCGTCATCATGCTGACTGCCGACACAAGCGATGAGGTTCGCACCCAGGCAACACAATATGGTGCAGACCATTTTGTCTATAAACCTTTTTCCTTTGAACAGATACAGACGGCGATAAGGCAGATTCTGTAAAAGAAAAAGGAACTGCAAATGTATTATGCATTTACAGTTCCTTTTTAACTACTTTCTACATTTCTTCCTCCCGTAACAAAATCTGTACCACTTCACAATTCGTTCCCACACGCATCGGCATTCCCCAGGTCCCCACACCCGAAGAAACAATCACCTGAGGGCTGTCCGCATCTTTGCGATAATACCCATGGTCCACCGCAAACAAAAACTCCGTAAACAGACCTCCCGGGAAGATCTGGCCTTTGTGTGTATGCCCGGACACAATCAGATCAACACCCGCACCGTATTCTCCGATATTGGCAGGATTATGGTCCATCACCACCACCGGAAGCTTCTCATCTATTCCCGTCAACACCGCATTTACATCCTTTCGTACCATCCCCTCGTAGCCTCCGATCGGTGACGAATCCAGTCTGCCCACTAACACAAGCTCTTCTCCGATGGTTACATATGTATCGTTCAGAAGATGAATTCCTGCACGCTCCAGAAACTGCTGTATTTGTAAAATCGTATCTCCGGAATCGTGGTTGCCGAGACAAGCATACACTCCGTACTTCGAATCAATTCGTTGCAGTTTCTCGATGGCAGCCTCCGGGTCTTTGATTGCCCCATAGTCACTGTCAACGATGTCGCCCGCAATACAAACCAAGTCCGGTTTTAACCCATTGATTTCCTTTACGATTTTATCAAGACGTCCCTCGGAACCAACCGCACCCAAATGCAGGTCGCTGATCATGACAATATTCCAGTCATGCTTCATCTCCTTTTCCTGCACGGTTATCTCATATCTGACCACCTTCAATCTTTGGACGTGAATGATACCGTATCCTACCGTAACAAGGGTCAGCACCATTACTGCAATACCGGAGATGAAACGAAGCTTCTCCCTTGGTATGGATACCTTTTTCATAAAACGACAGGCAAATACAACCACATCCGCCAATACATTAAATAAAAACAGATAAATAAAGATGCCCATATAGTAGGCGCTTATCACCGCCAACGCCTGTCTTACCACCACCGGCATCGGCATCATGGAACGGGCAAATCCCATCATCATAAGCAGGGTAAGCACCGCGTACACGATGATATATACCGTAAACGGCACCTTCGGACATAACACACGAATACATTGAAAGCTTCTTCTGGCAAGGTAATAGGTAATTCCGCCGAGTATTGCCAACATTGTAACTAAAATAATAATTCCTAACATAATTTATCTCCTTCATCGGACCTTATATCTCAATAAAAATACCAAAAGTTACTATTAAAATCATCGTAGTATATAGTATATCACAAATCTTCAAACTACACCATCCGAATCTGTTGTTGTAAAAAACTTGTCCCAATCTCACCTCTAATCACATTTACACCCTGTTTAATCTTTAATATCCTAAATATATAATCTTTACATACCTAAACAAATATGATATACTATAGTTATAGAAAGGCGGTGACTTAGATGATTTCGTATCGAAAATTGTTTCTGATGATGGAAGAACGGCAAATCACAAAAGAAAAACTGAAAAATGAACTGAGGATTTCTTCCGCCACTATGGCAAAACTGGCCAAAAACGAAGAAGTTTCACTGACGACAATCCAAAACTTATGTAACTATTTCGATTGCCAACCAGGCGCTATTTTATCCTATGAAAAAGAAATAGAAAAGAACTCAATTCTATTTAAACTCAGAGAGGAACAAGAAATCAAATTAAAGGGTGGATTGTACCACCAAACCCAGGTCAGATTAGCATACAATTCCAACCACATGGAGGGCAGCCGGTTAACAGAAGACCAAACCAGAAGCATTTATGAAACACAAACCATCGGAATCACAGATGGGAATGCCAAGATTGATGATATCATTGAAACCATCAACCATTTCCGGTGTTTTGATTACATTCTGTCTGTGGCTGACAAAGAGCTATCCGAAGACATCATAAAGCACATTCATCTTTTGCTGAAAAGCGGTACCACCGACAGTCAAAAAGAATGGTTTGCCGTGGGTGACTACAAAAAGCGTCCCAATATGATTGGAGATATGATAGAAACCACACACCCTTCCAAAGTTGCAACCGAAATCAAAAATCTGCTGAAAGAATACAGGGAATGCGATAACATCACATTTGAGGATATTATTGATTTTCACTACAAATTTGAAAAAATCCACCCGTTCCAGGACGGAAACGGTCGCGTGGGCAGATTGATTCTGTTTAAGGAATGTCTGAAATATAATATTCCACCATTTATCATCGAAGATTCATTAAAAGACTATTACAGAAGAGGATTGGCACAGTACCGGGAGGAAAAAGGATATCTGATAGAAACCTTCCGTGCTTCGCAGGATGTGTATATCAAGCTGTTGGAGTATTTTGAATATCTATAAATACAACAAACCCAGACTACATTGATAGTCTGGGTTTTTGCGTAATCAACTTTACACTTTATACATCCCCTCCACTTAAAAGCACTCAGAAAACGGCCCACATAGGAACTATATCAAGCCTTTTTTACAAGTTGCACCTCATACCCCAATGCATTGATAATACTGGTAAGAAGCTTTACAGAAGAACTATGTGTCTTCTGTTCAAAACGGGAAATCGCCTGTTGGGTATTACCTGTCCGTTCGGCAAGCTCTGCCTGAGAGATATTCTCATTTTTGCGGATCTGGATAATACGATCAATAAGCTCCGAATCCGTCTCCGCAACATAGTAAGTCGGATACGGCATACCTTCGCGAGCAGTCAATGGAAGATTCCCCTTCTGTATCTCGACAGCCTCCAAGAGGCCTTGCATGGTATCTTCAAAGAATGTACTCATAAGTCATCCCTCCTTCAAAATCGTTACGAGAGCCTTGAAGGCCTTCTTTTCATCCTCAGTCAAATCGTCTTTCTCATCCTTGCTGTACACATTGATAAAGTATATGCATTCTTTCAGTTCAATATCAACATAAAGAACTCTTGCTCCGCCACGTTTTCCCTTACCGCTGCTCCCCATAGAAACACGTATCTTTCTAAGCCCACCGGTACCTCGGATTACATCTCCCGCTTTTGGATTCGTAAGCAAGACCGCTTGTAAATCTTTAAGACTTTCATCGGTCAAACCGAGAGCATACCACTTCTTTGTGAACGTAGGTACCTCGATAAACGTTCTTATCATTTGTACAATTACCTCATTTCTATTTCCCCAACTTCATTATACATCATATTTGTTGTATCGTCAAGAAAAAAAGAAGTCATTTGATTGCCAGGGGTGAAGAGGTCCAATTCCTCAACAGCCTTAACAATCATGACTTCAATAGTAAAATAACTAATTTTGAAAATAATGTCAATCCATAGCCATTCTAATAATACATATTAAACCCTGTCTCCAACACTTTCGCATAGGTCTCTCCGGCAGTTTCCAGTGCCGGCAATATGTAATCCTTATTGTAGCGAACAACCGGAATCCGGTCATAGGCTCTCATGCCCATGTGGGTAAGCCCTCTTTCCATCTGCAACAGACACTCCAGTGTTCCCCGGCCGGTGCCACCGGCACAGGCCATAAGAACGCAACGCTTCTCTGCCAAAGCATGATTGGCCGTAGCATCGCATCTGCGCAATCTGTCAAAAAATGCCTTAAAGCATTCCGTCATATCAGACCAGTATACCGCACTGATCCAGACGATACCGTCTGCCTCTGCAAGGGATTTATAAATATCTGCAAAATCATCCTTAATCAGACAAGTACCGTTTTTATTACAGGTGCCCCATCCGTTACCGCAGGCTCTGCAATGTTCTATCTTTCTCTTGTTTAAATGAATCTCTTCTATCTCAGCTTCGGCATTTGCCAAGCCTTTTATAAATTGATCCTTGGCAGAAGCCGTCAGACCATCTGCATTGGGACTGGACCACAAAACAACAACTTTACTCATAGTGAATAGCTCCTTTCATGCCATGTATTATATCATCCCACAGAAACCCGTCCACGTAAACCTCAGCCATTTGACGTTATCAATCATAAACATCTCGTCTGTGACCCACGGACAAAGCCAGTATAATAAGCTCATTATCAATGATTTCGCATAACAATCTGTAATCACCTATTCTGCATCTCCATTGACCGCTTCTGTTAGTTGTCAGCCCCTTTCCGTGTTGTCTTGGGTCTGTGCAGTTCACCAGATTTTTGTTTATCCATGCCCTAAGCAGCTTTTGGGTGTATTTATCCAGTTTACGAAATTCTTTTTTGAAACGCTCTGATAACTTAACATCATACTTCTTCATCTAATTCTCTCCAAAATTCCTCTACAGGGGTAGATTTACAACCGCTATTTACATAGTCGGCATATGCTTCTTCTGCCACTGCAATATCATACTCATCTTCGATTTTTTCAAATAATGCTTGTTTAAATGCTTCTCCAAGTGATAACGAGTGTAATCTTGCATAGCTATCAGCTATCAATTTTTCCTGTTCGGTAAGTCTGATTGAAAATGCCATAACATCATCTCCTTTCATAGTACATTGTACTACACTTTTTTGTTGTTTGTCAATATTTTGTATTCCCTATTTTTCAGATTTTACCCACGCAACTCATTGGGAACATCAAGAGGAGAATCGATAGACAGGACATTTCATTATTTACTGTATTGATAACTTCGTTAGCACGTCAGATTCGTTCTTGCAAGAAATTATTGCGGTAAGTATCTGATTGGCTTTTTCCTCTGCCTGTTCATCTGTCATATTGTCCAACATTCTCCCGATTTTCAATTTCGTACTGGTTGATATTTTCAATTTTTGTAAAAAGCCTAGCAACTTCGTACGCTTCTTCGACAGTGGATTCTCTTTTTTCATCGGCATAAAAATCTCTCCTTGCATAATCAATGTCTGTTGAACGATGCACCATTTTTAGCGGGTCATTCAACATAAAATTATTTAAAGAAGTAAGACAAAAAGGTATAGATGAAGGTAGCGTTACACCATTACCTTCTGATATTGTAAAAAATAGTACATTAGTCAAATATACAAATCAAGATGTAATAGATAAGTATAATAAAGATTTACAACAAGTAGCTAAAAAATATGTAGAAGAAGTCTTATATAAAAAAGATTATACAATGAGTTTTAATGAATATGTAAATCAACATAAAAATCATTTTACAAATTGTAATGATTTTACTGAAAAAAGTAATTTTACATTTAAAGAAAATAATAATAAATTTAAAG
>JAZNBY010000007.1:0-4103 GCA_045587325.1 Lachnospiraceae bacterium | reverse complement strand
TGTGATTGGTGTCAGGAGGTGCTCAAAGCATATGGTTCCAATCGTAAATATATTGATGTGGATAAATATCTCAGAGCAAGAAGAAGTCTTGCATTCTTCAAAATGGTTGCGGCCAAGAGAGCCGGAGACGATGCTTATGCAGAGCAACTGTATGCAACTTTTGCCGAAGAAATAAATGCTGAGGATCTGACGGATGAGGAGAAGCAGACAGCAATGGCTCTGTTAAACAGCGATATTGCATATTACGGCAAGTACAGTGAATGAAATATTTGAGATAAGTGTCCGAGAGAATTAATACACCACTCCGTGCGAAAGGGAAATTGCGAAATGAATGAATTGTATCTAAGAATCATGAATCTTGAAACAAGAATAGAACAAAACCGCAATTATATTAAAACGATAAAAGCCTTGGCCGGAGTGTGTGTATTTTTTTGTCTCTGTTATGTATTAGGAGCAAAGAGTCTCTGGGAGGAGCATAAGATAGCGGCATTGATTGTATGCATTCTCTCAATGATTGTTACGATAGTTCTGTTTTTTGTAGATGTACGTTTGTGTAAAGGAAACAAAGAGCTTGAGTTTAAAATCTACAGATTGGAAGTTGAAGATTTGGAGAATAAGAAAATCATAGCAGAGGTGAGGAAGGAAGGCTTATCGGATATTGTTTTAGACAAAAAGATTGATAGACCATCGGAAGATGTACCGTTTCCGATTGCTTTCTACAGCGTTATGCTGGCGTTGGATATATTGATAGGAATTTTGTTGTGGTTGTAAATGAATGAAGGAATTAAGAAAGGATGACATTTATGCGATATGCAAGGAAATTAAGAAGAGGAGATAAGGTTGCAATTGTCAGCTTGTCAAGCGGAATGTTAGGCGAAGATTTCTGCAGTCACAATATCGAGATAGGTGTAAAGAGATTAAGGGAATACGGGCTGGAGCCGGTTTTTATGCCGAATACGCTGAAAGGAATTGACTATCTGAATGAGCATCCTGAAGCAAGAGCCGCGGACTTGAAAGAGGCCATTCTGGATGAGTCCGTTGCTGGGATTATTTGTGCAATCGGCGGTGACGATACATACAGACTTTTGCCGTATTTGATGGAAGATGCGGAATTTGTAAAAGCAGTTGAAGAGAACCCGAAACTGTTTACCGGTTTTTCGGACACTACGGTGAATCACTTGATGTTTTATAAGTTGGGACTGTCTACATATTATGGTCCGACTTTCATTTGTGATTTGGGAGAAATTTCGAATGAGATGTTACCATATACGAAAAAGGCATTTGAGAGTTATCTGGAAGGATATGAGTCCGGTGAAATTGTTTCGAGTGATGTCTGGTATGAAGAAAGAGAAGATTTTTCCCGGGCTGCAATAGGGACGGATCGGGTTGCACATAAGGAAGAGCGCGGATTTGAACTTCTGCAGGGGCCTGAGGTTTTTGAAGGTGAATTGTTGGGCGGATGTCTGGAAAGTTTTTATGATATTCTTGTCACGAACAGATATGAAGACCAGAAAGATATCTGCGAAAAATACGGATTGTTCCCGGATAGAAATACGTGGAAAGATAAAATTCTGTTCATAGAAACCTGTGAAGAAAAGCCGGTGCCGGAAATGTTTCGGAAAGAGATTACGGTACTTAAGGAGAAAGGTGTATTCGATGCAGTGTCCGGCGTTCTGGTGGGGAAACCGCAGGATGAAGCGTACTATCAGGAATATAAAAGCATTCTGACAGAAGTGATAGATAATGAGAAACTGCCGATTGTTTATAATGTCAATTTCGGTCATGCGAATCCCCGTTGCGCATTGCAATACGGTGTTTTGGCTAAGGTAGACATGAAGCAGAAAAAGATATTCATAGAACAGAAGAACGAAACCTTTTGACCGGCTGGCGCGGAGGAGACATGGAAGATAAAGCGAAGAGAATCATAGAGTTATGCTTACAGGAAAAAAGTAAAAATCCCATAGAGATTTTTCATAATATCGCGAAGATGGATTTCATCAGGATACACGGCCCGGAGCATCATGTACTGGATGGCGCGGCGTTGTTGACTGCATATTATAATGCAGGAGGTCAAATTGATTTGCAGGCAGGCTTGCACGAAGTAATGCGACGCGGGTTGCAGATGCCCGGAGCAACCTGCGGCATGTGGGGCGTCTGTGGTGCGGTAAGCGCAATGGGGGCGGCACTGTCGATTATAGACGGGACAGGGCCGCTGAGTACCGATGGTTCATGGGGAAAGCATATGGAATTCACCTCCAAAGCATTATGGCGTTTATCTGAAGTGGGTGGACCAAGATGCTGTAAGCGGGACGCTTTCTTAAGCTTTCAAAAAGCCATTGAATACATCAATGATAATTATGATGTAAAATTGGAAAGTTCCGACATAGAATGTGATTTTAGCGAGAAGAATGAACAATGCATTAAAGAGAAGTGTCCTTTTCACAAAAAGCCTAAGAAGAAAGTAGCGTTTATCTGTGTTCATAATTCCTGCCGCAGCCAGATTGCGGAAGCATTGGGAAGGCATTTGGCTTCGGATGTATTTGAGAGCTATTCTGCGGGAACGGAAACGAAACCTCAAATCAATCAGGATGCAGTGCGAATCATGAAAAAGTTGTACGGAATAGACATGGAACAGACGCAGTACTCTAAACTAATCTCTGATATTCCGGCTCCCGATATCGCAATTTCCATGGGATGCAATGTAAGTTGTCCTTTCATAGGAAGAGCATTTGATGACAATTGGGGTCTGGAAGATCCTACCGGCAAAGCCGACGAAGCGTATGAGGCAGTCATAAAAGAGATTGAGAAACGCATTTGGAAGTTGAGAGAGGAACAGGAGACAGAGGAGGAAAAGTAACATGAAATTACCGAAATTTTCGAAGGAAACAAAGAACAATCATCCGATTCCGCCTTGGATGGAAGATATGGCTGAGGGAGATTTCATCAGCTGTGATACCGTATTTAAAATGGGAGGATATTGGGATATTTTCGATAAATGCATTCTGCCTTGTGAGGGAAAAGGGGATATCAGATATTATGTATATAATCCCATCAAACACGGAGGTTTATCTGCGGACAGAAAATATCCTGTTCTGATGTGGATTCACGGACTGAATTGTTCGATAGACGGAATAAGATGCGTAGGATATTGCGGCGGTGAACAGTATGCATCCCCTCGCTATCAGGAAGAGATGGGTGGCGGTGCTTTTATTATCGTGCCGCTCGCAAACGAAAAGAGACTGGAAGATGACACCATAGCAGGTTCCTGGGATGAAGAATATTTACCGTATCTGAAAGACATTTATGATAAGGTTTGCATGGAGAATGCTGAGAATATCGGCGCAAAGTTTATTATGGGCGCATCTGCCGGCGGATATGTGACATGGAGAATGTTGGAGTTGTATGGCGATTATTTCAAAGGTGCAATTCCCGCAGCGTCGATTTATGTGCCGGACAAGGAACGTCTTAGTAAAATGGAAGCGGCCGGAATCCATCTGCTTGTTGCTCACGGAAGGCATGATGAAATGGCTCTTTTTAAGGATTGCATAGAGCCGATAGAGAAAGAACTGCAGAACATGAAGAATTGTATCTGTTATTTTCCGGAATGGGTTCGAAACGAGGATAAGGGTGTCTCTTCCATCAATTACGGAATTGAGATGGGACAGCATTGTATTATCAATGCCATTCAGGGAAATCTGATTTATACCGATGGCACTTGTTATGATGAGATTCTTCCGAATGGTGTCACCGGATGGATTAGAGAGGTGTGCCAAAGATAACTTGGATTATGAGGTAAAAGGAGAACTATGTTAGCGGTTGATCAGGCAGGAAATAAATTACTGGATTTTATTAAAATAACGGAAGAGGATGCGGCTTCGCAATTTTCGCAGGTATCGGTTTGCCTGTTGGTTGTAAAAATTGGTGAAGATTATCTTATGGGGTTTAATCATTGGCGAAAATGCTGGGAAATATTCGGAGGATGTCCCGAGGAAGGTGAAACCATGCGTGAGGCAATGGTACGGGAGGCGAAAGAAGAGCTGGGAATTGATTGCGAACCGCAATGGTTAGGTCTTGCTCATTTTGAAATGCAACCGGATTATTTT
>JAZNBY010000006.1:0-10394 GCA_045587325.1 Lachnospiraceae bacterium | reverse complement strand
CCGTATACGGTTGCGGTGGTGATTTCCGTACTCAACTTCCTGATTTTCTTTTTGCTGACCCGGAATTACAGACGGATTTCTCCGATAGAGATAAAGCGGCGGAGCCAGTTTAAGAAAAAGATGAGCGAAGCAAAGCGTGAGTACGGCAATGTGGTAGAGTTCCGGGGGCGGAATGTAGTGACCAGGCATAAGTGCGCAGTCTGCGGCAGGACGGAACTGGATGATGATGACCTGGAGTTTCGGTTCTGTTCCAAGTGTGACGGAAATTACGAATATTGTACGGAGCATTTGTATACCCATGTGCACGTGAAGCGGGTAACACCGGATATGACGGGTGAATCCGATACGGAAGAATAGGAAGGTTTTTGTTTATGAAACATGAGATAGTAAAAGCACGGAAAGAGTTTACGGCAGGAAAGGATACGGAGCGGAATCTGCCTTGTTATCTGGCAGGGATGGCCGGAGTGTATTACCGGCTTGCAAGTTATAATCTTGCCATGCAGTATACAGCCTTTGCGGAAGCGGTGGAAGAAGGGGATTTGGAACTTTCGGAAAGCCTTGCACCGTACGGAGCTTTTTTGAAGGAAACAGTAGAGGCATTTTCGGAGAACGGTGCATCGGTAGCTACCGAGGAGATGGTAAGCAGATTGCTTTCTTTGCGAGAGGAGCTTACCGCATCCATGCAGGCGTTGACGGCATATACCGACCGGTTGTATCTCCATGAGTATGCGCTAACCCGTATGCAGCCGGAGATGGAAGGTACGGTGGAAGAGATTGACAGCAATCGAGCTTTGGAGGAAATCAGTTCGTTCTTATTTAGCGATGAAGAGCAGGAGGGTTTACTTTCCCGTGTAAGTCTGGCGATTTCCGAGTTGCCGGTACGTATGACGAAGGCAAAGTTTATCGAGTGGGTAAGAAGTACTGCATCCGTTTATACGGAGGCGGACCGGGATACCCTGGACAGAGTGTTTTATATGTTGTATTCCGCTGCGGGGTTATATGCGCCGGAGGGAATGGAACAGTTTGCAAATTGCAGAGATGCACTTTCCTATTTTGAAGGATTGGATTATAAAGGGCTTACGGAAGAGGGCTTTTTTGAGGCAAAGGAGAAACTGACGAAGATTACGGAGTTTATTGCAAGTGTCAGTGACGGATATTTTATGTTGGCGGAGATGGTCAACAACCTGCTTGTAACGGCATTGACTGCGAATTATGTGGGAACGCAGGATATGGAAGCAACGGAATGCTGTCGCCGGATTTTCGGACTGCTTGCGGCGGGAGCGGATTACACGGATGTAGCCTTAGTGGAAGCGTTTGAAGCCTTTGAAGGCAAGCCGGAAGAGATTGAAGAGTTCCTGTTTGCGGAAGAAGGCTATTTGGACGAACTTCCGGTAAAGGATAGCCTCCTTGAGGCAATGATGCAGAAGACGTTATATACACGGGTGATGTATGCAAGAACCCTTCATACCACCAGTGTATTTGTAGAGTTGGAAAAGAAGGAACAAAAGGAACTGACCTTTGAAGCGGCATTGGATGAGTTCTGCAATGCGGCGGTACAGGCACTGGAATCCGGACAGCGGGCAATCAACCGGGGAAGAATGGCAAGAATCATTCAGAATCTGCCCCTTCCGTTTACGAAAAAGTCCGAAATCCAGAAGTACATCCTTGCTTCATTGGAAAATTGTCACGACATGTCGGAAAAAACAGCAGCAATGCGGGCAATACGGGAACTGGCAGAGGGGATTTAACAGATGGTTATTTGGAAGGAAGCGTTATATGTGGCGGGACTTACGCCGAAAAAGCAAAAGCGCATAATGAATGCCATAGACAAGAAGCGTCCGGTGAAGAACGCTTATCTGATTATGGCGCCTTCCAATGAAGCAAACTGTGTGGAATACGTAAAAGCCAACCAGTTGTTGCAACCTTACTTTTCAAAACGGGAGAATGTGGTGTACGGCCTTGCGGGAAGCGAGGAGGCGGCACAGGAGCTGGCAGCGGCCATGGTATGCGGGGCCTATGTTTCCACGGGAGACTTTAAGGTGGTTCCCTATCTGGAGTCGAAGGATAAGGCGGGTGATTCGCCATGATCCTGATTGATATTTTACTTTGGATATTAAAATGGCTGGGCATCCTTTTGTTGATATTGTTGGGACTTTTCCTTTTTCTGGTGCTGGTTGTTCTTTTGGCACCGGTACGGTACAGAGGCAGAATTCATAAAGGGGAAGAACCGGAGGATATTTTCTTCGGGGAAGGCAGGATAACCTGGCTGGGTCCCATCCTACGGATTCGTATCCGGTACGAAGGAAAAAAGCTGATTTACCGGGCTCGCTTGTTTGGATTTTCCATTATTAACAGCGAAAAACCGAAGAAGGAGAAGAAGAAAAAGAAGATTGAATCGGAACATACGGCGGAAGAGCCGGTACAGGTACAGGAAGAAAACCCGGAACTACAGGAAGACAGTAATGCCGGGAAGGAAGTGCAGATGCCTGAGGAGACTCCGGCAGGGGAAGACACACCTGCAACGGAAGAAACGTCCGATGTAGCAGAAGAAAGCAATACGGAAGAGGTACCTGAGGAGCCGGAAAAGGTTTCCTTCTTTGCAAAAATCAAAGGATTCTTCGGGAAAATCAAGGCATTTTTTACAAAACTGAAAAACCTCGGTTCTAATGTAAAAAAACAGATTTCCCTGTTGTGGTATAAAAAAGGACAGGTGATGGCATTCCTTCGGGATGAAATACAGAAACTGGCCTTCGGGAAAGCATGGGGGACGGTAAAGAAGGTATTACGCCATGTATTGCCGCAAAAGGTAAAAGGCCATGTGGAGTTCGGTACAGGTGATCCGGAGTCTACGGGAAAGGCGCTGGCGGTACTCAGTATTTTCTATGCGAAGTACGGAAAACATGTAAGAATTGTACCGGAGTTCATGGAAAAACGTCTGGTGGCGGAAATATCATTTAAGGGAAGAATCCGGTTCGGTACACTGGCCCGTCTGGGACTGTCATTGATCCGGGATAAAAATATAAAAGGCTTCCGGAAAAATTGGAAGAAGTTATTGAAGGAATTAAAGAAGAAGGCAGAATAAGGATAGCGCGGGGCGCGGAAAGGACAAAGAGATGGCAGAAAACAATTTTAATGCAACGGTGGAGGCACTGTTTAAGGGGATGGACGGATTCCTTACTACGAAGACGGTAGTAGGTGAGGCTGTAAAGTTTGATGACGGTACAATTATTTTACCGCTTGTGGATGTAAGTTTCGGTGTAGGTGCCGGTGCCTTTGCGGGCAATGCCAAGAACAATGCAGGCGGCGGTATGGGAGGAAAGGTTTCTCCGAGCTGTGTACTTGTAATCAAGGACGGCCACGCAAAGTTAGTAAACATTAAGAACCAGGATATGGTTACCAAGATTATCGATATGGTGCCGGATGTACTGGATCGTTTCACCAACAAAAAGGGAAAAGCGGAATTGGACAAGAAAGTAAACGAAGTAGTAGACGGCATGGAATAGGCTTTTTTAGCGGATTTTGAAGAAAAATAAAAAAAATAAAATTTTTCTTGCATTCTTACGCGTCTTCTGATAAAATAGGTTTGTTTGTAGGCCATAGCCTTAAATTTTTATTAAGGAGGTGCAATTGACATGGCTAGATGTGCTGTTTGTGACAAGGGAGCCCTGTTTGGTATGCAGATTAGTCATTCCAGAAGCCAGGTTTCCGGAAGAGCTCATAAGATGTGGAAGTCCAACATTAAGTCCGTTAAGGTTAAGGTTAACGGCGGCGCTAAGAAGATGTATGTATGTGCAGCTTGCTTAAGAGCCGGCAAGGTAGAGCGCGCTTAATTGCTGCTTGCATAAGAGTAATGGATATTAGGGATTTTGCAGGGCGGAGTGTTTTGCAAAGTCCCTTTTCGCGTGTTTGAGGCTTATCGGCAAAATAATCGGTAACCGCATACGAGGAACAGAATCGTGAGCAGAACGATACACAGGGTGCTGCGGATAAAAAAGGTCAGTAACATCCCTACTGCAATCCAGAACATAATAAATCCCAGTACTTTTCTCATAAAAGACTCCTCTGATTCCGGGGATTAGTACAGGATATGCAAGATTTTTGCTTCTGTTCGTTGTTTTTTATAAAAAAAGGTTCACTTTTTTTGAAAAATGCGGTATACTGGTATAGATACATAATCCTTATGGAACAGAGTAGGAAAAGGAGGGGTTATAATGAACGCAACGATAACAACAAATCTTGGAAGCGTTATGATTGAGAATGATGTAATTGCAAAATATGCAGGATCTGCTGCGGTAGAGTGTTTTGGCGTGGTTGGTATGGCTGCCATCAGTATGAAGGACGGCTTTGCAAAATTGCTTCGGAAAGAGAGTCTGAGCAGAGGTGTCAGTGTTTCTGCGGTAGATAATAAGATAACGGTTGATTTTCATATCATTGTGGCTTACGGTGTCAGCATTTCTGCAGTGGCGGACAATCTGGTAAGCAATGTTCGTTATAAGATTGAGGAATTCTCCGGTCTTCCGGTAGAAAAGATAAATATCTACGTAGAGGGTGTCAGAGTGATTGACTAGTAATATGTGCATCTCATGCATGAAGGAGGATAAACGGTGAGTATGAAGACAATAGATGCGGGAATGGTTCAGAAGTGTTTTCTGGCCGGAGCAAAACGCATCGAAGCAAATAAAGAGTATATCAATGAATTGAATGTATTTCCGGTTCCGGACGGTGATACCGGTACGAACATGACGCTGACCATTATGTCAGCGGCGAAGGATGTAAGTGCCCTGGTAAATCCTACCATGGAGCAGGTATGTAAGGCGATTTCCAGTGGTTCTCTTCGTGGGGCACGAGGCAACTCCGGTGTTATTCTTTCCCAGTTGTTCCGAGGTTTTACGAAGGAGTTGCGTGAGTTTGACGGTGTAAGTGTTACTGTGCTTGCAGCGGCATTTGAGCGTGCGGTGGAGACTGCCTATAAGGCTGTCATGAAGCCGAAGGAAGGTACGATTTTAACCGTTGCGCGAGGCGGTGCGGAGCGTGCCAGACAGTTGGCGGAAGAGGGCGAAGAAGATATTGTAGTATTTGCAAAAGAAGTCGTTGCTCATATGAAGGAAGTACTGGATATTACACCGGAGTTGTTACCTGTATTAAAGGAAGCCGGCGTAGTGGATTCCGGCGGACAGGGTCTTCTTACCGTAATGCAGGGTGTACTTGATGCATTAGAGGGTAAGGAAGTTGACTTTACCTTAGAGGTTGCTGCTCCGGTACAGCGTGCGGCTACCGGTGCAGCCAATGATTCCATTTCCACAGCAGATATTAAGTTCGGATATTGTACGGAATTCATTATTATGGTGGAGAAGCACTATGACATGGACGAAGAGTTGAAGTTTAAGAGCTATCTTGAGTCCATCGGTGATTCCATCGTGGTAGTTTCCGATGATGATATTGTAAAGGTACATGTTCACACCAATGATCCGGGTCTTGCTATTCAGAAGGCTTTGACCTACGGTTCTCTTACAAAGATGAAGATTGATAACATGAGAGAAGAGCACAACGAGCGTGTGATTCAGGGATCTGGTCAGGTAGCAGAGGCTGCACCGGCACCGGCAACACCTCGTAAGCCGGTAGGCTTTGTGGCAGTATCCATCGGCGCAGGACTGAATGATATCTTCAGTAAGATTGGTGCGGATTATATCATTGAGGGCGGTCAGACCATGAATCCGTCTACAGAAGATATGTTGAATGCCATTGATCAGGTCAATGCGGATACGATTTTCATTTTACCGAACAACTCCAACATCATTCTTGCTGCAGAGCAGGCAATGAACCTTACCAAGGATAAGGAGATTGTGGTTATCCCGTCCAAGACCGTTCCGCAGGGTATTACTGCACTGATTAACTTCATGCCGGATAAGCCGGTGGAGAGTAACAAGACTCGTATGACCGAAGAGATGCAGAAGGTAAAGACCGGACAGGTTACCTATGCGGTACGTGATACTTCCATGGACGGCAAGGACATTAAAGCCGGTGATATTATGGGTATCGGCGATAAGACCATTCTTTCCGTGGGCAGTGATATAACCGAGACCACCTTCGGTCTTCTGGAGGCACTCATGGATGAGGATTCCGAGCTTGTCAGCCTGTACTACGGCGAAGAGGTTACGGAAGAAGATGCCGAGAGCCTGGCAGAGAAGATTATGGGAGAATATCCGGATGTGGACGTAGAAGTTCATTCCGGTGGACAGCCGATTTACTATTACGTTCTTTCGGTAGAATAAGCAGTACGCGTAAAGGTTGGCGGAAAGCACTTTAGGCGGAAGAAACAAAAAATTAAGGGCTGCCGCACGTTGTGCGGTGGCCTTTTTTCTCTATGAGATTAAGGTGTCGGTATTTGTGTTGCAAGATTCTTCCTCGTGGCGGCGTTTTCTTGTCTCGTGCATTCGGATGTAAGTCTTTCTAAATGTTCCGGGAAAGTTGATAGCGTGACACTGCAACCGCCCTTATGACAGCCTCCGTGCTGCATGACGGGTTTGTTCGGACATCCGTGTCCGAACATTGCGGTTTCCAATCGGAACACTAAGAAAGCCTAACATCCTACGCAAAGTTCCAAGAAAATGCCGCCACGAGGAAGAAATTGATAAAAGGAAATGTTTGACACCTTAATCTCTATAGGAAAAGCTCTGTAAGGGAGGAACTGTATGCAGCAGACGGATCATATCACATCAATTAAGGGAATCGGGGAAAAGACGGCCAAACTTCTGCAGAAGCTGGAGGTAAGGACGGTAGGGGATTTGCTGTCCTATTATCCGAGAACTTATGATACTTATGAGCTTCCTACTCCCATCGGAGAACTGAAGGAAGGGAAGATAGCTACCATAGAGGCTTCTGTGATTAAGAGTGCGGATGTGACCAGATACCGGAATCTGCAGGTGCTGACCTGTGTGGTAAAGGATCCGTCCGGGACTATGAAGCTCACCTGGTACAACCAGCCTTATATGAAAAACAAACTTACCATGGGTACAAGACATCTGTTCCGTGGGAAAATGATACGAAAAAACGGTGCCCTGGTGATGGAACAGCCGAAGTTATATACAAGAGAGGAATACGGACGGCTGTTACGGGTGTTACAACCGGTGTACGGCCTGACAGAGGGACTTCATAACAGTACCATTTCAAAAGCGGTGACACTGGCATTGGCGGAATGCGAAAAAGAGAAGGATAAGCTGCCTGCTAAGATAGCCAAAAACCATGATTTGATTTCCCACCGGAGTGCGGTGGAGGAGATACATTTTCCGAAAAGTATGGAAACCCTGACGGAGGCCAGACGGCGACTGGTATTTGAAGAATTTTTCCGGTTCATGCTGATTTTGACCCATTACAAGGAACAAAAAGGGAAGGAAAAGAACCATTGCCCGGTTACCGGGTTTGACGGTTGTGAGCAGTTGATTGCCGAATTACCGTATACCTTAACCAATGCCCAGAAAAAGGTATGGGAGGAAATAAAAGCAGACCTTTCCGGAAACGGAACCATGGCGCGACTTGTACAGGGTGACGTTGGCTCAGGTAAGACTATTCTGGCCATGTTGTCCATGCTTGCGGCAGCCGGATCCGGCTATCAGGCAGCCCTTATGGTGCCGACGGAAGTACTGGCACGGCAGCATATGGCGGATGCGGTACGGTTGTTTGAGTCTTACGGTATTACCTGCGTGCTGCTGACCGGCTCCATGACGGAGAGTGCAAAGAAAAAGGCGCGGGAACAGATTGCTTCCGGCACAGCACAGATTATTATCGGTACGCAGGCATTGTTTCAGGAGAAAGTGGAATACCGGAACCTGGGGCTGGTAATCACGGATGAGCAGCACCGGTTCGGCGTAAGACAGCGGGAATTGTTATCGGAAAAGGGAACGCATCCTCATATTCTGGTTATGAGTGCAACGCCGATTCCGCGAACGTTAGCTATTATTTTATACGGAGATTTGGATATTTCCATTGTGGACGAACTGCCAAAGGGGCGTAAACCGATAAAAAACTGTGTGGTAGGCACCGGGTATCGTGACACGGCTCATCGTTTTATACGAAAACAAATCGATGACGGTTATCAGGCTTATGTAATCTGTGCCATGGTAGAGGACAGTGAGACCACGGAAGCGGAAAACGTAATCGATTATACGGAACGGTTACGACAGGCACTGGGGGAGGATGTGCGTGTGGAATTTCTGCACGGAAAACTTCCGGCCAAGGAAAAAACTGCAAGAATGAACAGGTTTGCGGAGGGTGAAATCCAGGTACTGGTATCCACCACCGTTGTGGAGGTAGGTGTGAATGTGCCGAATGCTACGGTGATGATGATAGAGAATGCGGAACGGTTCGGATTGGCACAACTGCATCAGTTGCGGGGCCGGGTAGGTCGAGGTGCCACGGAGTCTTACTGTATTATGGTTAGTGCATCCGATGAGAAGGAGACCATGGAGCGGCTGGAGATTTTAAATAAGTCCAATGACGGCTTTTATATTGCGGGAGAGGATCTGCGGTTGCGGGGCCCGGGCGATTTGTTCGGAATTAGGCAAAGCGGGGAATTATCCTTTGCCATCGGTGATATTTATACAGATGCGGCACTGTTAAAAGAAGTGAGTGAAACAGTGAATTCGTTGGATGAGAAGGAGGCAAAAAGTCTGTTTGAGCTGTGGTCCGATGAGGCTGTTACGGGGAAAATACATGATATGGCAGAATCCATTTAAAACACTTTATTTTTTTGAAAAATGTGGTATAATTATTATGTGTTTTTGTGTGCTTAAATCAGAAGAGAAAGGAGCGGTAGTATGCAGAAACAATATTCCAACGAGCAGTTATTCCATATTGCGGACGAAAATTACCGCCTTCTTTCGGAGTATTGCGTCAAATTGGGGGAAGATGGATATTTTTCCCAGGCAGAGAAGATTCTGAGTATGTCCACGGAAGAGGTACTAGATTTGTATGTACAATCATTGATGGTACAGTTTCTTGTGTTCGGAAAAAGGTTAAAGAAAGAAGAGGTTATGTTTGCGGCAGGCCTTACGAAACAGGATATGCTTGGGCTTGGGGAGGCATGGATTTCGGGAGATTTGTCCGGCGCGGTGAATCGTTCCGCAAAGTTTTTGGAGGCACCGCCGATTTTGTTACAGTTGTTTTGTTTGCGGGATCAGGAACGGCATACCGGTGTGACCGGATTGTTTTTTGATTCCTTGCTGAATGTTTTAATTTGTTTGTCTTATCTGAATGAAGTTAGAGATACCCATGTGTCCAAGTTTATTGGCTTGTATTTCGATAAAGTGGCAGTATTTCTGGAGAACAGAGAGGACGAGTCCCGTACGGTGGACGGGAAGTACATTTTTAAGAAGCTTTGTTCAGGCAATTTATCGGAAGGCTGCGCACTGCTCAGAGAGGCAGGAGATGATTTTTCCTCCTATAAGAAGAAGTATTTTTATTATCGTCCGGGGACAAGCGCAATAGGTGCAGTGGCATATCATGAGGAGCCGAAAGCGGAAGCAGAGCAGGCACCGGGGTTTTTGCCGGATGCACTGGCAGATGCGGCCCAGGATGCGGTGGCGGCCATGAAGGAAAAGAAAGCGGAGGAAGAGATTGAACGTCTGACGGCAGAACTGGACCGCATGGTGGGACTTGGTGAGGTAAAGGAAGAGATCCGTTCCCTGGTGAATCTGATTAAGGTAAAACGTCTTCGTGAAAAGTACAAGCTTCCGCAGATGAATATGTCTTATCACATGGTATTTACGGGAAGCCCGGGGACCGGTAAGACCACGGTGGCCCGTCTGGTGGCACAGATTTATAAGGAACTTGGTATCTTAAGCAAAGGCACCCTGACAGAAACGGATCGTTCCGGTCTTGTGGCAGGTTATGTGGGACAGACGGCTTTAAAGGTAAAGGAAGTTGTGGAGCGTGCCCTGGGCGGCGTGTTGTTTATCGATGAGGCATATGCTCTGGCACCGGAGAATGCTGCCAATGATTTTGGCGCAGAGGCCATTGATACATTGGTAAAGCTGATGGAAGACCACAGAGATGATCTGGTGATTATTGTAGCCGGTTACACGGCAGAGATGCAGCGCTTTTTGAAGGCAAACACGGGTCTGTATTCCAGGTTTAACAAGTTTATTACCTTTGCGGATTATTCGGATGAGGAGCTTCTTGCTATTTTGGATTCCATGTCTTCGGAAGCAGGTTTCTGTCTGACGGAAGGAGCCAGAATAAAAGTGGAACGTATGTTATCCGAGATGGATGCAACGGCAAAGAGGGAGTTCGGTAATGCAAGAGGCATCCGTAATCTGTTTGAACGTCTGGTGAGCAATCAGGCGAATCGTATTATTGCGTACAGTTCCCAGTCCATTAAGGATATGACTGTGCTTACG
>JAZNBY010000005.1:0-6442 GCA_045587325.1 Lachnospiraceae bacterium | reverse complement strand
TCCGAAAGATTCTGTCTTGCTGTTTCTGTACACCTTGGTGATGTAGATGGTTCTCACATTCTTGTTTCCGTCGTTTGCATTTAATAAGCTCATAATTCATCCTCCTAATAAATAAAAAGTGTTTTGTTTTTGCCTTTCTATTTAATAGTTCCGGTTAAGAATGAAAAGGTTTTATATTTTTGAAAAAAAATTTTTATTTTAATAAATCAATCCAATATCTGCGAATTTCCCTGTCGTCCCCTTCCTCAAACACAATGTTTTCAAGAACACCTCCACACCTTTCAATGGTTTTCCAGGAACCGATGTTACTTTCATACGCCGCAAGCAATACTTTATAGATATTCCTTGCCTTGGCTTGTTCTAACATCATCTGAAGCATCCGGGTAGCATAACCTTTTCTACGTTCACCGGGCCGGACACCATATCCGATATGTCCCCAGGAATGATACCCTTCCACCGTCAGATAGTGTCGGAGACTGGTGGCACCGATCATCCGGCCTTCTTCGTTCATCACAAAATAGGAAGAGGACGACGCATAGTTTTTATCCACGATACCCTTCTCACAATCATTCAACATTCTGACAAATTCAGCAAAATCGTCAATACCCGTAAACGGTTCTCCCAAAAACCACGGCGAAATCGAACCACTATCGGCACACCATTCGGCCATCATCTCGTTGTATTGTTCGTAATATGTAATATCAGGTTTCACCAGGTATAGATTCATATGTTGGTTTACCTCCGCAAATCGAATTTACCTATTCCCATTATAACACACAAATACAAATTCCGACACACAAAAACCATCTCCCATCCCAATACCTCTTGACATTTTGAACATCGTTCAGTATAATGCATTTGAACATTGTTCAAGGAGGATCTATGAGAAACAATAACGATGTGAAAGAACTCATCATTAACGCTACTACCGAACTGATTGAACAGTCCGGTGGCGATGTGAAGACTATAACCACCCGCGCAATTGCAGAAAGAAGCGGAGTCGCTCTCGGTCTTATCAATTACCATTTTGAAAGCAAGGAAAGCCTTATTGCACTTTGTGTTCAACGAATCATCAACAAGATTTTGATGCAGTTTGCTCCGGACAAAATCGATTACACCAAAGCAGATGGTCTTACCGATAAAGAACGCCTTATCTCTTTTGCCCGGCAAACCTTTGACTTTTTATATGCGAATTATGCCATAGTTAAAATATCGATTCTATCCGACTTTGCCGACTACCTTCCGAAGAGCAATTCGGCCTTTACACAGATGGGGTTCCGTTTTGCACTACGGGAAAACATTCCTGAAAGCAAGAAACAACGTATTGCTTTTTCACTTACTTCAATCATGCAGACTGCATTTCTCTCGGGTGAAAACTCAATTGCAATCACCGGATATGATCTTATGGAAAAAACACAACGCGACCGTTTTATCTCTGACACGATATCAATGCTTATGGAGGGTGTATATGAACAATAAATGTTTTCCTTTTTTACTTCCACTCAGATGTTTGATTTTCATTCTTATATTTTTAACCGGCGCAATCATCACAGGCAAAAGCCTGGATGAAATCAGCAATATCTGGTCCATCGTTGCAAGTGTTGTAAATATCGTAATAATACTTCTGCTTGTTTTTATCACAAGAAAACACGGCGGTTACGCAAAACTTATCCATTATGAAAAGGGCAAGACAAAAACCGCACAGATTGTAGGAATGATTTTCTTTATTCTGCTTTTAGGAATGGGCGGCATGTTTCTTGCCGGATTTCTCTGTTACGGAGTTCTCCCTTATGCCGCGCCTATGATGATTGCTCCAATCCCGCTGTGGCTGGCGATTATCAATTTCTTTGTGCTTCCTGTCACCACTGCCTTTGCCGAAGATGGCATGTACCTCGGCTGTGGAGTAAATCAAATTAAGAATAAATACGCAGCCATTCTGGTTCCCGCTTTCTTCTTTGCATTGCAACACTGTTTTATTCCGACACTGTTTGATGCCCGATACATAATCTATCGCTTTTTATCCTTTCTGCCGCTGACGATAATACTGTGTTGGCATTACCACAAACACAGAAATCCTCTACCTATTATGATAGGTCACGGAGTTATTGACGTGGCAACCGTTGCACAGATACTTGCCACTTCAGCAATACCGGGGCTCTATGAGATGATGTGTGCTATATGAGGAGTTAATCTTTATTTGATTTCAGTAAAATCAATTGACCATCTTACTCATACGGATAGGTTATTTCACCTGCTTCTTCCTTTTGTACAGTGATACTTATGTATTCTGTTACCGTATACAATCCGGCTTTCTTCATTGCATGATTCAAGTCACGCAACAGTTGTTCTTTGGTGAAATAAATATCCCCATCTCCATAAAACTCATCTACTCTGAGACTATGTTCTGCCAACCACTTAATCGATATTCTTGTACCGGAGGCTTTCAGCGCTTCCTCTATTTGCTGCTTGATTAACGGAGGATTATAGTCCGGTTTGGAAATCTGTGGCGGAATATTCGGTATCTCTTTCCCATTTGCATCTACCGCTTTTGGCGTACCATCGCTCTGAATCATTACCGGTTTCCCAAGAGACATCGGATGTACGCCATAGGCTGCAAAACCGCCCTGTCCATCAGCCCAGCCTGTCTGACCATCCATCTCTACAATACACCACTGATGTGAGTATTGATTCGGATTTGCATGTACCCAGTCATACCCCATGCAGTCCAATACCATTCCCAATGCTCTGGTTGCTCCTGCACAGGAAAATTCTCCTTTTACAAACACGCCATATGCTTCGCAATAGTCTTTCCCTTCCATCGTATAGATACCCTGTGAACAATACTCAGCCACTATCTTACTTGCTTCATTTACCTTAACCCAGTCAGACTCACACGGATATACCGACAAAACATAGATTGCCACTTCCATTGCCACTTTGCGTGCCTCTGCTTCCTTTTCAGCTGCCGAAAGCTCCCTTGTCGTCATTTGGGCGCTTGTCGGTCTTTGCGTCGAGGCTGGCGTCGGCGTACTTGTTGGCTTTGGAGTCGGGGTACTTGTCGGTTTTGGTGTTGGGGTCGGAGTACTTGTTGGCTTTGGAGTCGGCGTTGGGGTGCTAGTCGGTGCTACCGTATTTGCCCGTCCCACATATTGATACAGAACATAGCCCTCCATACCATCACAGCGGACTCTGAGCCATATGTCACTTTTGCCTGCCGTCCTTGCTTTCCCGTTTATCGTAACCTCACGACCGGCCTCTAGTACTGCAATTTCTCCTCCCGCCTGGTTAGGCACACTTCTTAACGCAACACGTTCTCTTATACATGCACTACTTTCCTTTACTCTATATTCCTCATATACAAAGCCGGTTTGTGTAAATACCTTCACCAGTTCCTCCGTTCTTACATAGAACGACATCTTCGCAATCATAACTTTGGCCCACTCATTTGACATACTTTCCACTATAATCTCATTCCCACCTTTTAGGTATCCCTGACAAATCTTGTCTATCCGATACATATTTAAATTTTCTGCAATCGTCCCTTTCACACTTACCGTGGTTAACTTTCTGATATCAATACTTTTTCTGTCATAGTATTCTCTTCCGAATACTCCGTTTTTGATAATAGCTACATATTCATTTTCCTGATATACCGGAGTTCTGCTGTCTTCTCCTGTTTTCTTTTCCGGCATCATCGCAGTTGCTACTACCGATTCATCGGACGACTTGTCTGCCTGTACCGCCGCCTGAGCTTCTACCTTACCGCTGCCTGCCAACACAGCCATTAGAGCCACTAAAAAAGTAAATCTTCTCATCATGTATTTTCCTCCTTTTTTCAGGTTCTTTAACCCTGCTACTTAATAGAGCAAGTGATGTCGTGAAAGGTTTCAAAAATTTTTAATTTTTCTTCTTTATTTTCAGTGTCCGCTCATTCTCACATCGGCATTTCTTCGAAAAGCAAAAAAATGCTTCAGAATCTTTGCAGATTCTGAAGCGTTTGGTGGTTTTGTTGATAGCAGGCTGGTTAATAATCAATAATGTCATCAACTTTCAAAAAGCAACGCAGTGCGGAGCCTTTTCCAATTTTCTACGCACCGAGTAGAAAGTTCCTGCAAATTCTCCCTTGATTACAAATTGGTGCGACTTTCTTTTAACCCTAACAATTCACAGAAATCCCAAATACCATACTCTTTTCCTTCTTCCATAAATTCTAAGATTTTATCATATTGCATCTGAGTTTTTTTCGTCACCTTTTTATCGCCGTTTTTTATCGCCACTTTTTTATCGTCGCTTTTTTTGAACGATAGCGACAACACCGTTCTGTCTGGGTCAAATCTTTCCTCTATCACCGGTTCTTCCCATCCCTCGTCAGCCCAAACATTAAAGATATTCGGTACACCGCTTCCGGCACGCTCACCGATATTGATGAGATTAAACATTTTCATAAGAGACTTGTTTCGTGGATCAGATTCGCCCCCGATACGCATCTGCTTTTTACCGGTTCTGACATACCCCGGATTAGCCAAAACCAGCTTGTCCGGCTCTTTACGGATAACAACACCGCGTAAGCCGTGATAATCCTAACCACTATTCTTTATAATACCCTACCACATCCCGGTCAGATCCTTCAGCCAATTTCAACACAACTGCGGAAAAGAGATTTTTTACTTTACCGTTTTCATTCAAACATACAAAATGGTTACAATAAATCAGGTCACCTTGTCGAAACATATTCATCGGATCATAACCGCAAATGCAAGCACGACATTCCGTGTAATCGGCATGTTCCATACATTCTTTCAGCTTACTCTTTTTGTCTGCCTCAAGTTCCGCAAACAGGCTGGGAATAAAATCACAGGAAAGCACTTCCGCTGTAATATCGGTTGTATCAATTACATTTTGTTCATATGCCGTTAATTCACTGTCAAAAGCATTGCTGACTTCAAGCCCAAACTTTTCCATGCAAAGGAAGAATACCGCACCGGTATAGTACGAAATCCGCCGTACATCAAACAGCAACTTGCTTTCTTCTCGGAGCTTTCCAAGATACTCTTCTACAATGGCAATGTATTTCTCCTTATTGACAAATTCCAGTGCCTTTAAACCTATGTATTCCGCCATTCCTTCTAGTGTCTCTGCCTTCCATTCCTGACATACCATGTCAGGATACTTCTTGTATCTGCTCTCCCTGATACAGGCAAATTTTCGCAATTGCTCCATATCCCCCTGTTCGTAAGCCTTTGCCAAATACCGGTTTTCGTTGTATTTTTTTGTATAGTTATCCACATCAGCCGGATAATTCAGCAACGTCAAATCAGAGGGAAAGCGCGTCTCATTGTTCGTGAACTGATGACAATGAAACATTTCATGTACCAAGAGATACGCAAGACGTTCCATATCTTCCACCGGGTCTGCCTCCATATTCCAGATGGCAACATATTCCCCTTCGTACTCCTTTGCCGTATTGCCTCTGAAGTCATCCCTATACGGCATTATGTTTCCGTCCATAACAATTTCCTCGCTGCTATATAACGCAAATCTGTACTTATGAAATCCTTCAAATAAAATATCAAAATCAATCGTGTCAAGAATCGTATTTACAATGTTGTATGCTCTTAATAAATCCATTTCACACTCTCCAATCTCTGTTTTATATGTGCACCGGTGTTCCACTGGATTTAAGTATATAGCAGACAGAAATTGATTTCAATTTGAAAAAAGGGGAGTTTTTCATAGGGAGACATTTCTCATATCTTTCATACACTTCTCTTACTTTTCAAATACAAAAAACGGCTCAGAATCGTAACGGTTCTGAGCCAGTTTCAATTAACTTATTAAGTTTCAATAACCCTTTATGCCAAGGATATCTTACTTATTATTGATAGCAGCCTGATTAATAGTCAATAAAAGGAGTAGTAATCCCTGAGTTAAAAAAACACTTTTCTTCCAAAATGCATGCAACATATAGCAAGGACATCCTAGGCAAACGATCTGAACAAACCGTTAAACCAAGAAAAACATCTACGTTCAAAAAAGCTACGCAGTGCGGAGCCATTTGAAAACATTCCAATTTGGTACGCACTGCGTTCCATTTTCTCTAGTTAACACACCCTTGGGTGACACCTTAAGTGACATCTTGGGTGACATTTGAGTGACAACCTCTCTCGTGCGCCAAACACGTCCTTCTAAAACTTTACACACTCAGCACATACAACTCATCCGGGCACAAATCCTGTCCATCCGGCCACACAACAGTATAACCGTCTGTCGAAACTGCACCGAAATAACTCACATCCTTTAATTGTCCATACCAAGAGCCTTTGATGTATGGCTTCACATCAAACGTCTTGACCTCACCATTATCAAAGGTAACCTCTAGCAAATAGTTTTCTTTTGCCTTAACAGCATTTGCAGTCGGTCTCAACATTGCGGACACCTCCTA
>JAZNBY010000004.1:0-3352 GCA_045587325.1 Lachnospiraceae bacterium | reverse complement strand
GTCTTAAAAAGGAACGGAGAAAGAGGGATTTGAACCCTCGCGCCGGTTGCCCGACCTACACCCTTAGCAGGGGCGCCTCTTCAGCCTCTTGAGTATTTCTCCACTTCTGAAGTGCCTTTCCAAGGTATTCAGTTATGCGCCCTTTTTGTCGGCGCACTGTTCATTATAGCAAGGTTTCGCTTTGTTGTCAACGATTATTTTCATTTTCCGAAAAGGTTTTTTTTGCCTTTCTTCTATATAATATGTAGATACCACTACATATCGTAGAGATTGTTTCCATCACAATCTATGACCACAATTACTGGGAAATTTTCTACCTCTAATTTATAAATAGCTTCGGCTCCCAGATCCTCATAAGCCAGTACTTCCGCTTTTTTTATGCATTTGGAAAGCAATGCTCCGGCACCTCCTACGGCAGCAAAATAGACTGCGGTATTTTTCTGCATGGAGGTGATGACCTCCGGGGAACGACGTCCCTTTCCGATCATACCGGTCTGGCCCAGTTCCAAAAGCGCCGGTGCGTACTTGTCCATCCGGCTTGCGGTGGTTGGACCGGCAGACCCGATGACCTGTCCCGGGCGGGCCGGGGTCGGTCCCAAATAATAGATGATTTCGTTTTCTAACGGAAGAGGCAGCTCTTCCCCTTTGGCCAGACTTTCCGTCAATCGTTTGTGGGCCGCATCTCTGGCAGAGTATATGGTTCCCGTAATATAGACGTAATCCCCGGCTTTTAATGATTTTACTTTTTCCTTTGTTAAAGGTGTTTGTATGTATTTCTCCATAATTACCCCGTTCCCTTTCTTTTTCAATAATCTCGAATCTGTATATTTTATCTGCAAATGCACAGAATTAGGACCTTTTTCCTAAAGTTATCCACCGATTTTGCACTTATCCACAGGAAAAAGGTTCATATGTTCCTACTTATCCACGGAAATAAGCCGTTTTCAAGCTGTCAATCATGAAATTTGAACATTTTTCTTTTTTATATCACTCTTGTAACGTGACGGTTTACATGACAGCAGATATTAATGGCCACCGGAAGTCCCGCAATATGGGTGGCATAGGTTTCTATATTAACTCCCAGTGCCGTTGCCGTTCCGCCAAGGCCTCCCGGTCCGATTCCCAGTTCGTTTATCTTCTGTAACAACTCTTCCTCCATGGCCCGGATATGAGGAAGTGCCGAATGTTCCTCCAAATTTCTTGTCAATGCCTTTTTGGCTAACAAAGTGCAAAGCTCAAAGCTTCCGCCGACACCAACACCTACTACCATAGGCGGACAGGCATTGGGACCGGCCAGACGAACGGTTTCCAGTACAGCAGCTTTTACACCTTCTTCGCCGTCTGCCGGCTTTAACATATAAACACGACTCATATTTTCACTGCCGAAGCCCTTCGGTGCCACCGTAATTTTGATGCCGTCTCCCGGCACAATCTTTGTGTGAAGAATGGCAGGGGTGTTATCCGTTGTATTCACCCGGAGTAACGGATCTCCTACCACCGATTTTCTTAAATAGCCTTCTGCGTATCCTTCTCTTACGC
This sequence comes from Lachnospiraceae bacterium, assembly GCA_045587325.1. Lineage (GTDB taxonomy): Bacteria > Bacillota > Clostridia > Lachnospirales > Lachnospiraceae > SIG307. The sequence continues at coordinate 1,813 of JAZNBY010000004.1, read as the reverse complement.
CTGCGTTAATAGCATCCTCCAAATATGCGCCCTCCAGATGTACCTCCTGACCCAGCTCCAGAAAGATGATTGCCATGCCCGTATCCTGACAAATCGGAATGTTCTCTTCCTTTGCGATTTTCATATTTTCTTCCAACTGGGAAAGGATTTTCTGACCCAGTTCCGACGTTTCTTTTTCTCTTGCGCCGCAAATTCTGCTCTCTACGTCTTTTGAAAGCACGAGATTTGCTTCAATACACATTTCTTTTACCGCTTCTTTGATTCGATCGGTATGTACGATTCTCATAATTCCACTCCTTTTCCTAATTCCTACAACGGACAAACCGTCGTAAGGAATCCAATGCTTCCTCACGACGGTCTCTGTTCAAAAAGATATTTTGTAAAAACTCCTTTATGGGATATGCCTCCCGGACTGCTTATTCTTCTACGTCCTCGCTGTCACTTTCCGGAACTACTTCCTCGTTTTCAGCTTCCATATCCTTTTCCAGTTGTTCCACAACACCTTCCGCTTCTTTTACCTTTGTGAAGCTTGCTACATGAATATCGCGTTCCGTATCCATATTAATCAGCTTTACTCCGGAGGTAATCCGGCCAAGTATACTGATGTCATCCACCGTGATCCGGATGATGATTCCGGCGTTGGTGATAATCATAATCTCCTGTCCCGGGGTAACTGCCTTTGCACCGACTAAGTTACCGGTCTTTTCCATGATGTTATAGCACTTTACACCCTTACCGCCACGATGCTGTACTTTGAATTCACCCATCTCCGTTCTCTTACCGTAACCATTCTCGGAAACCGTAAGCAGGTGATCACCCTGGGAACTCATCTGCATGCCGACAATTTCGTCTCCGTCATCCAGGGTCATACCGATCACGCCCATAGACGCACGCCCGGTGGAACGGACATCCCGTTCATTGAAGCGGATACACATACCGAACTTCGTAACAAGCAATATATCCTTGTCACCATTGGTTGCCTTTACTTCAATAAGTTCATCATCCTCACGCAAATTAATGGCAATGAGGCCGGTCTTGCGGATATTGATATATTCTTTTACTTTTGTTTTCTTTACGATACCGGACTTGGTGGTCATGAACAAGTAGCGTTCATCATCAAATTCTTTTAAAGTAATGATTGCGGTTACCTTTTCCTCCGGCATCAGCTGCAGCAGGTTGATGATTGCGGTACCCCGTGCCGTACGGCTTGCTTCCGGAATCTCGTATCCCTTGATGCGGTATACACGACCCTTGTTGGTAAAGAACATAATATGATGATGGGTTTTCGTCATAAACAGTTCTTCGATATAGTCATCCTCAATGGTCTGCATACCCTTGATACCCTTGCCGCCGCGATGCTGGCTCTTGAAGTTATCAATGGTCATACGCTTAATATAGCCAAGCTTTGTCATGGCAATTACGGTAAGCTCGTTCCGAATCAGGTCTTCATCCGTGAAATCATCCTCATCAAATCCGATAGAGGTTCTGCGGTCATCGCCGTATTTCTCTGCGATTTCGGAAATTTCCTTACGGATGACACCGAGAAGTAACTTCTCATCTGCCAGAATTGCCTTAAACTCTGCAATCTTCTGCATAAGTTCTGCGTATTCCTGCTCAATCTTTTCTCTTTCCAAACCGGTCAATGCACGAAGACGCATATCAATGATTGCCTGTGCCTGTACATCGTCCAGACCGAAACGCTCGATTAACTTTTCCTTTGCTTCCGCACCGGTCTTGGAACCACGGATAATCTTAATAACCTCGTCGATATGATCAAGTGCAATAAGTAAGCCCTTTAAAATGTGGGCACGCT
>JAZNBY010000003.1:0-2924 GCA_045587325.1 Lachnospiraceae bacterium | reverse complement strand
GGTGTGGAACTGAGAAGCTAAAGAATACCCGGTGCCGAGTTTGAAGGTGATAAGGATATGGAACGAGAGTTATAAGAAGTGTAAGCGGAGGTCGTCGAATGGCGGCCTCTGTTTTTTTGCCATGACATGAAAAATTCTTCTCCATTGCTTGACTTTTTCCATAATCCACTATATAATTAATTGGATAATGCGTTTCTATGCGCATATGGTGGGGTTACCCCAGAGAAAGGAGCCGCCATGATTAAGAGTATGACCGGTTTCGGCAGATGCGAATTAGCGGAAGAAGGACGGAAGATTACCGTTGAGATGAAGGCGGTAAATCATCGTTACAGCGAGTTTTCCGTGAAGTTGCCGAAGCGTCTGAATGTGTGCGATGTGATGGTACGTAATGTATTGAAACAGTACATCAGTCGCGGTAAGGTGGATGTTTTCGTATCTTACGAGGACGAGACCGAAGGAAAGGGCTGTGTGAAGTATAACGCAGAGCTGGCAAAAGAATACTATGACATATTGATGCGTATGGCAGAAGAGTTTCCGATTGAGAACGATATCCGGATTTCCGGACTTTCCCGTTATCCGGAAGTACTTACCATCGAAAGTGAGCAGCAGGACGAGGAAGCATTGTACAGCCTTCTGGAGCGTGCGGTAAAGGGTGCCTGTGAGCAGTTTGTGGAGACCCGTATCGCCGAGGGTGAGCGTCTTCGTGAGGATTTGACCGCGAAGTGCAACAAGGTAGCAGAGCTTGTGGCAGCGGTGGAGGAACGTTCTCCGCAGATTATGGCAGAGTATCGTAAGAAGCTGACGGATAAGGTGGCAGAGGTGTTGGGTGATACGAAGATTGACGAGCGTGTCCTGGCTACCGAGATTACCATTTATGCGGATAAGATTTGTACGGATGAGGAGACGGTACGTCTTCGCAGTCATGTGGCAAATATGTTAGATACCTTTCAACAGGGCGAAAATATCGGACGTAAGTTGGATTTCGTGGCACAGGAGATGAACCGCGAGGCTAATACGATTTTGTCTAAGGCAAACGATATTACGGTGTCCAATATCGCCATCGACCTTAAGACCGAGATTGAAAAAATCCGTGAGCAGATTCAGAACATTGAGTAACGGAGCGTGAAGACATGGAGCGTATGATTCCCATTGGGTTCGGCAATATGGTAAATGCCGCCAAGATTATCGGTGTGGTAAAACCGGAAGCGGCTCCGGTGCGACGTATGGTACAAAATGCAAAGGATGCGGAGCGTTGTCTTGATGCAACCTGTGGAAGAAAATGTAAATCCGTAATCGTAACGGAAAACGGATACATTGTGTTATCGGCGTTGTTGCCGGAGACGGTGGCGGGTCGTGTAAACGAAAAAATAGAGCAGTAGAGGCGAGGGCCGAAAAATAGAGTTATGGAAGGAGAACTAAGTATGTTACATCCGTCTTATGCAGATTTAATGCAGGTTTTAAACAGTGAGGTTGAGCCGGGCGAGGCACCGGTAGTAAACAGCCGTTATTCCGTAGTTTTGGCTACGGCAAAGAGAGCACGTCAGATTATTTCCGGCGCACAGCCGTATGCGGAAGCAAAGTGCAGCAAGCCGCTTTCTGTTGCAGTGGAAGAAGTATACCAGGGAAAAGTAAAAATCGTAGGCGACGAAGATGAAGAATAAAATGGATAAAAAGAAGATTGTGGAAGCAGTCATCTTTGTCGTTGTCTCCCTTTTATTGATTTTCCTGATTCCCAGGTTTGTAATCGAGAGGGTTGATGTGAAAGGCCCGTCCATGAATAACACTTTGTATAACAAAGATGCTCTTTTGGTAGAGAAAGTAACCAGATATTTCGGAGCTATCGACCGGTTTGATATTATTGTGTTCTATCCGGATGAACAAACAAAGAAAAAAAATGGTGACTATAATGTAAAACGTGTCATCGGTTTGCCGGGTGAGACGGTTCAGATTGTCGGGCAAACCATTCTGATTAACGGGGAGCCGTTAGAAGAATCTTATGGCTCTACCGAGATGGATGCAGAGGATGTAGGTATTGCCGCACAACCTGTGTTGTTGGGCAAAGACGAATACTTCGTCCTGGGCGACAATCGAGAGGTTAGTTTAGACAGTCGGAGAAACGGCCCTGTGCCGTTATCCCGTATTGAAGGAAAGGTGCTTTTGCGGATTTTTCCTTTCAAAAGATTCGGAACTGTGAACTAATAGTAAATTTTTGAAATTAGTACTTGATATTTTGAATAAGATTAGGTACAATATGAAATGGTTCGTTAGGGGATGTCATTTTGGTTCCGTTAAGGATTGACAAAAAAATGACAAACCTTTTAATAATGAAAAACATTTTACAGGAGGACATTTAAAATGGCAGTAAAAGTAGCAATTAACGGCTTTGGTCGTATCGGACGTCTTGCATTCAGACAGATGTTCGGAGCAGAGGGCTATGAAATCGTTGCAATCAACGACTTAACCAGCCCGAAGATGTTAGCACACTTGTTAAAGTACGATTCCGCACAGGGCAGATACGCTCTTGGCGATACCGTAGTAGCAGGTGAGGATTCCATCACTGTTGATGGCAAGACCATCAAGATTTATGCAGAGAAGGACGCTGCAAACCTTCCGTGGGGTGAGATCGGTGTAGACGTAGTTCTTGAGTGTACCGGTTTCTACTGCTCCAAAGAGAAGTCCATGGCTCATATCAATGCAGGTGCTAAGAAGGTTGTTATTTCCGCTCCGGCTGGTAACGATCTCCCGACCGTTGTATTCAGCGTAAACGAGAAGACCTTAAAGGCTGAGGATAACATCATTTCTGCAGCTTCTTGTACCACCAACTGCTTAGCTCCGATGGCTAAGGCATTAAATGACTACGCTCCGATTCAGAGCGGTATCATGAGCACCATTCACGCTTACACCGGCGACCAGATGATTCTTGA
>JAZNBY010000002.1:0-3759 GCA_045587325.1 Lachnospiraceae bacterium | reverse complement strand
ACGGGAGGGAGAATGGCGGAGGATCATTTTTGGATTAAGATAGAGAGGTGATTACCTTATGGTAGAGCTGTTTGAACAGGATATCCGTGAAAACGACCGACAGTCGTCGAAAGGGAATCAGTTAAAATGGCAGAACGGGGGTGTCTGGTACAAGGCGGACTACACCGGCTATGAAGGATTGGCGGAATATGTGATTTCTCATTTGCTTCTAAAGTCCACATTACGCCAAGATGAGTTTGCTTTGTACGATTTGGAGCAAATCCGATATAAGAGTACTGTATACAACGGCGTGAAAAGTGCGGATTTCGTAAAGGACGACTGGCAGATAATTACGCTGGAACGGCTGTTTAAGAACTTCTTTGATGAAAGTTTGTACAAGGCGGTGTATCACATTACGGACTACGAGGAACGGTTGCGCTTTCTGGTGAATCAAGTAGAGCGAGTTACCGGATTGACCGAATTCGGTATGTATATGAATAAACTGTTGACGATTGATGCACTGTTCCTGAATGAAGACCGCCATACCCACAACATTGCGGTTTTGATGAATGGAGAAGGAAACTTTGCCTATAGCCCGATTTTTGACCAAGGGGCAGGGCTGTTGTCGGATACTGCCATGGATTACCCTTTTGGGGGAGATACAGTAGGTTATTTACGGGAGACAAAGGCAAGGACCTTTTGCGACAGCTTTGATGACCAGTTGGATATTTCAGAGAGACTGTACGGAGGACAGATAAAGTTTTCTTTTACGAAAAAGGACGTAAAGGAGCTTCTGGATGAGGCGACCATTTACCCGCCTGAGATAAGGAACCGGGTAGGGGATGTGATTTATATGCAGATGGAGAAGTATGGGGATTTGTTTGGGGAGTAAGTATCACTCTGGTGAAAGTTGGTAATGGGAACAGTATCCCTTGCTTATGGTATAAGTATATGTTAGAATAAAACTATCAAATTACAGAAAGGATGATTTCATATGGGAAAGACAATATATAACAGAACAACAAACAGGAGGGTAACTATAATTTAACCCTCCTACAGAAAACGGAGGATATTATAGTGTTAAAAGAAGAAAATTTGATTGCAGACTGGTCTGCGGATATGTATGAGATCGACGAAACCGGAACCGAAGATGTAGAGTTTATGTTATATTGTCTCGGTACGGCACCGAAACGTATTTTGGAAATAGCCTGCGGTAGCGGTCGCATTTTGGTACCCCTTGCAAAAGCAGGACATACGGTAGAGGGACTGGATATGGACGAAGCAATGCTTCGGAAGATTCCTTCAAAAGCAGAAGGTGTAGACAACATCACTTGGAGGATTGCGGATGCCATTGCGGATGATTGGGGAAACGGTTACGATGTAGTGGTAATTGCCGGGAACTTTCTCATGAATATTGTGTCTGAGGAAGGAACGGAACGAGCACAGGAGGTACTGATAGAGAAAGCCAAGTCGGCATTGAAACCGTGCGGTATGCTTTATATTGACTACAATCATACCTTCTATCCGGAACAGTGGTATGTGCATTCGGGAGAACGTGTTATCTGGGAAGGAACCGATAGTCAAGGGACAACCGGCAGAATGTTATTATGTGACAGTACTTACGATGAGGAAACCGGACTCATCCAATCCACGCGACGGTATGAGCTTGAAACTGTAACCGGTGAGAAAATCCAAAAAGAAATGCCATCTGTAAAACATTATGTGTCATTAGAGCAAATACATACATGGTTGGCAGAAGAGGGATTTCGTATCGAAAACGAATACGGCGACTATGCCGGAAATCCGATTGGCGAAACCACCGGACGGGCAATAATCTGTGCGATGTTAGATGATTTTACTCGATTTGGCGAAGTGATGCCGGATGGGCGATTAACAATGCCGTCAGATGGGAAAAAGTACCGTTTGAGAGAAGCAATCACTCTTTCTAAAAAGTTGGGAAGACCATTAACAGAGGAAGAAATGAAAAAGTTTGAATTCTAGCAGTTTTTATGAGATGTAAAGAGGCTGTCACAGGGAATGTGACAGCCTTAGGCTTTATCCAAAGGGGGATAGAGATGGAGATAAAAAAGTGTACGTTAGAGGATGTGCCACAGTTAGCACTGCTCAACAAGCAACTGATAGAGGATGAAAAAAGCAATAATCCCATGACTATAGAAGAACTGGGAGAACGTATGTGGGGGTTCTTGAATTCGGAGTATGACGCATATTTTTTTCTGGTTGAAGATGCGGTAGTGGGATATGCTTTGGTAAAGAATACATGTACACCACTGTACTTGCGTCAGTTTTTGATTGCAAGGGAATATCGTCAAAAGCATTACGGAACCGAAGCGTTTCATGCGTTGTTGGAATACCTTGGTGTGGACCGAATGGATATAGAGGTCTTGCCTTGGAATGAACGAGGGAGGCGGTTTTGGGAGAGTGTGGGGTTTCAGGAAATCAGTAGATATATGAGATTTGAAAATAGAGTTTGAGAGTATCGCAGAGGGGAGTAACTGTATGCACATTATGGAATATACCAATACAGAACCGGAGCAGAGAGAAGTATTGCACTTTTTAGAGGCTGTCTTACCGGAATCGGGACGAAATCTGGATGCTGAGGCAATAGAACGGTATGTAAATGATTTGGCTGATTTTGAAAAAGTTTGGTGCATGTACGATGAAGCAAGTCTCATCGGAACGGTGGGAATACGGAGACTGAATGGAACGAATTGCGAACTAAAGGCACTATATTTATACGAGAAATATCATGGACGGGGATTGGGATATCGGCTGATAACAATGGCTCTGGAGGCAGCAAAGCAGGCTGGGTACGAGACGATGTATTTAGATACGATATCCACATCGGAACGCGCAATCCGGTTGTATAAAGCGGTAGGTTTTGTTGAGATTGAGAAGTACAAAGAGACAATACGGTCGAATGTGTTTATGAAGAAGTTGTTGTAATGGGGATATGTATAGCGGGAATATTGCAAAATGATGGCAATGTATCATTTCTCGTTGAAGGCCACCATTGTGGAGCTTCTTTACACATATATTATACCACATTTTGCCCGAAACAACAAGACTGGTACTTTTTGCGAGCCTTTGCTATAGTAGAGTCACCAAAGAAAACGGAGGGCGCACTATGGTAAACAATGAATGGGACGATATTTTGTATTGGGAGAATTATGGGCCGTGTCGCGAAATGCTGCAGGAACTGGAGCGGAAGTATGGCGATGACCCGGCGAACTATGAGAGTTGGCATAGGGATCATTATGACTTTTATAAGCAGACAATCCCGAACAAAGAAGAGTTTATCCGACGTTTCCGGTATTACGAGCTTCATGGAAAGCCGCATTGGATTGAGGGCCATCATCGAACCATGAATGAATTGACAAGGCAGGAGCTGATGGATTCCTTCCGCCATGTTACCAAGGAAAATGGTGAATATTGTGTGGAAGTATCGGAGAAAGCACGGTTGGGCTGGGCGGCAGAGCATTTGGCTCCTTATGCCGAAAAGGTATGTGCGGCAACGAGTGAAGAACATAAAATCATGGAAATGACGGTAGGTTGCGGCGTGGGCACCAATGCCATTGTTCGTTCCATGACAGACAAAATGTTTTATACCGGCGTAGATATCGATTTTGTTTGTGCAAAAAATGCGGACGCCATCGGAAGATATTACGGGAAAAACGCCATCGGAATTTGTGCGAGCTTGTGGAACCTCCCTTTTTCGGATAATCTGTTTGATGTGGTGTGTTCCCATTTCGGATTTGATGA
>JAZNBY010000001.1:0-26079 GCA_045587325.1 Lachnospiraceae bacterium | reverse complement strand
CTCCTTTGGGAAAAGCAATACAGGGAAAGAAGCTGGGAGAACGGGTCTTGGTGCCGGTGGGAAACGATGGCGGATATTATGTGGAAATCCGTGAAATAAGGAAAACCGGGGATGACGGAAGCGATACCATCCGGTCTTATTAAAGATGGTGAAGGAAGAAATTGGAGAATCTTGTAAAATCCGGCCCTTAGACTTGAATTATTGACTGCACTATGGTATACTTGTAAAGTGGATTAAAAGCTCGAAAGAGCAGTGGAGGTTAATATGAGCGACAATTATGCAGTTGTGTGTGGTGCGACTTGTGATTTGCCGCAGAACGTCATTGAGGAGTTTGGTCTGACCATGATTCCTATGACGATTCATTTGGGAGAGCAGGATTATTCCTACGACCCAAAGGAAGAGGAAATCACTTGTAAAGAGTTTTACCGCCGACTTAAGGAAGGAGCAGAGTCCAAGACCAGCCAGATTACTCCGAGTGTATTTAAAGAGACATTTGAAGGGTTTTTAAAGCAGGGCAAGGATGTTTTGTATATTTCTTTTTCGTCGGGTTTGAGCGGAACATATAATTCCGCGCGTTTGATTGCAACGGATCTTGCAGAAGACTATCCGGACAGACGGATTGAGTGTGTGGATTCTTTGTGCGCATCCATCGGTGAGGGCCTGCTTGTTTATCTGGCAGGACGTATGAAGAAGGAAGGGAAGTCCTTTGAAGAAGTGGTGGCATGGGTAAGGGAAAACTGTACCAATATTTGCCATTGGTTTTCCGTGGATGACCTGATTCACCTAAAGAGAGGCGGTCGTTTGAACAGTCTGGAAGCGGTGGTAGGTACCGCATTAAAGATTAAGCCGATTTTAAGCGTGGATAGGGAAGGTAAGCTTACGGTAGTAGCGAAGCTTCGTGGGACCAAAAAGGGCATGGAGTATTTGAGAGAACGTCTGATCAATGACGGAACGAATCCGGCAGAGCAGACAGTAATTGTGGGACATGCCGATGCTCCGGAGATTGCGGAGCAGCTAAAGGACCAGTTATTGTCCGAAGGTCTGGTAAAGGATGTTTTTATTACCAATATCGGTCCGATTATCGGTACCCATGTAGGAAGCGGTATGTTTGCACTCACTTTTTTGGGTGACAATTATAAATTCTAATAAAGGAAGGGAAAAATCATGTATTCTTTTGAAGAAGTAATGAGAGCCGATGCAGATGTAGCAAAGGCAATGGACTTAGAACTCGGTCGTCAGAGAAAAAACATTGAGCTGATTGCATCCGAGAACTTTGTCAGCAAGGCTGTTATGGCAGCAATGGGAAGCCCGTTAACCAACAAGTATGCGGAGGGTTATCCGGGAAAGCGTTACTACGGCGGATGTGAGTGCGTAGATATCGTTGAGAATTTAGCAATCGAGCGTGCAAAGGAGCTTTATGGATGTACTTACGCAAACGTACAGCCGCATTCCGGTGCACAGGCAAATATGGCAGTATTTTTCGCATTATTACAGCCAGGGGATACCGTACTCGGTATGAACCTTGCCCACGGCGGTCATCTTTCACACGGGAGCCCTGTTAACTTTTCCGGTTCCTACTTCAATATCGTACCGTACGGTGTAAATGATGACGGATTCATCGATTATGACGAAGTACTTCGTATTGCAAAGGAAGCAAAGCCGAAGATGATTATCGCTGGTGCTTCCGCATATGCAAGAAAGATTGATTTCAAGAGATTCCGTGAGATCGCAGACGAAGTCGGTGCATACCTTATGGTAGACATGGCACACATCGCAGGCCTTATCGCAGGCGGTGTACACGAGAGCCCGATTCCGTACGCTCACGTTACCACCACCACCACCCACAAGACCTTAAGAGGACCGCGTGGAGGTATGATTCTTTCTTCCGCAGAGTTTGCAGAAGAGCATAAGTTAAACAAGTGCGTATTCCCGGGTATCCAGGGTGGACCGCTGATGCACGTAATCGCTGCAAAGGCTGTATGTTTTAAGGAAGCATTGTCTCCGGAGTTTAAGCAGTACGCACAGAATATCGTTACCAATGCACAGGCACTGGCTCAGGGCTTATTGGCAGAAGGCTTCAATCTTGTATCCGGCGGTACCGACAATCACTTAATGTTAGTTGACCTCCAGAGCAAGAATGTAACCGGTAAGGAAGCAGAGAAGCTTCTTGATGCGGTAAATATTACCTGTAACAAGAACTCCATTCCGAACGATCCGGCATCTCCGTTTGTTACCAGCGGTATCCGTCTCGGTACGGCGGCTGCTACCACCCGTGGCTTAGTTGCAGAGGACATGAAGCAGGTAGCAAAGGCAATCGCTCTCACCATCGATAAGAAGGAAGCAACCGATGAGGCAAGAGCAATTGTAGAAGCAATCACGAAAAAGTATCCGATGTACGAATAAGACAACGGATAAAATCAGATAAAAGAAAGCGGGGGTACATATGGGATTAATTAAAGCATTAACAGCAGCAGGAAGAGAGGCACTGGGCGATCAGTGGCGCGAATACTTTTACTGTGAGTCTATGGATGACGACACCTTGATGATGAAGGGTGAGAAGCGCATTTCCGGCAAGTCATCCAACAAGAAAGGTGCAGACAACATCATTTCCAACGGTTCCATCATTGCAGTAAACGAAGGACAGTGTATGTTAATCGTTGAGCAGGGCAAGGTTGTGGATGTATGTGCTGAACCGGGAGAATTCATTTACGATTCTTCTACAGAGCCATCCATTTTCTATGGTGGTCTGGGCAAAGGTATTTTAGATACCTTTAAGACGGTTGGTAAGCGTTTTACTTTTGGTGGCGATACGGGAAAGGACCAGAGAGTTTATTATGTTAATACGAAGCATGTGTCCGGAAATAAGTACGGCACACCGCAGCCGATTCCGTTTAAGGTATGCTATCCGGAGTTGAACATTAATTTGACCGTTAGCCTTCGTTGTAATGGTGAATACACCTTTAAGATTTCCAACCCGTTACTGTTCTATCAGGTAGAAGCAGGAAACGTAGCCGAGGAATACAAGAAGGCGGATCTTGTACAGAACACCTTACGTCCGGAGTTTGTAAGAGAGTTACGTCCGGTATTGGGTGAATTGGGTCAGAGAGGCATCGGTTATGAGGACTTGACCTATCATGCAGACGAGATTTGTGACGGATTGCAGAACCGTCTGTCCGAGAAATGGACCGGACTTCGCGGTATCGAGCTGGTAAGCCTGGATGTTTCCGCTACCATTCCGGATAAGGATTTGGAAGAGATTCAGAAGTACCAGAAGATGCAGTACTACAACAATATGCAGAATGCAGCCGGTGCATTGGTGGAGAGCCAGGCAGAAGGTATGAAGATGGCTGCACAGAATTCCGGAGGAGCTATGCTCGGATTTATGGGAATGAATCTTGCACAGCAGAAAGGCGGCTTAGACGCAACGTCTATGTTCTCCATGGCTCAGCAACAGCAGGCAGAGGCAGAACAGAAGGCTGCAGCTCAGGCAGCGGAGGAGAAGGCAGCAAATACATGGACCTGTAAGTGCGGCGCAAAGAATACTGGAAAGTTCTGTATGGAATGCGGTGAAAAGAAGCCGGAGCCGGTAGTAGCAGGATCCTGGACCTGTAAGTGCGGTGCGGTGAATACCGGAAAGTTCTGCATGGAGTGCGGTGAGAAGAAGCCGGAAGAAGGCTGGACTTGCAAGTGCGGAGCTGTGAACAAAGGAAAGTTCTGTGTAGAATGCGGAACAAAGAAGCCGGCAGGAGCACCGTTATATCGTTGTGATAAGTGCGGTTGGGAACCGGCAGATCCGATGAATCCGCCGAAGTTCTGTCCGGAGTGTGCCGATCCGTTTAACGAGGATGATGTAACGAATTAATTCATGTAGGAATTGAAACAAGGCACAGTTTGCGGGAAACCGTTAATTGTGCCTTTTTAGGGGGAGATACAAATGGATGAAATGAAAGAGTACGAAGGACAAGAAGCAGAGCCGGTCATTGTAGAAACAAAGAAAGAGACCGATGAGAAATGTCCGTGTTGCGGTGGAATTATGGATTTTGACCCGGCCACCGGAAAGTTGAAGTGTCCGTATTGTGATCACGTGGAAGAGATTGTAGAGGAAGACGAAGAAGAGACCAGTGCAGAGGAACTGGACTTTTACGAAGCGGAAAAGACCGGGAATTGCGACTGGGGCGTAGCAAAGAAGACCGTTCTTTGTAATGCCTGCGGAGGCGAGATGGTGTATGATGCATTGGAAACGGCGGGAGAATGTCCGTACTGCGGTTCCAATCAGGTAATGGAAGTATATATGGAGAATATACTGGCACCGGGTGGTGTGTGTGTATTTAAATTGGATGCTGGCCAGGCAGCAGGGAAGTTTAAGAACTGGATAAAAAAACGCTGGTTCTGTCCGAAGGAAGCAAAGAATACCGCAAAGCCGAAGGATTTTAAGGGCATTTATTTGCCATACTGGACCTTTGATACGCAGACAGCGTCTACTTATTCCGCACAGTACGGAAGGACTCGCGTAAAGCGGAACTCCAAAGGAGAGACCAGAACGGTAACGGATTGGTACCATTGCAGCGGTACTTATCAGGAGTTTATTGATGATCAGGCGGTATGCGGAACTTCAAGACATGAGCAGTCTATGTTAGACGGAATTCTGCCGTATGACACCGCAGATAATAAGACCTATAAGCCGGAATATGTGGCAGGCTTTGCCTCCGAACGTTATTCCATCGGATTAAAGGCTGCCTGGGAAAAGGCAAAGTCCTTAATATCAGGACGTCTTCGCCGGAACATTACGAGAAAGATTCAAGCAGACCATCATACCACTCTGGTAAGAGGATTACATGTCCGTACCGGATATTCCGGGATAAAGTATAAGTATTTGTTATTGCCGGTGTGGATGGCATGCTTTAAGTATAAGAAAAAAGTATATCGTTTTATGGTAAACGGTCAGACCGGAAAGGTCTCCGGTAAAATACCGATTTCCCCGTTCAAGGTATTTATCACTGTGTTGGGAATTCTTGCAGCGGTGGGGATTGCACTGGTACTGTACAATATGTAAAAACGAAAGTGGGGCTAACGCATCGAAGGATGTGTAGCCCCACTCTTGCGATACTTATTCGCTCATCTGGCGGATACGGTTCAGCGTATTCTTGACAGCCGGTATCAGTAAGATGATGACAGTAGCGACACCTTCGATGAGTATGTAGGAGTAGTTATATACAATCGGATACAGGACGGATAAGGACTGTGGGAAGGAATCCGGCATATAGTCCATCCAGTAAAGATAACCGCCCAGTGCGTGGAAGGCTCCTCGGAGAAAAATTCCCAGAAGATAACCTTTTATCAGGCCGTTTTTCTTTCCGGCAAAGAGTCCGGAAAAGCCAAGGGCCGTAAAGGCAAGAAAATAGTCACAGCATACCTGGAACGGAGACAGAATGTAAGTGCCGCCACCCTGCATGAACTGAAGAATACTGTAGGTAAATGCCACCGTAAGTCCGGCAGAAAGTCCGTACCAGTTGCCTACCAGACAGATAAACAGCATACTGAATAAGGTGACGGAGCCGCCCCAAGGCAGCTTATAGGGCTGCAGAAAGGACAGGACAAAGGCAAGGGCAAGGCAGATGGAGGAAAACACGATTTTTTTCGTGTTCCAGCTGCGGTTGCCTTTTTTCTTTTTGCCAAGCAACAGGGAAAGCAGTACAATCAGTACCAGTACTAAGAGGGCACAGGCAATGTACCCGGCAGTGGTGAGGGCGACATAGCCGTCCTCTTCATAAATGGTAAAAAACATAAAAAAACCTCCTTGCATACTGCTTAGGAGGGGCCGTGAGTACCATAACACACAACGAGTGGTTATGATATGCTTCCTTACGCCGGAATTATCCGGATCAAGTTATGAGGGTCAGTAACCAAAGTTACTTCTCAGCAAAGGCTCCCCTAGCGAATTATTATTTTTACGGACTCAGTATACGTCGTTTTTTTTATTTTGTCAATACAAAGTTTTTTATTGTGTTGTCTCGTACATTGTGATAAAATGAACTGAATGGGTATAAATGGGAATCGATAGATTATGAGAAAGAAACACGGACTTCTGTCAGTAGATAAGGAGAAGGTCATGCAGCTGGAGAAAACGAGAAATATTAGATTGACGATGGAATATGACGGTTCCCGCTATGCCGGATGGCAAAAAATCCCGGGGAAAGACCGTATGGTAACGATACAGGGAAAGCTTGAGGAAGTATTGGAAAAGATGGAAGGGAAGCCGGTAGAAGTCATCGGTGCGGCCCGTACCGAACCGGGGGCACATGCCTATGGTCAGGTGGCCAATTTTCATACAACGACAAGTATGTCGGCAGCGGAGATTAAGCAGTATCTGAACCGATATCTGCCCATGGATATTGCGGTGCTGGATGTCTGTGAGGTACCGGACCGGTTTCATGCATCTTATCTGGCAAAGGAATTTGTATACGAATATAAGGTAACGGTGGGCGAGGTACCATCCGTGTTTGAACGGAAGTACAACTATTACTGCTTCAAGCGACCGGATATTGAGAAGATGAAAAAGGCAGCCGCGTACTTGCTGGGCGGTCATGATTTTAAGGCTTTTTCCGATAACCGGAAGATGAAGAAGTCTACGGTCCGCATTATGAAGGATATTTCCATTTACGGAGATGAAACAGAGATTTTGTTTTCCTTTACGGCGGATGATTTCTGGCCGCACATGGTGCGGATTCTGGTGGGGACGTTACTTGCGGTAGGCAAGGGAGAGATGGCACCGGAAGCGGTGGAAAGACTTCTTGAGAGCAAAGACAGAGAGGCTGCGGGAGAGACCATCGAGGCAAGAGGTCTGTTTCTTTCGGAAGTTCGCTATGATGGGTTGGAAAAATAGAGAGTCAGAAAAGAAAGGACCGGTATGTAAATGAGGACATTGATTCAAAACGGATATGTGATAGATCCGGCAACAGGAAGAGAAGGGTATTTTGACATACTGATTGACGGAAAGAAGATTGTAAAGGTTGCCGAGAAGATAAGTGCAGAAGAGGCAGAGGTACAGAAGGTGGTGGATGCCACAGGAAAGCAGGTACTTCCGGGCTTTATTGATTTGCATGTACATTACAGAGAGCCGGGATTGGAGTATAAGGAAACGATAGCAACCGGTTCTGCGGCAGCGGCAGCCGGCGGGTATACTACGGTGTGCCCGATGCCGAATACCAAGCCGGTAACGGATTGTCCGGAAGTTATAAAGACAGTGTTACAAAAGGCGGAGGAAGCCGGAAAAGTAAGAGTGCTTCCGGTAGGCGCAGTAACCATAGGTCAGAGTGGAACGGAACTGTCCGATATCAAAGGCATGGCAAAGGCCGGTGCGGCAGCGGTATCCGAGGACGGAAAATCGGTGATGAATCCGGTGGTATATGCAGAAGGCATGAAGCGTGCAAAGGAAGCGGGATTGCCGGTATTTGCTCACTGTGAGGAAATTTCCTTAGTGCGGGGCGGCGTAATGAATGCAGGAAAGCGTGCCGAGGAACTTGGACTTCCGGGGATTACCAATGCGGTAGAAGATATTATTACTATGCGGGATATTTTGTTGGCAGAGGAGACGGGGGCAAAGCTTCACCTGTGTCACTGTTCCACAAAGTATAGCGTGGATTTTGTGCGGTTTGCAAAGGAAAAGGGGATTGATGTGACGGCGGAGGTTTGTCCGCATCATTTCGCTATGTGTGATGAAGAGATTACAGAGGATGCCTCTATGTTTAAGATGAATCCGCCGTTACGGGGAAGAGAAGATGTAAAGGCACTGATTGCAGGTCTTTTGGACGGCACTATGGAAGTGATTTCCACGGACCATGCCCCTCATTCCGCAGAAGAGAAGGCCGGTTCCATGGTGGGCTCTCCGTTCGGTATTGTCGGTTCCGAGACGGCTTATGCCCTCAGTAATACAGTGCTTGTAAAGCAGTACGGCATGAGCCCGATGCAGCTTTCTAAATGCATGAGCTACAATCCGGCGAAGGTGCTCGGTAGGGAGACCGAGCTTGGCGGACTTGCAGAAGGATATTATGCAGATATTGCCATTGTGGCACCGGAGGAGGAGTATGTAATCAATCCGGAAGAATTTTTGTCAAAGGGTAGAAATACCCCATTTGGCGGTAAGCGTGTTATGGGACGGGTGTGTATGACATTCTGTGAAGGAACGGTAACTTATGAACGATAAACACATTTTGATCCTGGGGGAGTCACCTGCGGTGACTGTTGCCAAAGATATTGTTGAGACAGTATTTGGCAGTGCGTCTGTCCTGAAATCGGAAGAGGCGCTTTTGTATCTTGCGAAGAAACGCCCGGATTTGATACTGCTTGATTTACAACCACATAAAACGGATGGCATTTCTGTTTTAAAACAACTTAAAGAAGACAGGAAGTCGGCGGAACTTCCGATTGTTTGTATGTTAGATGAAACAGATGCGGTCCATGAGGTGCTTTGTATCAGAGAAGGCGCCCATGATTGTATCAGAAAACCATTGGTAGCCGAAGTGATGCTACAGCGTCTGCAACACATTCTGGAGCTGGATCTTTTGCGGAAAAATCTGGAAAAAGAGGTAGAGCGTCAGGAAAAGGTGGAACGTTTATCCATGCAGATTATGCTTACCCTGGCTGAGACCATCGATGCCAAGGACAGATATACAAATGGTCATTCCCTGCGAGTGGCCGGGTATGCCCGAGAAATTGCAAGGCGTGCAGGAAAAAGTAAGCAGGAGCAGAAAGAGATTTATTACATCGGTTTGCTCCATGACATCGGAAAAATCGGAATCCCTAATACGATTATCAATAAGTCTTCCGGCCTGACGGACGAGGAATATGAGATAATGAAGGATCATCCGCAAATCGGAGCTGATATTCTGGAAAATATGACGGAGATTCCGGGGTTAGCGGTCGGTGCCCGCTGGCATCACGAGCTTTATGACGGTACCGGATATCCGGATGGTCTGAAGGGGGAGGAAATTCCTGAGATTGCCCGGCTTATCGGTGTATCGGATGCCTACGATGCCATGACCTCAAAGCGGAGCTATCGTGATGTGATGCCTCAGGAAACCGTAAAGGAAGAACTGAAGAAGGGCAGAGGGACACAGTTTGATCCGTTTTATGCGGATATTATGCTACAGATGGTGGAAGAAGATACGGAATACCGGATGTGTGCCAGAGAGGGTGTAAACGGGCGGTAAGGTGTTCTTTCTCTCATCTGACAGTTGATAAAATCTCGATTACGAAGTTATTGCGAAACATGCTGTTTTCACTATAATGGAGACAGGAGCTCCAAATCAAAGAAAGATGAGGAAACAGATATGACAATCTCAATAGGAAATCAAATCAGACTTCTTCGTAAGGCAAAAGGAGTTACGCAGGAGGAATTGGGTGCTGCACTCGGAATCAGCTATCAGGCGGTTTCTAAATGGGAGAATAACACCGCCCTGCCGGATGTCCAGATGATTCCCAGAATCGCAGATTATTTCGGCGTGACAACAGACGAGCTGTTCGGCTATAAGCTGAATGCGCTGACAAACAAAGAGCGCCTGATTCAGTTCATGAAGAACAACCAGATATTAAGTGTTCGACCGGTGGAACTAAAACACGGCGGAAGCGCGGAGTTTTTTGTGAATACCGGGAAATTCGGCACGAATGCACAGCTTGCGAAAATCGGTGAATACTTTGCAGACTGCGTGAAGGAGCATCACCTGGAGTTTGACACTTTGTTTGGGCTTGCTTACCACGGAATCGCATTTTCCTGCGCCACGGCCACGGCATTGTTCAATAAATACGGTGTAACGGTAAATTACTGCTATGGACGAAAAATACCGGATAAGGACGGAAATACAGTTTGCGGACATCTGCCGCAGGACGGAGAACGGGTTGTGGTAGTTGATGATGTATTAACCACCGGTATCACTCTGGATGAGAAAATCAGTGAGCTGAAAAAGCTTGCGGATGTTACGGTTGTGGCAGTGATTGTCATCGTGAACCGTAAGCGACAGACAGGGAAAGTTGAGAAGAGCGGTGAGGACAGAATTCGCCAAAAGTACGATGCAGAGGTGTACTCGATGTTGACGGATGAGGATATCGAAGCATTCATACAGTAACAGGGCTTGCGAAAGAACGGGTTCTGTGCTAAAATGTTCGAAAGAATTGCAAACGGGATAAGTGGTTTGTAAGAAAATAAGAAAATAATAGCCGGATGGCAGAAAATGGAGATTACTATGGTAAAAGAACTTATTACGAAGATTCAGAAGACAAATGCACCGATTGTTGTGGGCCTTGACCCGATGCTTTCCTATGTACCGACGCAGGTAAAGGAAAAGGCATTTTGTGAGTTTGGCGAGACTTTAGAGGGTGCAGCGGAAGCAATCTGGCAGTTTAATAAGGCCATTGTGGATGCTACCTACGATTTGATTCCGGCGGTAAAGCCGCAGGTGGCAATGTATGAGCAGTTCGGTATTCCGGGCCTCATCGCATTTAAGAAGACCGTGGAGTATTGTAAGGAAAAGGGCCTTGTGGTAATCGGCGATATTAAGCGTGGTGACATCGGTTCCACTTCCGAGGCTTATGCAGTAGGACATCTGGGTAAGGTAGCCGTAGGAAGCAAGAGCTACTATCCGTTTGATGAGGATTTTGTTACGGTAAATCCGTATTTGGGAAGCGACGGTGTGAATCCGTTTGTAAAGATTTGTAAGGAAGAGAATAAGGGCTTATTCATTCTGGTTAAGACCTCCAACCCGTCCAGCGGTGAGTTCCAGGATCGTTTGATCGACGGCAGACCGCTGTATGAGTACGTAGGAGAGAAGGTTGCTGAGTGGGGCGCTGACTGCATGGACGGCGACTACAGCAACATCGGTGCGGTAGTTGGTGCAACCTATCCGGAAATGGGTAAGGTACTTCGTAAGATTATGCCGAAGAGTTTCATCCTGGTACCGGGTTACGGTGCCCAGGGCGGTAAGGCAGCAGATCTGGTTCATTACTTCAATGAAGATGGTCTCGGTGCCATCGTAAACTCTTCCCGCGGTATCATCGCTGCTTACAAGCAGGAGGCATACGCAAAGTTTGGTGAAGAGAACTTCGCAGATGCATCCAGACAGGCAGTGATTGATATGAGAGAAGATATCGCAAGCGCATTGAAGAAGTAAGAAAATAAAACAACGCTTCCTTGGAATAAAAAGAGATAATCCGAGGAGGCGTTTTTTTATAGGGTAGAAAGAAAGCGATATAAGAAAACGTAATTAAATAGTGAGGAGATCAAATTTATGGAGAAAGAAATGTTAGTATTTGCCCGCGAGCGATTTGCCACACAGGGAGTAGAAGAGGAACCGGAACGTCTGTCCGGAGGATGGACCAACTGCGTTTTTGCAGCAGATGGATTGGTGCTACGCTGCACGGCGAATGTGGAAAGTGGTCGTTTACGAAGAGAAACGGGATTGGCTCGGATATTGCCGGTGGAAGTAGGATATCCGGAAATTGTTGACAGTGGAAGTACAGACGGGTGCGACTGGATGTTATGCAAAAGAATTCCGGGCACAAATTTGGAGGATGCCTGGGGAGCGCTTTCCTGGGAGAAAAGAGCAACTGCATTGGAACAGCTCTGGATGCGCGCAAAGCAGGTGCATGCACTTGATGTAGAAGCTGCCCGCCCCTTTGTGAATGAGACGCTTTGGTATATCAGTACGATGGAAAATGCTTTGAAAGAAGCGGATTTGTTGCGGGAAAGAACGATACTAAATGCAGAACAGTGTGAGATGGTAAAGGGCTATATCCGACGCTTTGAAGAGGCGATGAAACAGGCGGAGTGCGTGCTTGTTCATGGTGATCTTACTCCGGCCAATGCCATGTGGCATGAAGGAGATATTGCTGCATTGATGGATTTTGAGTGTGCGGTTATTGCACCGAAAGAGGCGGATTTGATGATGCTTCTGAATACTGCTTATGAGAGGAATGATTTGCCGACGGCGGAGCCGGACTATGCGGAGGAACGGTGTTTCCATGCCCGTATGCGTGCACTTGTGGAACGAGAAAATGCGAATTGGGATATTTTGCAAGGTTATCAGGTAATTAAGTTGATGCATCATGTGGTTATGGATATGGATGATGAAGATTTTACGCCGGAGCATGAGGAACTTGTAAGCTTACTTGCGTTGTTAGAGGATGGGAAGGGAATGTTTTCTGCGGTGTTGTTGTAGGTGTGGAAGCGCAATTCAGCCTTGCTGTGTTACCAAGATAGTGGTATAATGTTTGCGAAGGCATAGTTTATCAATGCTTTGCCGAGCAAAAGTCTGTTAAAGGAGGTGTAATATGGCTCTTATAAATAAATTAGGGATTACAGATTCTGCCGATCTTGCCAGAGAGGAGGAGCGTATCAGTAAAAAAAAGGCGCTTGAATTGTTTGAGACAGGGATGCTGGATAAATTGGAAGCAGGAAAGTTTTCGTCGCTGAAATACATTCATAAGTATTTATTTGATGAGATATACGACTTTGCGGGAGAACTCAGAACCGTGAATATTTCCAAGGGAAACTTTCGTTTTGCACCTCTCATGTATTTGGAAGTGTCTCTTGCCAATATCGATAAGATGCCTCAATCTACCTTTGATGAGATTGTAGAGAAGTACGTGGAAATGAACATTGCCCATCCTTTCAGGGAGGGAAACGGACGCAGCACCCGCATTTGGCTGGATTTGATGCTTAAGGCTGAGCTTGGTATGGTGGTTGACTGGAGTAAGGTGGATAAGGAAGATTACCTCCTTGCCATGGAACGTAGTCCGATTAGGGATATTGAGATTAAACATGTGCTAAAAGAAGCACTTACGGATGAGATAGACAGTAGAGAGATGTATATGAAGGGAATTGACCACAGCTATTATTATGAAGGATATACGATATTTAAGACAGAAGAGTTGTAAGATAGAGCTCCGGCGGAACGGTAACGATTTCGGCGGAGTTGTTTTTTTCTCAATCCTCCATTGTTTGATTTTTGATATGGGAGACATTATACTTAAGTTACAAAATAAATCTGCAGTTTATTTTAGGAGTTCATATCTTGATTTATCAATTACATCAAACAATAAAGGAGAATGTGTTATGAAGAATCATTTAGGTGCAAATATCAAGAGTTTCAGAAAAATGAAGGGCTTTACCCAGGAAGAACTGGCTGGTATGCTTGGGGTTACGCCCCAGGCGGTAAGCCGTTGGGAGTCGGAAGCGGGGCTTCCGGATGTGTCTATGATTGTACCCATTGCCCAGACGTTAAATATTACGACGGATGCACTGCTGGGATATCATGTGCAGAGCCAGGATGACCGGATAACGGAGCAGGTGTTTGCAAAGATGAAGGAACTTGAGGATGTGGCAAATCCGGGGGGCAGTGCGCTTAAGGTTTGTGAGTATCTGGCGGAGGAAGCCAATAAGAATCCGATGAACTATGATATTGTGTTGAAGTATGTGCAGCGAGTGGCGGGACTGAGTTATTACATCGATATGGAGAAGCTTCTTTCCGATGTGCCGGAGAAGGCGTCCACAATCCTTGAAGACGGTATCCGGAAGGGACTCAACATTATTCGCTATTGCAATAATGCAAAGCAAATTAATAAAGCGCATTATTCACTTGCCTGGATTTATATTCACAAGAAGGATTTTGACAATGCCAGGGAACATGTAAATGTGCTTCCGGCATTGGAAGGCCACTGCATTCGAGAGGAACTTACGATGCCTTTGGTGTTCTTCGAGAAGGGCTTTGAGGCTATGAAGGACAGTGCAGTGGAGTTTAACAGGCTTTTGTTTGATGTGCTGGCACATCAGGTAAATACAATAACGACACACTACTGTTATTTCGGTACTCTTGAGGAAGCGCTTACTATTTGCGATTGGTGCGAGGGCATATTAAATGCCTATGCCAAAAAGACGGAGTTTGTGACCGATGTGCTTCCGTGGGTTTTAAGAAAGTTCAATTTCAGTAAGATGAGTGCATATCTCAGAGCCGGAAAAGAGGATGAGGCAAAGGAAATTTGCGATACATATCTGGCATATGTGAAAGAGAATAACGTATTTTCCGAGGAAGAGTACCGCTCGGTAGAGAAAGAGTTTAAGGAGAAGATATATATTTTATAATCCGATGTCGGATGGCTTGACAAGTGACCGCTTGGTCACGTATAATAAAGGTGACCAAATGGTCACCTTTTCTTTATGGGAAAATGTTGTAAACGGAACGCTTTTGTTCCAATTACAAGAACGGAGGATAGGATGGAGCGTATTACGGAGAATTCCACAAAAAGCAGAATCTTAGACGAAGCCCTGGTAATGTTTGCGGAGAACGGATACAAGGGGACGAATCTGCGGGAGTTGGCAGCTCGCCTGGGACTTAGCAAATCTGCCCTATATAAACATTATGAGAGCAAGGAAGCTATCTGGAATGCATTGCTTGACCGGATGGAAGCATATTACGGGGAGCGGTTCGGTTCCGTGGAGCATATGCCGGAGATACCGAAGTCAGGGGAAGCGTTACTTCGTTTGACCATGAGAATGATTGATTTTACGGTGCACGATGAGCGGGTGATTCTCACGAGAAAGCTGTTACTAACCGAGCAGTTTCATGATGAACGGGTGTGCAGACTTGCTACCAAGCATTTTCTTGCCGGGACGCAAAAGATGTTTACGGTGATTTTTAAGGAAATGATGGCGAAGGGCCTTATAAAAAAAGATAATCCGGAAATGTTAGCCTTTCTTTATACCGCTCCGGTGACATCCCTGATTCAGCTTTGTACCAGAGAGCCGGACAGGAAGGAAGAAGTGATGGGGCAGATAGAGGAGTTTGTGAAGTATTTTATTGAAACTTACATAGAAATATAAGAAATAGGAGGTAGTGTTATGAGTTACGAGGTTTACATGCACGGACAGGTGTTGGGAACTCATTCTTTTTTGTTAAAGGGTGATTTTCTGAAGCCGGACGAGTACTCGGAGCTACGTGCAAAGTATTTCCTTCCGGGCGGTGAGACCGGTACGGCAGCCACTGTATTGGCGTCCCTTGGGGTAAGTGTGAGACTGGACGGCACCCATATCGGTACCGAGGTGGCACCGTTGTTAAAGGAATTTTATAAGGACAAGCCGGTGGATTTGTCTTCTCTTTATTTTGACCCGGATTACGAAGGTCTTATGGACTATGTGGTAATTGCGGGATTGGTTCGTTCTCCCATGGGCGTATTTCAGTCTTTGTATGAGCCGGGAGCAAAGAAACGTTGGAGTATGCCAAAGGAAGAGGATGTGAAGGGCTGTAAGGTGGCGGCCATCGATCCGTTTTTTGTGGAGGCAACCCAGGCGGTGGCAGAGCTTTGTGTGAAACATCAGAAGCCGTATGTAACCATCGACTGCAGACACGATAGTTTTCTTCATCAGCATGCGGCCATTAACGTGGTGTCAAAGGAATGTACCTCTTCCTATCTGTACGAAGGACTGAGCCTGGAGGAGATTTTTGAGATGCTTGTTGCAACGACGGAGGGTCTTGTGATTATTACTTCCGGCGAGAACGACATGCTGTACGGAAGAAAGGGCGAACCGATGAAGCGGATGAAGCCATTTTCGGTGGAAGTAAAGAGCACCCTTGGGGCCGGAGATACCTTTAAGGCGGGCTGTGTGTACGGATTGCTTCACGGCATGGAGGATGATGAACTGGTACGTTTTGCAAGTGCCTGCTCTGCCATTGCTATTTCCAGATTCCCGTTACCGTTAAATCCTCCGACACTTCCGGAAGTGAAGGCGCTCATAGCGACGGTAGAAAAGTAACTTTTGTATACCCGGAGGTAGAAGGCGTTAAAGTTGTTATATTTGTGGCTATGTTCCCTCGAACCAAGACCTGGTTCGGGGGATTTTCTATAATGGTGTGAGATGATGGCATTTATACCCAAACCGCTATTGGGATTGTCCTATAGCGAGTCGAAAACAGTAGCAAGACGGGAAGCGTTTTCTATAGAAGGTACTTTTGGAAAGGATTGTAGATAAAAAGGAAGACATTTTGGGTATAGAGGTGCGCATTGAGCCGTTTTGTAGAAAAAGGACATCAAAGGCCCGGCTTAGGAAGCAGAAAACACGTTAGGCTGCGTAGATTTTGGGCATAAAGGTACGAAAAGGGAGCGTTTATAGAAAATGAAGCAGGAGAAAGAAGTTCCATGTGGGGATTATGGTTTTCTTCTCCGCTTCCATATCACAACCAGCAAAACAATGACCAAAAGTATCGGTATCAGAATTCCTTTGTACCGGTCATAATATCCGGATACAGCGCCCCAGTTGTCTTGTAAGAAGTAGCCGAGAGACAATAAGGCGCTGTTCCATATGGTAATGCCAAGGAAGGAGTAGGGGAAATAAACGGAAGGAGACTGTCCCACAGCTCCCGCTACAAAAGCAATGTAGGTGCGGCAAAGGGGGATGACTCTGCCGATGCAGACTGCCCATGCGCCGTATTCGGCAAACTTTTTTCGGGAGGCCTCGATGGCCTTTTCTGTTTTCGGGAACCGTTTTGCGAGTCTTGTTAGAGCTGCATCGCCACCCAGATATCCGGCAAGATAACACAGACCGGTGCCGAGAAGTCCTGCCAGTACGGACAGGGGGAGCAGGAGGAAGAAGGATACACCCTCTGCCCGTGCTACTGCTCCGGTAAACGGAAGTATGAGTTCACTGGAAATGGGAAAACAGGCATATTCCAAAAAGATAACCACAATCATTGCAAAGACGCCGTACTGGTCAAATAAAGAAGAAACGGGTTCCATGGCATTCCTTTCAAGTGTTTAAAACTTTACTTTCAATCTATTTTTTCATGAACTTCTTTAACAGATCGAACTTTGCCTTTTCGGCAGGAGATAAATCCGACATTAATGTAGTCATTAAAAAAGCGCTTTCTTCCTTTGTAAACTGAATGTTTTGTGCTTTCATCCGGGATTGCGCTTTTATCAGAAGGGGCAACATGGCATCTCCGGAGGTGCTCTGGGCATCTTTCACAATTTCAGAGATTAGGGCCTGTTTTGCAGGGGCAAGTCTTTGATATTCTGGCATAGATTTTAAGGTTTCCGGATTCATAGAAACTCCTTTATTTCATGTGGTCTGATTACAACTTATGAGGCAGGGCTAATCCGTATGCATCAGCTGCTCGTAAATCTTTTGCTGTTCCGGAGTCAGAAAAGAGTACAGGGTGTTGTACAAATCGTTGGAAGACGGAGGTGCGTCAGCATCGGCATCCGGTGTGGCGGGAGAGAAAGTCTCGGAGTCGGAGCCCGGTGTGACGGAGGGGTCCGGTTCGGGTGCGGGTGGAAGGCTCTCTGGAGTAAAGGCTGGTGCGGTGTTGGTTGCGGATGATGGATTTGTGGATTCCGGTTGGGAACAGGAGTCATCACCTTGCGAGAAAAAACTACCCATGCCGCCGGAAAAGAGAGACGACAATATATCTGGAGTCACGCCGCCAAGACCGGAAAACAACCCTGCCATACTGCCAACGGAAGAAGGCTGGTCATTGCCGACACCTCCCATGGTGGAAAACAGACCCGGAAGAATATCCTTATAGGCTTGATAAAACAGCATTCCTTGTAAAAGGGTGGCAAGGGTGGTGAGAAGAGGCATACGGAACAGTTTTCCGTAAAAGGAAAGGGAACGTAACATGCTGTCCTTGTCCGTAATAAGAGCATCAATGCCGGATATCCCGGAAAAGGAAGGCATGGAAGGCATTTTTTTCAGTTTTGACAGTTCGGTCATGTGGTAGGCAAAGGAAGCCAATGGCCGATAAGTTTCCGTAAGACAGGGAAGAACGGCGAATAAAAGAGCGCCAAACTCCGTGGAAGGAGGCAACATGGGTGGAAAAGAAGAATCCTGATTCATAACGTCTCCTTTCAAAGAGGGTGGAGTTTCCGAACAGACGCAGAAACGTGTTTGAAACAGTATATGCATCCGGCCGGCAAATGAGAAGAGGAGAAAACAGAGAAATGTTCGTATTCTCATACAATAAAAATACTTTTTATGTGGATATTGCTGAAATAATATGATATACTTGATACATGGAACAAAAAGGAAAGATAGGAAAATCAAGAATATTATATTATGTGTTTGAGAAATGAGAAGGAAAGAGAAAGAGAGAAAAGGAGAGATGAACTATGAGTTTAAAGAAGGCATATGAGAAGTTTTTTAAAATCGGAACTTCTGTATCCAGATTTGATATGGAGTCCGATAAGGCTATGGAGGAACTTGTAAAACACTATAGCAGCATGACGGCGGAGAATGATATGAAGCCGATGTTTATGATGGACAAGGAAGCTACCCTTGCCGATCCGGAGAAGTACAATTTACAGCCGGTAATGAATTACGATACCGCACGGAAGTATTTGGACTTTGCAAAGGAGAACGGAATTGCCCTTCGCGGACATACCCTTGGTTGGCATAACCAGACTCCGCTTTGGTTCTTTAAGGAGAAGTTCCAAGATGATTTTGAGGCGCCGTGGGCTGATAAGGAGACCATGCTTGCCAGACTGGAATGGTACATAAAGAACGTATTGACCTTTGTACAGACCGAGTATCCGGGTGTGATTTACGCATGGGATGTAGTAAATGAGGCAATCGAGGAGCAGAATGAAGAGGGATGGAGAAAGCGTTCTCCGTGGTATCAGACCCTCGGAGATGAATTTGTAATCAATGCATTCCGTTTTGCAAGAAAGTATGCGGCACCGGGCGTGAAGTTGTTCTATAACGATTACAATACTTTTAATCCGTTTAAGAGAGAGACCATCATGAATTACATCGTAAAGCCTCTGATGGAAGAGAAACTGATTGACGGTATCGGTATGCAGACCCACCTGGTAATGAACGGTATCGATGAGGCTTTGTCCGAGTACGAGAAGACGTTACAGTGTTTCGGTGCAACCGGACTGGAGATTCATGCAACAGAGCTTGACCTTCATAGTGCGGATCCGTCGGAAGAAGGCATGAAGAAGCTGGCAGAGGCATATAAGAAGTTATTTACCATTTATGTGAATGCAAAGAAGAACAACACGGCAAATGTGACCAGCGTTACCTTCTGGGGAATGAAGGATGACATAAGCTGGCTTACGGGCTTCCGTAAGGAGCGGAGCTATCCTCTGTTGTTCGGAGACAACTGGGAAGAGAAGGAAGCATATTATGCAGTGCTTTCTGTTCCGGAGGAAGTATAAAGACTTCTTTTGGTTGTTCCAAACGGAATTTGCTTGACAAATTTCGTTTTCCCTGCATATAATGTAGTGAGTAAGTAAAACGCAGTGAAGAAAAGAGTAGCCAAGAAAGAATGCAACAGAGAAGAACTGTCACCGGCTGAAAGCAGTTCCGGCAGGAGATTTTGGTGAAGTGCATTTCGGAGCGGACGGGTGAGCGCGTAAGCGGGTAGCCTTGTACGGCGGCAGTCGTTATCATGCATAGAGAGCAAGGGGCGCTTATGCGACTCTTGTAAAAGTTGAGTGGAACCGTGTATTAAACACCTCTTCGAAAGAAGGGGTGTTTCTTTTTTTGCGAACGCGTTAGTCAACAGGATTCGTATAGAAGGATATTCTATAGTTCCGCTCTCCATCTGTCATACCGGTTTTGAATTTGTGTAGGATGTTAGGCTTTCTTATTGCTTCGCTAGAAAAGCAGCGACCTTCGGACAGGACGTCCGAGGGAAACTCGCGCGCAACACGGATGTTGCGTAAGAGTTGGTCGCGTCACTCAGAAGTATAACTATATCGAAGTAATTAGAAAGACTTACATCCGAAATACATGATGAACCGGTATGACAGATGGAGAGTGGAACGTCGATACCCCCAAGGCGAATCCGTGCCTGAAGGGAGGTCTTTATGGGCTTTATACAATATGTCAAAGAAGAAATGCAAGTGATACGGGAACGGGACGCTGCGATAAAATCCAACTGGGAGGTTTTTTTATATCCCAGCTTCCGGGCGATTTTAAGACATCGTCTGGCCCATAGATTATATAAGAAAAAGCATTATTTTCTGGCCCGCTGGTATTCCCAGCGTACGGCAAAAAAGACCGGAATCGAGATTCATCCGGGAGCTAAAATCGGGAAGGGATTGTTTATCGACCATGGTCATGGAGTGGTCATCGGTGAGACGGCAGTAATCGGGGATAATGTGACGCTGTATCAGGGCGTGACCTTAGGTGGTACCGGAAAAGAAAAAGGGAAACGTCATCCTACCATCGGAGATAATGTGATGATTAGTGCCGGTGCTAAGGTATTAGGTTCCTTTACCGTAGGAGAGAATTCGAAAATCGGTGCAGGTTCCGTTGTATTAAAGGCGGTTCCGCCGAATTCTACAGTTGTCGGTGTTCCGGGCATTGTGGTAAAACGGGACAATGTGCGAATCCCGAGAGAGGATCTGGATCAGGTGCATTTGCCGAACCCGGTTATGATGGAAATCGACCGATTACAGCAGGAAAACAGCAAATTGCGGGAGCGTTTGGATGAGCTTGCTGCCACAATAACCAGAAAGTAACGAAAAGCAACGAAAAATAACGAAAAGTAACAATAAAAAGCAACGAAAAGGAGTATACCATGGAGAACAAGTTTCAATTATTCAACACATTAACAAGAAAGGTAGAGCCGTTTGTTCCGAATGCAGACGGAAAGGTAAAAATGTATACCTGTGGACCGACGGTGTACCATTTTGCACACATCGGAAATCTGCGTAGCTATATTATGGAGGATGTACTGGAGAAGTCCCTGCGTTTCGGTGGCTATGATGTAAAGCGTGTTATGAATATTACGGATGTAGGCCATTTATCCAGTGATGCAGACACCGGTGAAGATAAGATGTTAAAGGGAGCAAAGCGTGAGAATAAGAGCGTTATGGAAATCGCGAAGTTCTATACCGATGCCTTTTTCTCCGATTGCAGTAAGCTTAACATTAAAACTCCGGATGTGGTAGAACCGGCAACCAATTGCATTGGCGAGTTCATCCATATGGTGGAGGTACTTTTAGAAAAGGGATATGCTTACGAGGCAGGGGGCAATATTTATTTCGATACTTCTAAGCTTGATGACTATTATGTATTCTCCAGTCAGAATGAAAAAGAGCTTTTGGTAGGCGTACGTGATGACGTAGAGCAGGATGAGAATAAGAAGAATAAGAGTGACTTTGTACTTTGGTTTACGAAGTCCAAGTTTGACGACCAGGAATTAAAATGGGATAGCCCGTGGGGCATCGGATATCCGGGATGGCACATTGAGTGCTCCGGTATTTCCATTAAGCATCTGGGTGAGGATATGGACATTCACTGTGGTGGCGTGGACAATATTTTCCCGCATCATACCAATGAAATTGCCCAGAGTGAGGCATATCTCGGTCATAAGTGGTGTAACTACTGGTTCCATGTACATCATTTGAATGACCGTTCCGGCAAAATGAGTAAGTCCAAAGGAGATTTCTTAACCGTGTCTCTTCTGGAACAGAAGGGATATAATCCGTTAGTGTACCGTATGTTCTGCCTGCAGTCCCATTACCGCAAGCCGCTTGAATTCTCCTATGAGGTATTGGACCAGGTAGCAGCGGCATATCAGAAGCTTGTAAAGCGTATTGCAGGGCTTGACAAGAGCGGTGTCGTGGATGAGGCAAAGAAGGCTGCATACCGTGAGAAGTTCTTAGAGGCACTGGCAAATGACATCAATACTTCCAGTGCGTTGACCGTAGTATACGATGTATTAAAGGATGAAATGAACGGTGCTACCAAGTTCGCGCTTGTGGAGGAAATGGACTATGTACTGGGGCTGAATCTGGCGGCAGGTGGTGCGGCAAACGATACCGCAGATGCGAAAGAGAGCGGTGCGGACGATGAGCTGACTGCATTCATTCTTGCAAAGATTGAAGAGCGTAAGGAAGCAAAGAAGGCAAAGGATTTTGCGAAAGCGGATGCCATTCGTGACGAGCTTTTGGCAAAGGGTGTTGCCATTAAGGACACGAGAGAAGGCGTGGTTTGGGAACTGGTGTAAGTGAGGAGGCGGCTGTAATGTCGGATACGTTGGAACAGGGAAAAAATGCAGGCATGGAACTGCCGCTGTTTGAAACAATCTGCGCTACCTTTTCCTTAAAAGAGCAGGATGCGAAGCAGTATTCTCCGCTGACCCTGGCCTATATCGGGGATGCGGTGTACGAGGTAATTGTACGGACCATTTTGGTGGAACAGGGAAATGCACCGGTAAACACTTTGCATAAGCATGCCAGTAAGCTTGTAAAAGCGGAAGCGCAGGCAGACGCATACCATCGTATTAAGGAGCAACTTACGGAAGAGGAACTTTCCGTATTTCGGAGAGGGCGCAATGCTAAGTCTTATACCAGTGCAAAAAACGCTACCATCGGGGATTACCGGGTGGCCACGGGCTTTGAGGCGTTGTTTGGTTACTGGTATCTGACGGGACAGACAGAGCGGATGTTAGCGGTGGCAAAAGCAGGAATGACGGAGGAGACTACATGAGATACGAAGAATTGACCATTGAAGGAAGAAATGCGGTAATGGAAGCCTTTCGTTCCGGAAAAACAATAGATCGTTTACTGGTGCTGGACGGGACAAAGGAAGGCGCCATGCTTACGGTGTTAAAAGAAGCAAAAAAGCATAATACCGTAGTTTCTTTTGTAAAGAAAGAGCGTCTGGATCAGATTTCCACCACCGGGAAACATCAAGGTGTGATTGCTTATGCGGCAGCGTATGAATATGCTGAAGTAGAGGATATTCTGGCGATTGCAAGAGAAAAGGGGGAGGCACCGTTTCTGGTACTTCTTGACGGCATTGAAGACCCGCACAATCTGGGGGCGATTATCCGTACTGCCAATCTGGCAGGAGCCCACGGTGTCATTATACCGAAGCGTCGTGTGTGGGCCTGACGGCAACGGTGGCAAAGACCAGTGCGGGCGCATTAAACTATACCCCGGTGGCAAAGGTAACCAATCTTGTGCAGACCATGGAGGATTTGAAGAAAGAAGGACTCTGGTTTGTTTGTGCCGATATGGGCGGCGAGGTAATGTACCGTCAGAATCTGACGGGACCAATCGGTCTTGTGATCGGAAACGAAGGCGAGGGCGTCAGCCGTCTTGTGAAGGAAAAGTGTGACTATATTACCAGCATTCCGATGGCAGGTGATATCGATTCCCTCAATGCTTCTGTGGCAGCAGGCGTATTGATGTATGAAATTGTGCGCCAGCGTATGGGAAAATAGTCTTTTTCAGGAGGTGCGAATGGAGCGTTACACCACGGGGCCGAAGCCGGAAGCACCGGTGCGGGAGGATGAAACGGAGTTATTGCTTCGGTGTCAGAACGGGGACAATGAAGCCATCGAAGAGATGTTAAATCGATACAAAAATATGGTGCGCAGTAAGGCTACGGCCCTTTATCTGGTAGGTGCGGACAAGGAAGACCTGATACAGGAAGGGATGATAGGCTTGTTTAAGGCAATCAGAGAGTATAAGCCGGAAAAGAACGATTCTTTCACGGCCTTCGCGGCACTTTGTATTACCAGACAAATGTATTCCGCAATCAAATCTTCCAATACGAAGAAGAATTTGCCGCTAAATACCTATATTTCCTTTGATGCCTATGAGGGATCGGAGGATACGCAGACGGGAAGTATGGGGGCATCGGCCTTAGAGATTCCGGGATACTGGCAGAAGGACCCGGAAGAATCCGTAATCGACAGGGAAAGTGCGGTGCGGGTGGAGGAAGAGATGATGGCAAGACTCAGTTCCATGGAACGGGAGGTACTTGCTTATTACACCTCGGGAATGCCTTATCAGCACATTGCAACAGTCATGGGAAAAGAGCCGAAATCCATTGATAATGCGCTACAAAGGATACGGAAGAAGCTGAAAACTGTGCTTGCGGTAAAGGATGAAATGTGATACAATAAATAGGAAATCTAAGCATATTTTTGAAAGGGTGAATGGTTTCACCCTTTTTTCATTATGGGATTAGGGTGGCATAAGATTACTGCAGTCAGAGACTACCTCCTCTTAGGGATTCGCTTGTCACGTGCATTCGGATGTAAGTCTTTCTAAGTGTTCCGGGAAAGAATAATAGCGTGGCACTGCAACCGCCCTTATGACAGCCTCCGTGCTGCATGACGGGCTTGTTCGGACATCCTTGTCCGAACATTGCGGTATCCAATCGGAACATTAAGAAAGCCTAACATCCTGCGCAAAGCTCCAAGAGAATTCCTAAGAGGAGCTAGTATCAGGCAAGAAGATAATTTATGCCACCCTAATTTTAATGAAAAATTCTAGGAGGAGTCTATGTTAAATATAGTGTTACTGGAGCCGGAGATTCCGGCAAATACGGGCAATATCGGACGTACCTGTGTGGCAACGGGGAGTCGTTTGCATCTGATAGAGCCTTTGGGCTTTGATATATCGGAGAAGGCGGTACGCCGTGCCGGTATGGATTACTGGAAAGACATTGATTTGCATGTATATAAGAACTACGAGGAATTTCTTCAGAAGAACCCGGATGCACGTCCGTTTATGGCTACCACAAAGGGACAGATGCTGTATTCCGAGGCGGAGTTTGAGGAAGATGCGTATATTATGTTCGGCAAAGAAAGTGCCGGTATTCCGGAAGAAATATTGATGAAAGATAAGGAGCGTTGTATCAGAATTCCTATGCTTTCCGAGATTCGTTCGTTAAATCTGTCCAATTCTGTTGCGATTGTGACTTACGAAGCATTGCGTCAGAGAGGGTTTTCCCATATGCAGATGGAGGGAGAGTTACATCGTCACAGTTGGAAGGATGTTGACGGGAAGTAGGGTTTTGAGTTTGTTTTAAAGAGGTATTAGAGTATGGCGAGTATAAATGAAAGAGCATTACGTACCTTGGAGTACGGAAAAATAATCGAGAAGCTGCAGCAGTACGCCGGTTCGGAGCCGGGAAGAAAGTTATGTGCACAGTTAAAACCCCAGACGGAACTGGGCAAAATTACGGAGCTGCAGAAAGAAACGGCGGATGCACTCACCCGTGTGTTTCAGAAGGGAAGTCTTTCCTTTAACGGGGTGCCGGATATTAGTGGGACCATTAAATTATTGGAGATAGGGTCCGCCCTGCTTGCGGGAGAGTTACTTAAAATCAGTTCGGTGCTGACGGCCACCCTGCGGGTAAAGCAGTACGGCACGGGAGGCCAGGAGGAAGTAACGGACTGTCTTACGGAGCGTTTTTCCTTATTGGAGCCTCTTGTAACGTTAAATAATGAGATTTCCAGATGCATTATCTCGGAAGAAGAGATTGCAGATGATGCCAGTGCAGGTTTGAAGCAGGTACGCCGACATATGCGCATTACCAATGATAAAATAAGAGAACAGCTGGCATCCATTGTGAATGCCCAGGACAATAAGCTGATGTTACAGGATGCATTGGTTACCATGCGAAACGGCAGATATTGTCTTCCGGTAAAGCAGGAGTATCA
The DNA here is from genome assembly GCA_045587325.1 of Lachnospiraceae bacterium. Lineage (GTDB taxonomy): Bacteria > Bacillota > Clostridia > Lachnospirales > Lachnospiraceae > SIG307. Next base: position 622 of record JAZNBY010000001.1, on the reverse strand, counting down.
GAGTAAGTTTTCCGGTATGATTCATGATCGTTCTGCAAAAGGTGCTACCGTGTTTATGGAGCCGATGGCCATTGTAAAGCTGAATAACGAATTGGCGGAACTGGCGGAGAAGGAAAAGGAAGAAATCGAAAAGGTATTGGCGGAGCTTTCCGCCCAGGCGGCAGAGCATGCAGAAGACCTTGCTTATAACATGAAAACCTTGACGGAGCTAGACTTTATCTTTGCCCGGGCTGTATTGGCAAAGGCTATGAAGGCAACGCAGCCGATTTTTAACGAGAGAGGATATGTGAATATCAAGAAGGGTCGTCATCCTCTCATTGACCCTCATAAGGTTGTGCCGATTGATATTTATCTGGGGGATGCCTTTTCCCTTTTGGTTATTACGGGACCGAATACCGGCGGTAAGACGGTTTCTTTAAAGACGGTGGGTCTGTTTACGTTAATGGGTCAGGCAGGCCTTCATATTCCGGCCTTTGATGGCTCGGAGTTGGCGGTATTCAAGGATGTATTTGCGGATATCGGTGACGAGCAGAGTATTGAGCAGAGTCTCAGTACGTTCTCCTCGCACATGACCAATACGGTGTCTATTTTGGAAAAAGCAGACAGGAACTCCCTGGTATTA